>JAEUHA010000050.1 GCA_016793535.1 Opitutaceae bacterium | reverse complement strand
GCACGCGTTTGTTCGCCTACGCCGGCGTCACCCACAAGATTGTCGGTTTTGGCACCGGCTGGCTCTATCCGCTCTGTCAAATCGCAGTTTTTCAGAATGTGCTGGAGGGAGTGCGCGTCGTCGGCTGCGTCTGCGGCACACTCATCACGATCCTCTGCCTCATTCCCGCGCTTACCCTTAAGGAGGCGCCCCAAACGGCCGCTGCCGCCGCGCAGCGCCCCGAGCCGTTTCTGCACGCAATGAGGGTGGTCCTCTCCAATCGCGTGCTGCTCGTTTTCTCAGCCGCGAGCCTCGTCACGATGACGTCGCTCTACACGGTCTCGAGCCTCGGGCTTTACATCAACATCTACCACATCTTCCACGGCGACAAAGTCGCCGCCGCGACGATGATGGGCATTTGGGGCACAACCTTTAACCTCATCGCGATGCTTTCGATTCCCGGCGTTATGTGGCTGGCCAATCGCATCGGGAAGCACCGTGCCATCATGGTCGCACTCGGCATGGTCTGCGTGTCCGCGTTTCTGAAGTTTTTTCTCTATACGCCGGCGCTGCCGTACCTCCAACTCGCCACGGCGCTCCTGCACGCGCCTGGGCTCGCGGCCTATCTCGTGCTCGTCAATTCCATGACTGCTGACCTCGTGGACTACGATGAATCGCTCAACGGCCGCCGCCGCGAGGCGCTCATCGCCGCCGCGAATGGCTGGATCACCAAGATGGGCGTCTCACTCTCCTTCATCCTCGCCGGTTTGGTCCTTAACACCACTGGCTTCGATGCCGCTCTTGGAAACGACCAGCCTGCGGGAACCGTGCTCTGGATGCGGATCCTCTTCTGTGCGATTCCCGCTCTCGGCACCGGCACCGCCCTGCTCCTGCTCCGCGGCTACCCACTTACCCGCGAGCGCGTCACGGAAGTGCAGGACGCACTGGCCCAAAGGACTTCCCAGAAAAGTTAACCTACGCTGATGTCGTCGATGTACGCCTACGTACGTGGATGTCTGAGAACCGGGGTTCGCCGAAGGCCCGCGAAGCGGGCCGGAGAAGGGGCGACGCGCAGCGTCGATCGCGGCGCGATTGGCCGCAGGCCAATCAATGCCCGTGGGGACGCCAAGGATACAGCCCGCGCCAGGGGGCTTTTTTGTTGGGCAGGTCACGGGGATGAGAGTCGCCGCGCTCCCTCGGGAAGTTAGGTTTCCGATCGGGGCGCAGGGGCCGGGCGGCGCAAGGCCAGCGCCAGCGCGATCGCGATCAGCAGCGCCGCTGCCGCGAACGTCACGCGCAGGCCGCGGGCCACCGCGTCGGGACTGGCCGTGGCGGGGTCCGTCGCCCCCGACGCGAATGCAAACACCGCTCCCATCACGGACGCACCGGTGATGAGTCCCAGGTTGCGCGACAGGTTCAGCAATCCCGAGACCACCCCGCGCTGGTCTGCGGACACCTCCCGCATCACGGCGGTGTTGTTTGCCGTCTGGAACAACGCGTAGCTCACCGTGAGCCCGACGAGGGGCACCAGGTAGCCGGCGATGCTCAGGGGCGCGGGCAGCAGGGCGAGCGCGGCGGCGCCACTCGCGAGGCCGAGGAGGCCGATCACGGTGACACGCCGGGCGCCGAGCCGGTCCACCATCCGGCCCGCCGGCACGCCCATGAGCGCGGCGACGAGCGGACCCAGCGAAAGGACAACGCCCACCGTGGCCGGCGCGAGCCCGAGGGCCCGGGAAAGATAAAAGGGCCCGACGACCAGGGTCGTCATCATCACCGTCGAGACCAGCCCGCTCGACAGTCCGCCCGTCCACAATCCCCGCTCGCGCAGCAAGTCCAGCCGGAGCAACGGGGCGTGGGTCCGGGATTCGACGATGACGAAGAGGCCGGCGCCGGCCGCCGCGCCGAACAGGAGTGCCAGGTTGAACGGATCCGAAAGGCCGCCGCGCCGCGTCAGCGCGAGGGCGTAGGCGGCAAGCGCCAACGCCAGCAGCAACAGGCCGGCGCCGTCGAACGGGGCGCGAACGGCCGGCGCAGGTCGGACGTCCGTCGGCAGGGCGCGACGCGTCAGGAGAAAGGCCGCCAGCCCGAGCGGGACTTGGAACAGGAAGATCAACCGCCACCCGGACGCGGCGATCAGGATGCCGCCGAGCGACGGGCCGAGGGCGGTGCCGATCGCGGACATCGTTCCGAGCAGGCCCATGGCGCGGCCGGTTTGGCCCCGGGGAACGGTCTCGCCGACGAACGCCAGCGCGAGCGCCATCATCGCGGCGGCGCCCAATCCTTGCACCGCGCGGGCCGCGATCAGCAGGCCGAGCGTGGGGGCGAATCCGCACAGGACGGATCCGATCGTGAAGAGCCCGATGCCGGCCAGCAGGAGCCGGCGACGTCCGACGAGATCGCCCAGTCGTCCGATGCCGACGATCAGCGATGTGACCGTCACGAGGTACGCGAGGACGACCCATTGGACATCCTGAAACGACGCGGCAAACGCCCGCGCCAGGTCCGGCAGGGCGACGTTGGCGATGCTCGTGCCCAGCGACGACAACAGCATCGACAGGGACAGACCCGTGAGGGCCCCGCGCACGGCGGGCGTGGGTGGGGCGCTCTCGGCCCAGATTGGTTGCGCAACGGTCGGGTTCATCCGCGCAGTATAGCCCGTCCGTTGACAGGGCGGAAGACGCACGCCATGCACTGTATCCGTGCACGGGACGCCATCTCACCGCCGAACGCCGGCTGCGGCATGACGAGACCTGACCTGAACCTGCTCGTCACCCTGGACGTGCTCCTTGCCGAAGGGAGCGTGGCGCGCGCTGCGCAACGGCTGCGGCTCAGTCCCTCCGCGATGAGCCGGGCGCTGGCCCGCGTGCGGACCGCGACGGGCGACCCGCTGTTGGTGCGGGCCGGACGCCAGCTGGTGCCCACGCCGCGGGCGATGGCACTGCGCGAGCGTGTCGCGCTCCTGGTGCAGGAGGGCGAGGCGGTGTTGCGCCCGGTGGGCAAACTGGACCTCCGCCAGCTCGTCCGCACCTTCACCCTGCGGACGAGCGAAGGCTGGGCGGAGAATTTCGGCCCCGCCCTTGTCGCCCGCCTCGGCGCCGAAGCCCCCGGGGTGCAACTGCGTTTCGTGCCGAAACCGAACAAGGACAGTGGCCCGTTGCGCGAAGGAACCGTCGACCTGGAAACGGGCGTGGTGGAGCCGACGACCAGCCCGGAGTTGCGGGTGCAGGCACTGTTCCGTGATCGCTACGTCGGGGTCGTGCGCCCGGGGCATCCGCTGAGCCAGGGCAAGGTCACGCCCGCGCGCTATGCTGCCGGCCGCCACATCGGCGTGGCGCGGGATGCGCGTCACGACCCGATCGACGATGCGCTGGCGAAACTCGGATTGAAGCGGCAGATCGTCGTTTCACTCGTGGCCGGCTTTTCGACGGCGGTGGCGCTCGCGCGGACCTCCGACCTCATCGCCACGGTGCCCGCCCGCCACACCGGCAACCTGCGGGCCGGGCTGCACAGTTTCCCGCTTCCGCTCGCGACGCCGGAGTTTACCGTTTCCCTGCTCTGGCATCCGCGGCTCGAGGCCGATCCCGCCCATCGCTGGCTGCGCGGTCACGTGCGCGCCGTGTGCGCCGCGGGTGACGCGGTCCGAAGGACGTGACGCGGCCCCGGCGCGCGCCGGTTCCGGGTCGGGCTCACGGGACGCTGGCAGCGCCCAGCAGGCGGTCGAGCTTGGCGGCGAGGAGGTCGATGTCGGCGACGGTGACGCTGAGATTGGGGCGCAGCCGGATGTGGCTGCGGCCGGCGCCGAGGAGCAGCAGGTGTTCGTCCTGCAGGGCGCGTTCGAGCAGGGTGGATTTCAGCTCCGGCGTCGCGAGACTGAAACCCTGGTAGAGCCCCGCACCGCGGATGTTCCCCATCTTCGCCGGATGGCGCGCCTGGAGATCCCGGAGGCGCGCGACGAGGTGGGCGGCTTTGCCCGGCACCTGCGTGATCAGCCCCTCGCGCTGCACGATCCGCCACTCCTGGCAGAACCGAACCATGTCGGCGAGGCTGCCGCCCCACGTGGAGTCGAGGACGCCCTCGTCCTGCATCGACTCGAGCATGTAGAGCACGCCGTTGCCGAGTTTTTTGGCGGCGGCGATGGCCTGGGGCGGATGCGGCAGGTCGAGTTGGTCCGCCATGAAGAAGTCGCCGGTCTGGCCGCCCGCGGTCTGCACCTCGTCGAAACCGAGAAACACGCCGTGGTCGTGCGCGAGCCGGCTCAGGCCCTGGAAGAATTCCTTTTCCGCGACCCGGTGGCCGCCGGCGCCCTGGATCGGTTCCGTGATGATCGCCACGACCTCGCCCTGATGTTCGCGCAGGCTGGCTTCGACGCGGCGGAGGGCCTCGGCGGTGCGCCGCCGGTTTTCCTCCGCCGGGGCGTCGGCGTCGATGGCGGGGAAGGGGACCTGGATGTTGCCGCGGACGAGGCCATGAAAATCCTTTGTGATGACGGGATCGTGCGACAGCTCGGTGATGTTGAGCGCGAACACCGTGCGGCCGTGGAACGCCTGGTCGAAGTACAGGAAACGCCGGGCGCCTCCCTTCACCGCGCGGTGCCGGTCGTGGAGGTTGATGAGGTACTTCATCATGTTCTCCACTGCCTCGGCGCCGGAGTTGACCGCGTAGAGCTCGAGCTTCGGGTTGCGCATGCAGCGCGGCGCGACCTCGGCCAGGGCGCGGTAGTACTCGAGGCACTCGGGCGTCAGGAAGTCGGGGTTGGCGAGCTTGTTGTTGGCGGCGAAGCCGAGCCGGCGGAGGTACTCCGGTTCCTGCAGCCCGGGGTGGTTGTGGCCGATCCACTTCGAGGCGTAGTAGCCGGCCCAGTCGAAGATTCGTTCCCCGTCGACCGAGGCCAGCCACATGCTCTCGCACTGCGGCAGGTCGAGGCAGAACGGGTAGGGATCGGCGATCACATACCGCCGCAGTTCCGCGATCATGGCCGCGCTGCGCGGGCCGGGGAACACCGGTTGGCTCATGGCCCTGAGATGCGCGAGTCGGCCGCGCGAGTCAAAACGCGGTCGGCCCGCGGCGCCTCGACGCGCGCAACCACCCGCGGGGCCGGCTACCAGCCGAGCGAGGCGGTGAGGCGCACCTTGCGCGGTTCGACGAGCAGGACGCGGGCGTAGCCGCTGAGCAGGGGATTGTAGCGCAGCGGCATCAGCTCGTCCTCGTCGGTGAGGTTGGTGACGTTGAGCTGCACGCTGAAGTCGGCGTTTCGCCGGAGGACGGCGAGCTTGCGGCGATAGCCGACGAACGCGTCGACCTTGAAATCGACCGGGCCGTAGAGCGTGCGGCCGAAGATGCGGTTTCCGCTCGCGTTGCGGCCGACGACTTCGCGGCCGAGCTTTGGCTCGCTCTGCCACCGGGCGCCGCCGCCGATGAAGACGCCGCGCAGCCGGCCGTCGGAGAAGCTGTAGCGGAGGCTCGCGTTCGCCTTCCACGGGCGCTCGCCGTACCCGAAGCCATAGAATTCGCGCGTGCCCTCCATGATGCGCTCGAGGCCGGCCGCCTCCTGGGCGATCGTCGCGTTGGAGGTGACGTTGACGAGGTTCGCGGCTCCGGGCGTGGCGAGCCAGAACTCGCGCTCCCGGGTGAACCACGGCTCGAACTCGGGCACGACGCGCGAGCGGTCGGTCGCGGTGTAGGAGGCGTTGAGGATGCCGGTGAAATTGCGCGTGAGGTTGAACCACGACGACAACTCGTAGCCGCGGTTGCGCACGTCGGACGTGCCGATCAGGTTGGCCTCGTCGCCGATGAGATGCGCGCTGTAGTCGGCGGCGGAGATGCGACCGGCCGCGAGCAGCGTGTCGAGGATCCGGGTGGTGGGCGCGACGAGGTTGTTCTCGCCGGTGTTGAGATTGATGACGAACGTGCCGCCGGCGGCCTTGTTCTGGTTGGTGTGGAACGCGGTGGCGCGGACGAAGACTTTCCCCTCGAGGAGATTCAGCATGAAGCCGTAGTCGTTGGTCTCGCCCTCGAACGGCTCCGGCAGGCGTTCATCGGGCAGGACGCGGGCGTTGAGCGGCGGCTGGGAATTGTTCGTGCCGTGGTTGTAGAAAAGCGACACGAGCTTGTTCGCGTGGAAGACGACGCCCTGCGTGCTGGTGACGGGGGCGTGGCGCGTGGTGTCGTCGATCGTATCCGAAAAGCTGATCTCGTTGACGAGCCGGCGGCCGGCGCGGACCTCGGGGTCGCTGGCGGTGAAGCGGCGTTCGCCGTGCTGGTCGAAGCTGATGCGATCGTAGCGGAGGCCGGCGGTGACGATGACGCGTTCGTTCCAGAACGAACTCTGGGTGGCGGCGAGGAGCGTGCGCATGGTGCGCAGGATATCGCCGCCGGCGGTGTTCACGTTGACCCAGGTCGGATGGAACGTGCGGCCGTTGCGCGTGACGGTGAACGACTCCTGGCCGTTGCCGCCGTAGTAGGTCTCGAAGCGGTTCGGGGCGACGTAGTGGCGGCGCCAGACGAAGTTGGCGGCGTTCTCGGGGTTCGCGGCGTTGGCGAACGGCACGCCGTTCTCGTCGACGAGGATCTGCGCCTTGGGATAGCGCCACGAGCGGAGCTCGCTGCCCTCGGCGAGGCCGGCGAGCCGGTGCCGGCCGAACCGGCCGAGGTCGAGCGCCCAGGCGACGGAGGCCCGGAGCGCGTCGACCGTGTACTCGCCGTCGTCCGCCACCCAGCGGCTCTCGAGGTAGAGGCGGCCGACGTTGGGATTGGGGATCGGCGTGGCGGTGCCGTTGGGATTGGGAATGACGGTGTTGGGATCGCCGGCGAACGAAAGCTGGTTGCCCTGCACGGTGCGGACGAGCTGGTTCGTGCGCTCGCGGTTCCAGGCGAGCTCGACGGTGAGGTCGCGGGTGAAACGGTGCTCGGCGGTGACGACGAGCCGGTCGAAGTTGTGGTCGCGGGCGGAGCCGGGACCGTAGGTGGAAACCGAATACGGGATCTGGTTCCACGGGGTGAGGGTGAGGCCGGCGCGGTCGGCGACGGGGATGTTCAGGTCCTCGTAGGTGCTCTCGAGGAGCCGGAGGTTGGCCGCGTTGCTGAGCGTGAGGGTGAACGGGGCGGCGCCCGCGCCGTCGGTGACGTGGAGCGCGCGCGCCGTGGTGTTGCGGTTGATGCCGTTGGCGCGGTCGGCGGTGACCCAGGCGGCGTCGGAGCGGGTCGGGGAGCCGCGCGCCTGCCAGAGGCGGAGGGCGTCGTAGGCGTTGATCGGCCGCGTGGCGTGCGAGCGGACCTGCCCGTTCTCGAAGTTGGCGAGCAGCGTGGTCGCGGGCGTGGGCGTGTAGCGGACGGAGACCGCGCCGCGCGTCGTGTCGTTGTAGTCGTAGGTGCGCCAGCCCTGGCTGTCCTGGTAGAGCCCGTTGAGGCGGAGCGCGAGGCGGCCGGGAATGAGGACCTGGTTGTGGTCGAGCTCGGCGCGCTGGAAGGACCACTGGCCGGTCTGGAGGCGGACGCTAGTGCGGGTGCGGTTTGTCTGCGCGCGCTTGGTCAGGATGTTCACCAGCCCGCCGGGCGAGCCGAAGCCGAAGAGGATGGAATTCGGACCGGAGGAGAGCTCGAGCCGCTCGGTGTTGTAGACGTCGACCGGGATGCCGGTTTCGAAGAAGTCGAGCGCCGTGCTGGCGGAAAGCCCGCGGACGCGGATGCGGGTGTCGCGGAGGTCGGAGCCGCCGAGGAACTGCGGGTTCGCGTCGGCGGCGGTGTCGAGCATGTCGGCGGCCATGTTGGGCGCGTAGGCGATCATGTCGGCGAGGGAGTTGACGCTGAAGTCCGAGAGAAACTCCGGCGTGAAGACCTGCACGGCGGCGGCGGTGTCCTTGAGCGACGTGTTGAAGCGCGAGCCGGAGGCGGTGTTGCCGGCCTGGTACCCGACGTCCTTGTCGGAGGTGACCTCGAAGACGGAGAGTTGGACGGGAGCGGGCGGCGGGGACTCGGTGGCGCCGGCGGCCGGGCGGGGGTCCGTCGGGGCGGTCTGGGCGAACCCGGGGACGAGACTGGCGAATGAAAGCAGCAGGACGCGGGTAAGCGTTGCGTTCATCCAGGGTGGTGGAGGGGAGCGGGCCGGGGGAAATCGGGGGGTGGGGCCTCGAGTGAAACCAGCGGGCCCGTAGCGGCAAGTCTCGCGGTGGAAAGTCGCGGGGAGGCGGGAGAGAAGCGGGCTTCGGCCGGGGACGGGTCAGGTCGTCACCCGTCGCGGCGTCGTCCGACCGCCGGACACTGTCACGGCGTCGCCGCGGCCGCCACGAGCCGGAGCACCCCCGCGGTGAACGAGGCGATCAGGATCTCCCCGGTGCGCGGATCGCGGCCGAAGGAGGTCACCGCTGGAACCTGCGCGATCTGGCGCACGCGGTCGGCGGTCACGCGGCGGTCGCCGTCGGGGCGCAGCGCCCACACCCGGCCCGAGACGTAGTCTGCGAAGAGGTAGTGTCCGTCCAGGTCCGGATAGCGCATGCCCCGATACACGAAGCCGCCCGTGACGGAAAAACCGTCGGTGCGCGGATAGTCCCAGACCGGCTCGAGGAACGTCGCGCCGGCCGGGCCCGCCCGCGGGCCGCGCCCCTGGCCCTCGCGGTGGTTCCAGCCGTAGTTGCCGCCCCGGACGATGAGGTTGATTTCCTCGGCCGACTTCTGCCCGACATCGGCCGCCCACAAGTGGCCGGTCGCGGCATCGAAGGCCATGCGCCAGACGTTGCGCAGTCCCACCGCCCAGAACTCCGTGCGGACGCGCGCCGGATCGACCGGTTCACCCAGGAAACGGGTCGCGCCGACAAACGGATTGTCCCGCGGCACAAGATAGGTGCCGGGCTGGACGGCCGGATGCGGGTTGGGCGGGAGATTGCCGGGCCGCTGGTCGACATCGAGGCGCAGGATGCCGGCGAAGAGATCCTTCGTGAGGCGCTGACTGTTTTCGAAGAGATCGTTGTAGGCGCCTTCGTCGCCGATCGAGAGGTAGAGGTAGCCGTCGGGACCGAAGAGCAGTTCGCCGCCGTTGTGGTTGGACGCTTCGTCGGGCTGCACGATCAGCAGCTGTTCCGAAGCCGGATCCGCGACGTTGGGATTCGAAGCGGCCGTGAGGAAGCGCGCCAGGCGGCTGGTCCCGTGCGCCTCGCGCCCGGTGCCGGTGAACTGCGTGTACCAGACGTAGAATTGCCGTTTGCTCCGGTACTGCGGGTGGAACGCGAGGGCGAGCAGCCCGAGTTCGCCGTCGCGATTCGTCCCGAGCCGGTCGGAGATATCGAGGAAGACCTCGCGCGTGGGCCGGGTGAGATCGGGTACGATCACGATCCGGCCGCGCTTTTCGATGAGGAACAGCCGGTTCGTCTCGCCGGGCGGGGTGACGATCGCGAGCGGTTGTTCGACGGTGAAGCCGGGGAAGGCGGGGGTCGTGGTGTACGGCAGCGGACTGGCGAGGTCGGCGGCAGAGCCGACGATGACGGCGGCGAGGGCGAGCCCCAGGGAGGCGAAGGCGAACGGGAGGCGACGGGCACGGGCGACCATGGCCGCGAGGTTGGCAGGGAGTCGCGACGTCGTGCAAACGTCGAGCGGACGAATCGTGTCTTCGTTGCGGCCACGATTGGAGAAGTGGCGGGAGCATCGTGCGCCGGTCGTTCGAATCCGGAGCGTGAAGCTCCCACCCCTGTGGAGAATTGCGCCGCCGTAACGTCGCCTGAGTCGCACCCGTTCGGCGCAGGATCTCCGTGCCAGCGACGCCCCGTGAGCGCGGACGCCGCCCGTGCGCCGCCGGGCAGTCGCGTCTGCGGAACGGGGTTTATTCGAATCGGATGGGGGCGAAGAAACGTGGCTGGTGAAACCCGGCCGCGCGTGCGTCCGGTGGAATCGGCGCCCACGTGGCGCGGTGAGGATGCGAGTTGGCGGCGGAGATCTTGTAGAAGTTCGCCCGCCACTGCCGCCCCGGGAGCGGCCGGAGCGGGCCGAAATGTGATTCGAGGATTTCGAACGGCACGAAGTACTGCACATGCCAGACGACCGGGGTGGTGATCTCCGGGTCGACGACCTTGGGGAGCGAGTGATGGACGCGGACGTGCTGCGCCTCCTCCCACGGCACGAGCACGAGCCGGTATCCGGGCGGGGACTCCTCCGCGCCGGGCCGGAGCCGGGGATCGTGGTACTTCATCAGCAACGTCCCGCCGGCGTTCACCTCGATGTTGAGGTAGCCGCGCTGCCCGTCCGGCTCGAGGAAGAACTCCACGCACGCGTCGCGCGAGACCGGACCCTGATAGGCCGTGATGACGCTGCGCACGTAACGGTCTTCGACGCGAAAGAAGACGTGGAGGCCGGCGTCGTCGTACAACACCCGCGCCTGGGTCCGTGGGTACAACGGGTCGGGCTTGGCGTGAAACCGATCGACGTCGAGCGTCGCGGCGTGCGTCCAGGCGGGGCTTTGCCAGGCGGTTTCCAGGGACGATGGCGGGGGCAGGGGCGCCTTGACCCGGCGAACCACGTACTCCGGCGGCGGCGCCGCGTGCCAGGGAGGCGGGTTGTCCGGCGCGGCGGCGAAGGCGGCGGACCCCAGGACCAGCGTCACCAGTAAACGGATACCGCAGTGCGGGCGAAGCAGGCCGGGGAAACGGCGGACGAAGGGAACGGGGAAAGCCATGCGGACATAGACCGTAACCGCGGCGAAGGCGGAGGGAAGGCTGGGAACGGAATTCGCTCCGGTTCCTGATTTCCCTCCCGCGGGTCACCCGGTGGAGTTGGGGCATCGCGGCAAGGCGACGGGACGAAGGCGACCCATTCGGACGGACGCCAGTGCATGAGTGGCGGGAGCATCCGCCTCCCGGCGCGCGAGCCGGGAGCCGGCATATCCTGCCTCGGACGCTTCCGCCGATTCCACACCGTTGACGCTGGCACCTTCTGGTGCCCTGAATTTCGGCGTCACTTTCCTGTGGCGCGTCCCCGTAGCTCAACTGGATAGAGCAGCGGTTTCCTAAACCGCCCATCCCGGTTCAAGTCCGGGCGGGGGCACCAGCCGGCAAGGTCGTGGCGATGAGTCGGCTTTGCACTAGCCAACGGGTGTTTGTTTCGGCGATACACAGTTTCGCCGGCCGCAGTGGCCGGCGCCTGCACCGATGTCCTCCCTGCCTCCCGACGAGCGCGTCATCCTGCTCGATCCGTTTCCGCGGCGGATCGCGCGCATCTTTGACGAACCGACGCAGCGGCGGCTCGAGCGGCTCGGGCGCGTGGTCTGGCATGACGGCTCGCCTGCCGCCGCCGAGCACATCGAGCGCCATCTGCCGCACACGATCGCGTTGATCGGCCAGTCGGCCCTCGACAAGGCGCGGCTCGACCGCGCGCCGCACCTCCGGGCGGTGTTCAACGTCGAGAGCAATTTCCTCCCGAACGTCGACTACGCCGAGTGTCACCGCCGCGGCATCCCTGTCCTCTCGACCGCGCCCGTCTACGCGCGGCCCGTGGCCGAGCTGGCGCTTGGGATGGCGATCTCGCTCGCGCGCCGGATGCATGAGGCCGATGCGGCGCTCCGCGTGGGCAAGGAGTTCAAGGGCGACAATCACGACTCGTTCCTCCTCCACGGCAAACCGCTCGCGCTGGTCGGCCTCGGCAATCTGGGCCGCGCGCTGCTGCCGCTGCTGCGGCCGTTCTCCCGCGAGATCCTGGTCCACGACCCGTGGATCCATCCCGCGGTGCTGCGCGAGCTGGAGGTCATTCCCGCGACGCTCGACGAATGTTTCGCCCGGGCCCGCGTGGTGTTCCTGCTGGCGGCGAACACGAGTGAAAACACGGGCCGGATCGGCGCGCGGCAGTTTGCAAGCATGGCCAAGGGGAGTGTGGTCGTGCTCCTGAGCCGGGCGGCGCTGGTGAATTTCCCGGAGCTGCTGGCGGCGGCGGCGAGCGGACACATTCGCGCCGGCATCGACGTGTGGCCGGAGGAGCCGGTGCCGCCCGATGAGCCGGGCCGGCACACGCCGAACACCCTGATCCAGGCGCATCGCGCGGGCAGCGTGCCGGAGATCCAGCCGCTCATCGGGCAGATCGTCGTCGACGACCTCGAGAACATCCTCGCCGGCCTGCCGCCGCAGCGCTGCCAGCGCGCCGTGCTCGAAACGGTGTCGAAACTGCGCAGCATCCCCGTCGGCGCCTGGTCGCTCAGCGACACGCGCCGGCCCTGAGTTTTCTTGCGCATGAAAATCCTCTTCATCGGTGGCTCGGGCGTGATCAGCCGGGCGGCCACGCTCCAGACGATCGCGGCCGGACACGACCTCTGGCTCCTGAACCGCGGCCAGCGGCGGCCGATCGAAGGCGCGCGGACGATCGTTGCCGACCTCGCCGACGTCGAGGGCGTGCGGAACGCGCTGCGCGGACACACCTGGGACGTGGTGGTGCAGTGGATCGCGTTCGCACCCGCCGATATCCGCCGCGACCTCGAGCTCTTTCGCGACACGACGCGGCAGTACATTTTCATCAGCTCCGCGAGCGTTTATCAGAAGCCCCTCTCGCATTACCTCATCACGGAGTCGACGCCGCGCGCGAACCCGCACTGGGAGTATTCGCGGCTGAAGATCGCGTGTGAGCAGGAGCTCGAGGCGGCGCATCAGGCGACCGGGTTTCCTGGCGTGATCGTGCGTCCGTCGCTTACCTACGGCGACGACCAGGTCCCGCTGGTGCTCAACGCGTGGAGCCGGAGCTGGACCCTGATCGACCGCTTGCGCCGCGGAGCGCCGGTGGTCGTGCCCGGGGACGGCACCTCGCTTTGGACGATCACGCACAACACCGATTTTGCGGCGGGCCTGATCGGGCTCTTCGGCCTCCCGGCGACGCTCGGGCACGCGTTTCACATCACGTCCGACGAAGTGCTCACCTGGAACCAGATCTTCCAGCAGGCGGCCGAGGCGGCCGGCGTGCGGGCGCCGAAGATCGTGCACGTACCGTCGGATTTCCTCATCGCATGCGTGCCGGCGGTGGAGGGAACCCTGCTGGGCGACAAGGCGGTGTCGGCGGTGTTCGATAACACCAAGATCAAGCGGTTCGTCCCGGGTTTCGTGGCCCGCACGACCTTTGCGGCGGGCATCCGGCGCACGATCGCGTGGTTCGACGCGGACCCGGCGCGGCAGCAGATCGACGCGGCGACCAACGATCGCTGGGACCGGCTGACGGCGGTATACGCGGCGGCTTGCCGGCAGGCGCGGGAGCAGTTTGGCGGCGGCGCTTAGCGTAGGCGGATCGTGTCGCGGGGTGCGGAGGAGTGATGGGGGCGAATCCAGTGTCGGCGCGTGCGCGCGAATGTCGACATTCCTTACGAATCTGAGGCCTTCGGGGTCCTTCGCCACGCTCCTGGGGTGCGGCATTGAATTTTCTTCTCTAGGGCCCGCAGGATGTTGTGGAGGTTGTTGCGATGATTTTGCGGATGCGGCATGATCGAGGCTAAAGGGCAGGGGTATGAAACTTCAACTTACCCGCATTACCTCGCTGCTTTCCCTCGCAGCGGGACTCGCCCTGTTCAGCACGTCTGCCCAGGCGGTCATTATCTCCAACGCTACGCCGATTCCGGATAGCGAGGTCATCATCAACTTCAACGGCACGGGTCTGGACTGGGTCTATGCCGGTCCGATCGCCCCGAACGAGTGGGGTGCGGGCAATATTCAGAACGCGTCCTATCGCGCCGCGGAAGGCTGGACCAACGCGACGGCTGCCCAATGGGCCCTGAAGCCGACGTGGCAGGACTTTACCCGGACGGGGTTCGCGGTCCCGGCGGCGTTGGCGGGGTACAACAACCACACGGTTTACCGCTTCGCGTCTGAATACTGGGGCGATTTCACCCACGTCGATCTTAACGATGTTGATGCGGGCAGACTCACCAATGGTACCGACATCGGCAGCCTGACTGGCGTCTACGAGACGTGGTATGTCCGTCAGACCCGTGGTGCGGGCGTGCCGGATGGTGGCGTGACGGTGATTCTCCTCGGCGTCGCCCTTTCGGGCGTGTTTGCGATCCGGCGCAAGCTGGGTGCGGCTTGATTCGCGCCAGGTAGACGAACACCACGTCAGTTACATTTGAGCGAACCCCGTTTGGGGTTCGCTTTTTTTGTGGCCCGACCCGGGCCAACGAAGCCGGTTCGTCCACGTCGAGGCTGGCTTCACGCCGCGCTGCGTCGCATGAAAGAGAGATCGCACCCTTCCTTTGTATGCGTATGCGCCTGCTTCTTCTCTCGTTAGTCCTGATTTCCGTGTCGCGTTGGATGGCGTCGGCCGCCGCACCCGGTGGCGCGACGACCCTTTCCCCCGCCTGGCAACGGCTCGAGCGCTACACCGTCGGCTTCGCCCATCCCGGGTCCCAACTGAAGGACTACGTGTACGCGCGGTCGGCGGACCATTTTGCGCGGGGTGACGCGCAGCGCGATGCGATCCGGACGCCGGAAGCCCTGCGGGCGCGGCAGGCGGAACTACGGCACTTCTTTGTCGCCAGCCTGGGCGGCCTCCCGGCCTCCGATACGCCGCTCAACGCGCGCGTCACGGGCACGGAGCAGGGCAATGGCTACTCGGTGGAGAAGGTGATCTTCGAAGCCCGGCCGCGCCACTATGTGACGGCCAATCTCTATCTGCCGGCGACGCGCACCGGCCGGACGGGCGCGGTGCTGTTCCTCAGCGGGCATCACGCCAACGCGAAGCAGGCGCGCGAGTACCAGAGCGTTTGCCAGACGCTGGTGCAGGCCGGGCTGATCGTGCTCTCCCAGGATCCCATCGGACAGGGTGAGCGCTTCAGTTATTACGACGCGGAGACCAAACAGGCCCTGATCCGCGCCGGCACCGGGGAACATGACCATGCCGGGGCGCAGGCGCGCTTGGTCGGCGACCAGATTGCGCGCTACTTCCTGCACGATGCGATGCGGGGCGTCGATTACCTGCTCACGCGTCCGGAGGTGGATCCGGCGCGCATCGGCGTGACGGGTAATTCCGGCGGTGGCACGCAGACGTCCCTGATGATGCTCGCTGATTCGCGCATCGCGGCGGCGGCGCCGGGGACCTTCATCACCTCGCGCCCGGCGTACCTGTGGACCGGGCAGCCGCAGGATGCCGAACAAAACTGGTTCGGCTTCACCGCGGCCGGCTACGACCACGAGGACATCCTCCTCGCGATGGCGCCGAAGCCGGTGTGCGTGCTCGCGGTGCGGTGGGATTTTTTTCCGATCGAGGGCACGCGTGAGACGGTGACGCGGGCGCGGCGGGCGTGGAACCTCTTCGACCAGGGGGAGGCGCTGGAGCTGATCGAGGACGACTCGATCCACTCGTATACGCCGCGGCTGGCGCGGGCGGCGGCGCGGTTCTTTTCCCGGCATTTGCTCGGCCGGGAGGTGGACCCCGGCGTGTTTCCACCGCAGCCGGTCCCGGACGAGAAGCTCTTTGCCACCCGGACCGGCCAGGTGCGGGGCGAGTTGCCCAATGCCGAGTTTGTCTTTGAAGCGAACCTTGCGCGGTTCGATGCGATCGTGGCGGCCCGCCGGCAGACGGAGCCCGCGGTCACGCGGCAGCGGGCGCTCGAGTGGCTGCGCGCGCGCGTCACGTCGGGGCGCGTCGCGGTCGATGCGAACCCGCGTTTCGTCGAGCGCGGTACAGTGGTGGACGACCTGGTCGTCGACGTCGGCTTCTGGTGGTCGCAGCCCCGGCTCGCGAACCTGGGAATGTTGTTTCGGGCGAAGGACGCCCAAGGGCCGCAGCCGCTCACGATCGCACTCTGGGACGAGGGCTCGCAGGCGCTGTCCCGGCACGCGGCCTGGGTGCGCGAGGAGTGCGGCCGAGGGCGGGCCGTGCTGGTGCTCAATCTCTGCGGCGTCGGGCCGATGAAGCCCGATCCGATCAACGCGCGACCGGACGGGCTGATCACCACCTACCGCAAGCTGGCCGACGACCTCTCGTTTCTCGGCGACAGCCTCGTGGCGTTGCGGACCTTCGAGGTCCTGCGGGCGCTCGACGTGGTGGCGACCTGGCCGGGCTTTGCCGTCGGACCGATCCGGATCCACGCGCACGGTCGGATGGGACTGCACGGCCGGCTCGCCGCGGCGATCGATCCTCGCGTCTCGACGTGTGAGTGGATCGGGGCGTTTCGGTTCGCGGATATCGTGCGGAACCGGAATTACGATTCGACCGACATCAAATCGATCCTGCTGCCGGGCGCACTGCGCTACTTCGACCTGGACGAGCTGTGAGCGGATGAAAGCGCGGGGAGGTCGGCACAGCGAAACCGCGGCTCAGGGTCGAAACTGAATCGGGGTGGACACCATGGCCCCGCGGGCGTCGGTCAGCGCGATGTACCAGGTGTTCGCATCGGCGGGGGGCACGGCGGCGGAGACGGTTCCAGGGCCGAGTTCGGCCGGGAGACTTTGCCAGGTGCGCTTGGCGCGCGGGCCGGAGTCCGTCGTGTAGTGAAGCACGGCGGACTGGAGCGGCGTGGCGCTGGTGAAGGCGAGGTGGACGCGCGCGCCCGACGTCGTGAGCGCGCCGGGAACCGGCAGCGGCGTGCCGTTGCGGCAGAATGAATCGATGAAGAGCCCGATCTCCGGGGGCGCCCAGCCGGCCGGGTGGCCATGGCGCATGTTTACCTCGATGCGGAGTTGTTTGCGGCCGGGCACGGCGTCGAAGCTCTTCTGGTAGCTGTCGAGGGGGTAGTGAATATCGTTGGTGCCGTTCACGAACAGGATCGGCACGCGGCAGCGGGGCAGGAGGGCCGAGGGATCGTAGGCCGCGATCCAGGCGGCGCGTCGGTCACCCAGCTTGTCGATCGCGGGCTTTTGCACCGACTCGCCTTCGAAAAGAAAACCGCAGCCGTAGACGGGCACCGCGGCCTTGAAACGGTCGTCGAGCGAGGCGACGAGGCAGGTCGTGTAGCCGCCCCAGCTGATGCCCGTGACGGCCGTGCGGTCGGCGATCACGCCGGGCAGCGTGCGCAGCAGGGAATGGGCCCGGATGACGCTCGCGGCGGCGTGGTAGGGCCAGTCATCCGAGACGTCGCCACCGATCGAGTCGAACTTCTGCGGGTGGCCGTGATCAGGGCCGCCGTTAGGCAGGCGGGTGCGTGTGTCGGGCTTGGCGGCCTGGTTTGGCACCGGGTTGCCGGCGGCATCGTAGCGGGGATCGATCGGCCGGCTGCCGGCCAGGTCCATGGCGATCGCCGCGTAGCCGCGCCGGGCCCAGAGGTGGACCCATTCGGCGAACGCCGTGCCGCCCCCGCCGTGGATCAGGACGACGCCGGGGAACGTGGCGCCGGCCGGTGCGACGCCGAGGGTCGCCGGCGAGGCGTAGAAAGCGAAGACCTCCGTGGCCCGGCCGGCATACTTTTCCCCTTCATAAAGGAGCGAGTGGACGGCCCCGGTCTGGCTCAGCCAGCGCGAAGCCGGCGGGCGTTTCAGTTCGGTCAGGTTCCAGGGGCCGATGATCTCAGCCGACTGGCCGGCGGCGGCGAGGGACAGGCACGCGAGCCACGGGAGCAGCAGGGCGCGGATGAGGCGTTTCATGGGGTGAGGAGCGAAAGCGTAGACCGGAGCGGGACGGGTGGGCGAGGACGGTGTGAGGTCGGAGGACATTTCCCGGGGGATTCCGCGTTCCTGCGGGCTTGCGCGGTACGGGTGATGCTGGCTGAGCTTGTACCATGCGTCCCAAGAAAGTTGCCCTGCTCACCGCCGGCGGTCTTGCCCCCTGCCTCAACGCCGCGATTGCGGGTTTGATCGAGCGCTACACGAGCGTCGCCGGTGATATCCAGATCCTCTGCTATCGTGGTGGCTACAAGGGCCTGCTGCTGGGCGACAGCATCGTAGTCGGAACGGCGGAGCGCGCGGCGGCCCACGTGTTGCGCAGCCACGGTGGCAGCGCGATCGGCAACAGCCGGGTCAAGCTCACCAACGTGAAGGACTGCGTGAAGCGCGGGTTGGTGAAGGAGGGGCAGAATCCGCTGCAGGTGGCGGCGGAGCAACTGGTGCGCGATGGCGTCGACGTTCTCCACACGATCGGCGGTGACGATACCAACACGACCGCCGCGGACCTCGCCGCGTACCTGGCGAAGAACAATTACGAGCTCACTGTCATCGGGCTGCCCAAGACGATCGACAACGACGTCATTCCGATCCGCCAGAGCCTCGGCGCGTGGACCGCGGCCGAGCAGGGCGCGCTCTTTTTCGAGCGGGTGGTGGCGGAATGGGGTGCGAATCCGCGCATGCTGATCGTCCACGAGGTGATGGGTCGCAACTGCGGCTGGCTCACGGCGGCGACGGCGCGCGATTACCAGCAGCGCCTGGGCCGGACGGCGGTGGCCCCAGGACTCGGGCTTTCCCGAGAGCGGCTGGCGGTCCATGGAGTATACGTGCCCGAGCTCGCGCTCGACATCGCGGCAGAAGCCCAGCGGCTCAAGGCGGTCATGGAGCGGGCGGGCAACGTCAACGTGTTCATCAGCGAAGGCGCCGGAGTGGAGAGTATTGTCGCGGAGATGACCGCGCGCGGCCAGGAGGTGCCCCGCGATGCGTTTGGCCATGTCAAACTCGATGCGGTCAATCCCGGAAAATGGTTCGGGGACCAATTCGCCAAGATGATCGGAGCCGAGAAGGTCCTCGTGCAAAAGAGTGGCTATTTCGCCCGGTCGGCACCGGCAAACGCCGCGGACCTCGCACTTATCCAGCGCTGTGTGGAGCATTCGGTGGACTGTGCCCTCCGGCGGGAAAGCGGCGTCGTGGGTCAGGATGAGGCGCAAAATGATGTCCTCCGCGCCATCGAGTTTACCCGGATCAAGGGCGGCAAGCCCTTCAACGTGCGGGAGGCTTGGTTTACTGATTTGCTAGCTGCGATCGGCCAGCCGGTTACGGCCGCCACGGCACCGTCCGGACATTAATCCAAGAACACCTTTGGGTCGCCGGATGCAACCGACCCCGGGTGATTCCCCCAAGTACTACTGCGCAGATTTTGTCGGGTATTTACGCGGCACGTGCAACGGCGCACTGGACTTGGGCGTCATCGTGCGGACACTGCGGGAATCCCCTTCCTCCCGAGCTGAGTTTACCCCTGGTATTTTGAATCCAACTGCCCGATGAAAAACATCACCCGCCTAGCGTTGGCTGCGACCTGCGCTTGGGCTCTGTCAGCGACCACGCCTGTATCGGCTGCGCAGTATAATCAGCGCCTCGGCAATTTGTCGACGCGTGCGCAGGTCGGCACCGGCTCGAACATCATGATCACCGGCTTCGTGGTGCAGGACGGCGCGCCGAAGCAGGTTCTCATTCGCGCCGTCGGTGCCCGACTGGCGCAGGCTCCGTTCAATGTCACGGGAGCGCTGACCAATCCGCAGCTCCAGCTCTTCGACAGCAACAACACGCTCGTGCTGGCGAACGACAACTGGCAGGCGGGCGATGCGGCGACGATGACGTCGGTCGGCGCCTTTCCGCTGGCGAACAACAGCGCGGATGCCGCCCTGGTCGCGACGCTGTCCCCCGGCGCCTACACGGCGCAGGTGAGTGGCGTGAACAACACGCAGGGTGTCGCGATCCTCGAGATCTACGACGTGTCGGGCTCGGCGCGCTTGATGAATCTCTCGACCCGCGCGCTCGTCGGCACGGGCAATGCGACCTTCTTCTCCGGCCTGTCGGTGTCGCCCGGCGGTGGCGCCCGGCGAGTGCTGGTTCGCGCGGCGGGTCCTGCGCTCGCGCCCTTGGGCGTGGAAGGCGCGCTGACCGACCCGGCCCTGGCCATTCTCGATTCCGCGGGCCGCCAGATTGCCAACGGCGCCAACGACAACTGGGAAACCGCCGGCGCGGCGGCCCTGACCGCCGGATTCGCCCAGGCGGGAGCGTTCCCGTTCCGGGCCGGCAGCCGGGACGCGGCGCTCCTCATCGACCTGATGCCGGGCAACTACACGATCCAGGTGAACGGCGTCGGCGGCACCACCGGCGCTGCGCTCGTGGAAGTGTACGATCTCTCGCCGGAGACGCTTTCGACGGTCAGTGTGACCGCCACGGTGCCCTCGACCGATACCACCGGCGCGAGCCCGGCGGTGTTCACGTTTACCCGGGTCGGTTCGGTCGCGACGCCGATCACCGTTGAATACACGATCTCGGGCACGGCGACGGCGGGCGTCGATTATGAGCCGCTCTCCGGCCAGGTCACGATTCCCGCGGGCGCCACGTCCGCGACGGTCTCCCTGGTCCCGAAGGCCAATCCGGCCAACATCAACAACCGGAGTGCCACCCTCGCGCTCAAGTCCCTCCCGACCTACGGGGTGGGCGTCAACGATCGCGCGGGCGTCACGATCTACGCCAATTCCGGTTCGCTCTTCGTCTCGACGCTGCGGGCTCTCCCCAATGCGCCGACTTCGACCGCGTATGGCACGGCGACCATCCAGCTCGCTCCCGACGAAAAGAGCGCGTTCGTGAACGTCTCGTTCTCGAACCTCAGCTCCCCCGAGGTCGTGGCGCACCTGGCGATCGACGGCAATTATGTGTTCAACCTCCCGCAGGGCCAGGTCACGAACGCGCTTTGGAATTTCGCCGCGGTGGGCACCTACAGCACCGCCGACCTGATTGCGGCGGTCAAAGCCGGCCGGGTCACGGTCAGCATCGACACCGCCCAGTATCCGGCGGGCGAGCTGGGCGGCGGGTTCGTCCGCAGCAGCGGCAGCGCGGTGTTCAATCCTCCGGCGGCTCCGCCGGCGCTCGACCTCTCGCGTGTCTCGGCCGAGGATTCAGCCCGGTTCCTGACCCAGGCGACCTTCGGCCCGACGCAGGGTGACATCCTGTCCCTGATGAGCCGCGGCTATAATGCCTGGCTCGCGGAGCAGATGTCGGTTCCGGCATCGTCACAACGCGCCGCCACGATGGCCGATTTCGAGGCGATCAACGCCGGCGGCCAGGGCTCGGTCAACGGTTCGCCGAACACGCGTCCGGGCGGTGTCCACCGCCAGGCGGCGTGGTGGAAGATCGCGGTCACGGGCCAGGACCAGCTCCGGCAGCGCGTCGCCTTCGCGCTGAGCCAGATCCTCGTCATCTCGGACCAGAACGGAACCATCAGCGCCTGGCAGGAAGGCGCGGCGCACTACTACGATATCTTCGTCAACGGCGCATTCGGCAATTTCCGGCAGATCCTCGAACAGGTGACGCTGAGCCCGATGATGGGCATCTACCTCAGCTCGCTGCGCAACGCCAAGGCGGCCAACAACACGACGCCCGACGAGAATTATGCGCGTGAGATCATGCAGCTCTTCACGATTGGACTGCACGAGCTGAATCCGGACGGCACGCTCAAGCTCGACCCGACCGGCCAGCCGATTCCGACCTACACGCAGGAGACCATCGTCCAGCTGGCGAAGGTGTTCACCGGCTGGGGTTATGCGAATCCCACCCCGAACGCCACGGCCAACGCCAATCTCTTCCGTGGCAGCCCGGCCGACTACATCGAGCCGATGATGCTGTGGCCGGCGTTCCACGACGACACCGCGAAGACGATCATCGGCGGCAAGGTGCTGCCGGCGGCGCAGGGTGGCATCCAGGACCTGAAGGATACGCTCGATGCGCTCTTCAATCACCCGAACACGGGTCCTTTCATCGTGCGCCAGCTGATCCAGCGGCTGGTCACCAGCAATCCGAGCCCGGGCTACATCTACCGCGTGTCGCAGGTCTTCGCCAACAACGGCGCGGGCGTGCGCGGTGATCTGCGGGCGGTCGTGCGGGCCATCCTGCTC
>JAEUHA010000008.1 GCA_016793535.1 Opitutaceae bacterium | reverse complement strand
GCTGCACCGTCACGCGATCCAGATTGCGGTGGAGCTCCTGCACGTACTCGTAGCCGGACACGAGGCGCGGCGCGATCACGGCAGGACGCGGGGCGTCCGCCGCCGGTCCCGGCTGGGCGAACATCGCCGGGGCCTGTCCGTCCGAGACGAGCCGCTCAAAGGCTGCCTGCCGGCGCGCGGCCGAGAAATTTTCATCGAACCACCGGGCGCCCCCCGCCCCGATCGCAGCCGCCTCCGCCGGCTGCGCAATCGCGTGCCGCGCCTTTTCCACCAGCTCCGCCGCCGAGGCATACGTCACGAGCTCGCGGCCCGGCTGCCAGACGTCGGTCAGCCCGGACGCCGGGGCCAGCGCATCGGTGAGCAGCATCGCCCCGCTCGCCATGATCTCGAACACGCGCAGGTTGAGGTCGCCGTTGAGCGAGCTGTTGAAACCCACGGTCGAGGAACCGTAGAAGCCGAGCCCCTCGCGCTGCGACACCGCCCGCACCTGGAGCGGGAGATTCTGCGCGTTCAACTGGGACAGCAGCTGAATCCGGCGGGGATGGCAGATGCCGGTCTGCCCGACGAACGCGATGCGCGACTCGCGGGCTGCCGCCGGACGCGCCGAGGCCACGGTGCGGTCGTCATGCGGAAACGTGAGGCCCGGGAACCAGTACAGCGGCTTCACCCCCGCCGCCGCGAAGAAGTCCCAGTGGTGCCGGTCATAGAGCAGCACGACCCGATCGAAGCGCTCGCTCTGCGCATAACGGATCATCCCGGCGAGCGGTGCGTTCAGGTGGTGCGTGTCGGCCACGAGCAGGACCTTCGGGCAGCGGAACGCCTGCAGGTTGCGCGGCACCGAGCGCCACGAGGCGTCCACGAGGCACACGACGGCCTCCGGTTGCTGATCGGCCGGCAGCCGGGCCGCAATCGCGGCGAGATCGTATTCGCCCACCGGCGTGTTGCGGGCGGTGACGTAGCCGCCGATGTCGGCGTCGAGCCAGTCCGGACCGCAGACGATCTGCTCGTCCGCCAGGCGCGGAGGCGCCATGTAGCCCGCCGCAGAACAGGTGGAGAACAGGATGCGCATGGGGCGGACGGGGCCGGGGTTCAGCTCATCGCGACCACCCGCGGATCCGCGGGGGCCATTTGCTGCAGGCACTGCAGGACATCCCGCGCCATCTCGGTCGCGCCAATCGCCTCGCTCAGTTCGAGCAGCATGAAGAGCGCCTCGACGTTGCGGGGATCCATCCGCAGGCAGGTCTCGAGCGCCTGGATCGCCTCGGCGGGCTGGTGATTGTCCCGCAGGGCGCGGGCGAGGTCGTGCCACATCTGCACCGTGGCCCCGGGCCGCTGGACCGCGCCGAGCAGGTAGTCGACGGCGCGGGACGTGATGCCCTGGGCGTTGAGGACGAGGCCGTACAGGTGGCGCACCCGGAGGTCCGTCGGCGCCGAACGCAGGGCAAGGACGGCGTCCATCGCGGCCCCCTCGAGGTCGCCGCGCGCATGCGCCGCGAAGCCCGAGGCCACCGTCTCGGCCGGATCATCCACGCCGAAGCAGCGCACCGGCTCCGCCTGACGGCGGAACTCCGCGTGGCCCAGCAGGCAAAGTTCGTCGAATGCCGCCTCGATCAGGGCGCCGAAGGCCTCGCTGGCGGCCAGCGTATCCAGGAAATCAGGACCGGACTCCATCGCCGCGGTCAGCCGCGTGCGGAGTTCCTGCCGGCGGATGGTGTCCGCCGCGAGTCCGACCGCGAGCCGCTCGATTTCCAGGACCGTCGCGGGCACGCAGTCCGCCAGGCCCAAGGCTCGCAAAAAGCATGACGTCGCCTCCGCGTCCCGTCCCGGGGCGGCCAGGACCGGCACGCCGGCCTGCAACGCCTCGACGGTCGTCCAGGCCGCGAGGCCCGTCGCTCCCGCGTCCAGGTAAAGATCGCCGAGGGCGAGCAGCGCACGGACCTCGTGCGGCCGCGACACGGCGGCGGGAAAGATCGTGACGCGCCGGCGGTCGACGCCCGCCGCCGTCAGCGTGGCATCCACCGCCGCGCAGAAGAGCGCGACCGGGGCGTCCGTGCCTTCGTGCACCAGCGCGATCGCGAGGTGGGCGTCGGGGACGCGGGCCAGCACTTCCACCCAGGCGCGCAGCAGCGGAGCGGCGACACCGGTGGCATCGACCACGGCCACAAGGAGGGTGGCCTCGACGGGGAGTCCGACTTCAGCGCGGCCGGCGGCCGCCGCAGTCTCGTCCTTGGAGCGGGCAAGGGCAATGCTGTGCGCCGGACCACGCAGGACGCCCACCCGCTCGGTGTACGCCGAGGCGGGCTGCGACTCGGTGGGCTCGAAGCCCGTCACGTAAAGATCGATCTCGGGGAGTCCGGTGCTGAGCCCCGAGCGGTGATTCACCACTTGCAGCGGGGCGAGCCGGTGCAGCGCCAACTCGGTCACCTCGGAGTCTTCACGGCCCAGATCGCCCACAAAGACCAGGACGTCCATCTGCGCCTCCCGCAACTGCGTCACCCGCTCGGCCACACCCTGCGGCAGCTGGAGCATGCCGCGGCCGCGCCGGCCACAGTAGGCCGCCTCGGCGGCCTCGGAGTTCACGAGCGGAAACAGGAACACGTCGAAGTTACGGACATCGAGCTCCTCGAAACACGGCAGCGCGCCGTACATCGCGGGTCCCGGACCAAAATCGCGCGCCACGAAACCAATGCGCAGGCGGCGGCCGTGACGGGAAACGGCCGGAAGTTCGCCCGAGGCCCGGCTGCGGACGCGGGTGCGCGTCAGCACGCGGCCGCGCAGCTCGGCCTGTTCGCGCCAGACGCGGGGCGACGCATCCGCGCCGACGTGCCGCGTGCCCGCCAGGAAACCAGCGACCGCCGCACGCAGCGATGCCGACCCGGCGTTCCGCGCCGACCAGCGTTCGAGCGCCCGCAGGTGACGCGCATGATGCAGCGCCAGCGTGTCACCAGACGGACCGGCGAACCGCGTGGGAGTCTGAAAAAGCCAGGCCGAATACATCCGCCAGAGCCAGTCGGGCACGTCGTCGAGCACGGGCGCCTCGGGCACCTGCCACGCTGGCGCCACCAGCATCGCCGCGAGCACGCCGCTCCAGCTGCGCACCACCCAGGAGCGGGCGAGCGTCGCCGTGGGGGCCTCGACGGGCGCGTCGTAGCCACCCAGCCGCAGCAGCGTTTCGACGACCCCCTGGACTTCGGCCACCCAGGGATCGTTGCGGTTGGGCCGCGCCAGCGCCGCGATCTCACGGGCGAGGACGCGCAATGCCGCCTGCAATCCTTCGCCTGTCGCCGCGCGGCCGCCTTCGACGCAGAGCATCAGCTCGGTCCGGGCGACGGTAGTGGCCGCTTCGATACGGGCAGCGCCCACTTCGCGGTCCGGCATGACCAGGGTAAAGGGATCGGTGGAGTTTTCCGCGGAAGAGTTGGGAGGCACGGCGCGCATGATGAATGGGCCCACTAAGCAAACACCGTACCCCTGCCCTTACGCGTCACGCTAAGCGCTGTCCCCAAGCGTTATACAAACGTCTTCGCTCGTGCCGACGCCCGCCAGCCTCCTGAGCCAGGCATCCCCCGGCAACATTTGCCGCGCGGCAGAAATGTCCCCGCACCCTGCGCGCGGACCCCGCTCAACCGGGCGACCCCGGGGCTGTCCCGCGGCCGCCGCACCACGCTGTCCAACACTGCCGCAAGGCCGCCGCGAATCGCCGCGACTGTCCCGCGTGGTCACCGAGCGGCGATTGCCGCACCCGCTCGCGCAGCGTCCGCGCCTCGTCCGCCAGCGCCACCGGGTCCCCGGCGAGCTCCCGCGCAATGCGGAGGTAGTCTTCGGGCGTCGACGCAACCCACTGCGGCCGACCGATCGCGTTCAGCAGGCTGACACCCACGCGGGACGCATGCCGGTCGCCGGCGAGCGAGACGACCGGGACACCCATCCAAAGCGCCTCACACGTCGTCGTGGTCCCATGGTACGGAAAGGTGTCGAGGGCGATATCAACCTCCCGGTAGTGCGCCAGGTGGGAACGGGTGTCGGGCGTGCGCTCGATCAGATCGACCCGATCCGCGGGCAGCCCGGCCCGGCCAAACCGCTCCGCGTAGCGGGCGCGCGGGCCGGCTTCGCCCATCCCCTGCCCCTTCAGTCGCAGCCTCGCACCCGGCACCGCCGCGAGGAGAAGGCCCCAACGGGCAAGCATGCCGTCCGTGATCTTCGACGGGCTGTTGAAACAGCCGAACGTGACGTATCCGCGCGTCGCATACGGCAGTCCGGCCGGCTCCGGCGCGTCGGGGGGCGGCTGATACGTCCAGGCCGTGGGCGCGAAGCGCACGAGCCGCTCCGAGGCCCGGCCCTCCGCGTCGCCCTCCGGGTCGACGATCCCGTCGGTAAACCGATAGTCCATTGCGGGCAAGCCCGTGGTGTCCGGGTACCCAAGGTAGGTCACCTGCACCGGGGCAAGCCGGCGGGCCAGCAGCGGCAGCCGGCTGGTCATTCCGGTGTGTCCGGCGAGGTCGACGAGGATGTCC
>JAEUHA010000590.1 GCA_016793535.1 Opitutaceae bacterium | reverse complement strand
CGAGTTCCCCTGGGACGGCGTGGGCGACGTCCGTCCGTTCCAATCCCTCACCAAGACCATCATCGAAGGCGTGTATTGATCACGACCTGAAATAATTCGCCCACGGAACACACGGAATACACGGAAAGGTTCGGGGTCTGGGCTGGGTTCGGATCGAGTCCCTTTTCCGTGTGCTCCGTGTGTTCCGTGGGCCCTTCCCTCATGAGCGCTCCGATCCACATTCCCGTCCTCCGCCTCGGTCAGACCTATCGCAGCCTCGACACGATCAAGTTCACCGTCGAGGGGCAGGCGCTCGAGATCAGCGTCGCCAATTCCGGCCTCATTCGTCGCGACCTGCAGAACCTGCCCCGCGCCGTCGAGGCCCTGCATGCGATCCCGTGCGCCACGCTCGTGACGTACTGCGAGAAGGCCGCGGATCTTTTCCTGAAGGGCAACCTGCCGTGGGGTGACGGCGACCGCCTGCAGAGTCCCGACGACTACGTCGCGGCGCTTTCCCAGCTCACGGGCCTGCCGCACAGCCTGGGCCGGCAGAACATGGGCAAGGTCCACGCCGCCATGGCGAACATCCGCGCCATCCTCGCGGGCCTGACCCGGGGCATGTCGCTCGATCTCTTCGACCGCGGCTTCATCCGCCAGGATGGGCTCGACGTGAATTTCTTCCCGCAGACGGACAGTCTCGGCGTGCTGCTCCCGAGCAACTCGCCCGGCGTGAATTCCCTCTGGCTGCCGGCGCCGGTCATGAAGATCCCGGTTGTCCTGAAGCCCGGCCGCGAAGACCCGCTCACGCCGTTCCGCCTCCTCCAGGCGATGATCGCCGCGGGTTTCCCGAAGGAGGCGTTCGGGTTCTATCCGACGACGCACGATGGCGGCGACGCGCTGCTGTTCGGCACGGGTCGCGCGATCGCGTTCGGCAACGACACGACGCTGAAAAAGTACGCGCCTTACCGTCACATCCAGGTCCACGGCTCGGGTCGGAGCAAGGTGCTCATCGGGGACGATTACGCGGACGACTGGGCCAAGCATCTCGATGTCATCGCGCAGTCGATCTCCTCGAACGGCGGCCGCAGCTGCATCAACGCCTCGTCGGTCCTCACCGGCCACCACGGCAAGGAGATCGCCGATGCCCTCGCCCGGAAACTCGCCGCGATCGTTCCGCTTCCGCGCACCGACCCGAACGCGCTGCTCTGCGGCTTCGCCAATCCGGCCATGGCGCGCGGCATCAACGAGCGGATCGACGAACTGCTCCAGACGCCCGGCGCCGAGGATGTGACCGCGCGCTACCGCCAGGGCCCGCGCCTGATCGAGAAATTCGGGCAGACCTTCCTGCAGCCGACGTTGATCGCGTGCGAGAATCTCGATCACCCGCTCGCCAACACCGAGTTCATGTTCCCGTTCGCGAGCATCCTCCAGGTGCCGCAGGACAAGATGATCGCCACGATCGGCGAGTCCCTCGTCGTGTCGGCGTTCACGGGCAACAAGCGCTGGATCCTCGACCTGATGACCAGCACCAACATCGAGCGCCTGAACATCGGACCGTACCCGACCAACCGCGTGCAGTGGGAGCAGCCGCACGAGGGGAATCTCTTCGAATTCCTCTACCGGCGTCGCGCGCTGCAGGGCGATCTCGTGGCGGTCTGAGTTTTTGACCACGGATTACACGGATGACACGGATGAGTTCCCCGGCCCCGGCCTTCATCCGCGGCATCCGCGTAATCCGCGGTCAAAAATTTCTGGAAACGATTTGGACCGCGGAGGGCGCAGATGCCGGGGATAGAGGTGAAATGAATCGATTCCTATCCGTGGTATCCGTGTGATCCGTGGTTAATCGCATGATTGCTCCCTTCGCGTCGCGTCCCGCGCCCAAACTCGTCTTCGGCCCGGGCTCGATCCAGGAGCTGCCGGCGTGCGTGCGGGAAATCGGCGGCTCCGCCGTGTTCCTGGTCAGCGACACTGGACTGGCCCGCGCGGGCCACATGGATGCGGCGCGTGCGCTGCTGGAGGCGGCGGGCATTCCGGTGATCGCCTATGATCACTCGCACGCGAACCCTTCGGAAACCGATGCCGCCGTCTGCGCCGACTTCGCGCGGGGCAAGGCCTTCGACTGCATCGTCGCCCTGGGCGGTGGCAGCAGCATGGACACCGCGAAGGCCGCCAATTTCCTGCTCACGAACGGCGGCCGCATGCGCGACTACCACGGCTACGGCAAGGCGACGAAGCCGATGCTGCCGCTGATCGCGATCCCGACGACCGCCGGCACCGGCAGCGAGTGTCAGTCGTACGCGCTGGTGAGCCGCGACGACACCCACGAGAAAATGGCCTGCGGCGACCCGAAGGCCCGCGCCCGGGTGGCGATTCTCGATTCCCATCTCACCGCGACCCAGCCCCGCGCGGTGGCGATCCAGACCGGCATGGACGCCCTGGCGCATGCGCTCGAGTCGGCCGTGTGCACGAAGCGCAACGCGATCTCGTCCCTGTACTCCGAGGGCGCCTTCCGCCATCTGGCGCGGGCCATCGGGGGCGTGATCCACGGGCATTCGACCGCCGACGACCGCGGGCTGATGCTGCTGGGCGCGGCGCTGAGCGGACTCGCGATCGAAAACAGCATGCTGGGCGCGGCGCACGCGACGGCGAATCCGCTCACGGCCCGGTACGGCACGGTGCACGGGTTTGCGGTCGCGTTGATGCTGCCGCACGTGATGCGGTTCAACGCCGCGCAGCCCGACGCGCACGCGACCTACGAGCGCTACGCGGGCATCCTGCGGGAAACCGGGGTCTCGTCGCTGCCGCTGATCGAGTGGGTGGCGGATCTCGTGGCCCACTGCCACATTCCCCGGCTGACCGTGCCGGCGGCCGACTTCGAGCTGCTCGCCCAGGATGCCGCGCGGCAATGGACCGGAAATTTCAACCCGCGACCGTTGCAGCCGGCGGACTCCGTCGCACTGTATCGGCGTGCCTTTGGAAACGATGGACCGATCTAAGCCCAGGGTGGAGCAGCGTGTCCCCACGCTGCGGGAGGCGAAGCCGACGCGGTTCGGATTCGGCGGGAGAAATGTCCAGCGGCGAAGGGACACGCCGCTCCACCTTTTCGCCGCGTTCTGCGGCGCCCTGCTG
>JAEUHA010000558.1 GCA_016793535.1 Opitutaceae bacterium | reverse complement strand
CCTGCAGGGCGAGCCGCGCGGCGCCTGACCGCACGAGCGCCAGCCGCGCCGCGTCGTGGCTCTTGCCCTCGGGGAAGATGCCCATCACGCCGCCGGCCGCGAGCTGCCGGGCGGCGGCGGCGAGCGACTCGAGGTTTTTCGCGACCTGGCTCGTGTCATCACTTCCCCGATACGCCGGCACCATGCCGAGCGCGCGCAGCGTCGCGCCGAAGACCGGGATGGCGAACAGCGGCGCCTTCGCCATCAGCCGCACCGGCCGCTGCGCCGCGATGCCCAGGAGCACCGGGTCGATGAGCGAGTTGGGGTGGTTCGCCACCAGCAGCACCGGGCCGGTGCGCGGGATGAGTTCGCCGCCGGTGACTTCGATGCGCGGGTAGTAGAACTTCGCGAGGGCACGGACGGCACCGCGCAAAAAGCCGATTTTTTCCGTCGAAGGCATGGGGCGGGACCGCGCAGCACACCGCAGCCGCGAGCCGCAGGCAAGCGCCGGGCGCGGATGAGATCGGGCCAGCGTCCACGGACGTTCCGCCTGGCGAGTCCGACGGGAACGTCTGGGAAGATGGGTCCGCAGAAAACACGGACTGCACGGAAGCGAACCCCTCTTCCGTATATTCCGTGTGTTCCGTGGGCAGTCCAGCCGGGCGCACCGTAGTATCCACATTGCTGAACGCATCCGCTCCGCGTTGCCTTCCGGGCCGGTGGCCGCTTGGCTCGAACGGTGCTTCTGCTGATCGCCTTCGCCCCGTTGTTCCTCGTGTTCGAGGTGTGGCAGCTCGTGCTCAGCGAACGCTACCTCGGGATCAAGCAGATCGCCCGCGGGGCCGATCCGCGGCAGCTCGGCCTGCGTGAGACCACGGCGTTCTTCTGGAGCATGCTGATCCTCGGCTACTGGTGCTGGCTGCTGCTGCTGCTCACGTTTGCCTTCAGCCGGGCGCACGGGATCGGGCTGCTGCTCGTGTCGATGATCGGCTTTTCGCTGCGCCGCGGAGCGCGTTTCAAGTGGCTCCTCGTCATCCTCACGTTCGAAGGCGCCATCCGGGTCGGCCTCCTGCTCTCCCTCTGTGCGATGGCCTGGCGGAAGCTGGGGTGAGCGTGGGGCCCCATGATGGGGCGACCTCGCCCGCAGCGCACGGGGCGACGCCAGCCGCCCTCATCGGTCATCGCCTATAGACGGGCGCGTCGGCCTTCCGCCTCCGGCTCGGCCATCGACTGCGCGAAAAATTCCTGCGCGGCGGAAATGTACTTCGAGTACTTCGTGTAGTCGCCGGCCCAGGAGTTCGGCACATGGATGCGCTTGATGACGCCGCGTCCCATCTTGTCCGGCGCCGAGCCGTCCGGCGTGAGTTCGAGCGAGAACTTCGGGTCGTGGGTGTGGACGACGTAGTGCCGGGATCCCTCGCGGCCCTCGCGCTCGACCCGCATGAATTCGGAGAGGTTCATCGCGACTCCCGCAGCGTGACGCCGGACGCACCGGGGCACAACCCTGGAATTCCCTCCGGCGCCTTTTCCCTTGAGCCGCGCCGCGGCGCACCGCAAAAGCTTTTCGCCGCCCGCGCGTCGTGATCGTCCCGATCGGACACCGGGCGGCCGAAGCCGACTGCCTCGGTGCTGGAAGCCCCATGAAATCCTCCGATCCGAATCCCAAACTGCCCGCGTGGATCTTCATCGCGACCGATCTCGCGTTGATCGGCGCCGCAGTGCTGATCGCCGTGGCCAGTCCCCAGCCGCTTTCGGGCAGCGCGGTGCTCTGGATCGTCGCCTGTGTCGGGCTCGGCGCCATCGCCGGCCTCGTGCCGCTCGTGATCATCTACGAGCAGCGGAAGAACGAACTGCTCGACGACCGCCAGCGGGCCCTCGAAGCCCTCGCCCGCACGGTGCACTCCTCGGCCGAGCAAATCAGCATCGCGGCGAACGGCCTGCACCAGATTTCCGAGCTGGCGCTGAAGAACCTGCGGATGGCTGAACACCTGCCGCACAAGCTCCAGGAGAAGATCGCGGAGTTCCAGTCCCAGCTCGCCGTCGCCGCCGACGCCGAAAAGGAGGAGCTCGAACGCGAACTGCTCTCCCTGCGCACCAGCGAAAGCGAGCGGCTCGAGTCGGTCTCGCAGCGCATCGCCAAGACGACCGCTGAGTGGACGAAACTCGAGGCCGCCTCGAACCAGCATCTGACCGCCGCCAACGAAACCGCCACCCGTCTGGGCGCGAGCCTGGCCGGCGCCATCGCCAAGGCACAGTCCGCCGCCGAGCACGCGCTCGCGCAGGCCCGGGTCGACGCCGCCCGCAGCATCGGGGAATCCGGCGGCCAGGCCGTGCGCGCCCTCGAAGCGGCGAAAGCGGCGGCCATGGTGGAATTCGACACCAAGATCGCCACCGCCGCCGCCCTGGTCGCCGAACGCATCTCCGCCGAGCTCGCCACCCGGCTCGCCGCCCTGCCGGCCCCGGCTCCCGCCGCGATCGCGCCCAAGTCTACGCCCGTCGTCGCGCCCGCCGAACCCGCACCGGAACCAATCGTCGCATCCTCACCGGTCGCTGCGGAACGCCCCGGGGCCGTGGTCGCGGCCGAGCCGGACACTTCGTCCGCCCCGCCCGTGGCGCCCGAACCCGACGCCCCCGTTTCACCCACGCCAAAACGGCCCCGCCGGCCGCGCCGCGAAACTCCGCCTCCGGTCGCGCCCGAGGCTGTGGTGACCGCATCCCCCGGGGAGGAGCCGCCCCCGGTGCCAGCGGAAGCCATTCCCGAAATCACGCCGATCGCTCCGCCCACGGCCGAACCGTTTTCCGGACATATCGCCACCGTTCCGCCCCCGTCACCCCCCGCGCCGGCAGTCGAGTCCGTCCGCCCGCCGGCGAACACCGCGAGTCCGGCCCGCGAATCACGCCGGCGAAACGAACGGGTCGAACCCGTCGACGAAGAACCCGCCCTGGGGCTCGGGCTCGAGGAAACGTCGGGCGGATCCGTGGCCGAAGGCGTGCTCACCTCCGACGGTGCGACCCGGCTCCTCGTGACCGCGTACATCGGCATCGGCAACCGGCTCTTCATCCGCGGCAACGGACCGGGCCTGAGCTGGGACAAGGGCGTGCCCCTGCAGTTCGTCTCGATCGGCAAGTGGCGCTGGGAAACCAACGACGCGAGCGCCCCCGTGCGGTTCAAGCTCTACAAGAACGACGCCGTCGAATGCGCCGCCCTCGGTGAGCAGTCAGTCGAGCCCGGTCATCAGCAGGAAGTGACCGCGGCGTTCTGAGCGCCACGAACCGGGAGATGAAGGCGGGGTTCCCATCTGAAACCCGCACAAATCTATTGACCGCGGATTTCGCCGATGGCGCGGATACTCCTTATCCGCGAGATCGGCGTAATCCGCGGTGAAGGGATTGGAGTTACCCGCGAGATGTGGGTGCTGCGCCTGCCGGATACCAAACGCGACGTTTCAGTAGTGCGGCGGACGCTCGTCGGCATCCGTCCCGCTTTCTCCCGCGGCGTCGCCGCGCGCACCCGACGCCTGGTCGCGGATCCGGCGAAACTCCCGCCGCAGGGCGGCCAGTTCCTCGCCGAGCTCGAGCATCACCTTGTCCTGCTCGGTGACATGCCGCTCGAGATAGGCGATCTTCTCCTCGAGCCGCCTAATGCTTTCGTTCACGGGCAACCTTGGGTTTGGCCGCGGCCTTCATCCGCTCGAGCTCCGGCAGGATCATGCGCTGGTAGCAGTCCGGGCAGACCGAGTGGCTGAAGTCGCTCCCGGTGCGCGCGCTGATGTAACCTTCGAGTTGCTGCCAGTAGTTCTGGTCGTCGCGGATTTTTTTGCAGTACGAGCAGATCGGGAGCATCTCCTCGAGCTGGCGCACCTGGGTCGTGTAACGCAGGATCCGCTCCGCCACCCGGAGCCGCGTCCAGAGTTCGGCGAAATCGAGCGGCTTGGTCAGGAAGTCGTCCACGCCGGCATCGGCCGCCGCCGCCCGGTTTTCCGCCGTCGCGTCCCGGCTGGAGAGAAGGACGAAGTAAACGTACTCCGAATCCGTGCGCCGGCGGATGCGTTTGCAGAGCTCCAGCCCGTCGCTGTTGGGCATGATCCAGTCGCTGACCACGACGCGCACCGCGTCGGTCTTTTGCAGCAGGTCCCACGCTCCGTCACCGTCCGGCGCTTCGACGGCTTCGTGTCCGAGGCGGGCGAGCGCCTGGCGCAGGACGGCTCGGGCAACGGAATCGTCTTCGACAGTCAGGATCTTCACGGGGAGGAGAAAGCGGGTGGGACGCGGCGGGCGCAGGTGCGGTCAAAGCCGTCCCACTTGGGCTGTCGCCGGGCCCGCAGCAATCTGAAAATCACTGCAGCCGGGCGCGCAGTTCCGCCGGTTCACTGACCGGTGCCTGGCAGGTGAACTCTTCGCATATATATGCCGTCGCCCGCCCGTCCCGCGGCGTCATGCCCGCCAGCCAGGGCGCCCGCCGTGCGAGCCACGCCTGATCCTCGCCGCCGGTGGCCGCGAGCAGGAAGCGGCGCGGGCCGATCCCTTCGTGCACCACCGCCGCCAGCGCCCGGAAATCCTCCCGCGCGGGGTCGCCGGCGAGCACCACATGACGCGGCGTCTCCAGGGCCAGTTCGAGCGCGCACAACAGTTGCGGCATCGCCTGCGGTGCCTGGCTCCAGCGGTCGCGGAACGCCTCCAGCGTGCGCCGGCCGCGCTCGCGGCGCGTTTCGTCGGGCATCATCGCGGCGAGCCGCAATAGGTTCATCGCCGCCACGCTGCTGGGCGCCGGCTCGGCGCCGTCGTAATCTTCCTTGAGTCGCAGCACGATGCTGGTGTCGCCCGCCGCCGAATTGAAATAGCCGCCGCGCGCCTCGTCCCAAAACCGGGCGTCCATCGTGGCCTGCAGCCACTCCGCCCACTGCAGCCAGCGCAGCTCGAACGACGCTTCGTAAAGGTCGAGCAGGCCCTGGATGAGAAAGGCGTAGTCTTCCGCGAACGCCTCGGTCCCGCTCCGCCCTTCGCGCCACGACCGGAAGAGCACGCCGCGCTGCGCATCGTGCAGTTCCCGCGCGAGGAAGTCGGCCGCCCGGGTCGCGGCGGCGAGATAGCGCGGGCCGTCCTCCGCGCCGAGCACCTGATGCGCGCGGGCGAGGGCCGAGATCATGAGGCCGTTGTTGGCGGTGAGAATCTTGTCGTCGAGGTGCGGCCGCGGCCGGCGGGCGCGCACCTCGCGCACCCGGCCGAGCAGCACGAGCAGGCGGTCGCTGGTCTCCTCCGGCGTGAGCGCGAACTGACGCGCGGTGTCGGCCAGCGGGCGACGCTGCGCGAGGATGTTGCGGCCGCGGAACTCGCCGTGCGGATCGAGCCGGGCCGGGACGTTGCCGCCCTCCTCGACGCCGTAATGCGCGGCGAAAAGCGCGTAGTCCGCGCCGAGCACGGCGCGGAGCTCATCGGCCCGCCAGACGTAGAACGCGCCTTCCGCGTGCGTGGGTTCGCCCGGCGTCGGATCCGGCACGGCGCTGTCGGCGTCCTCGGCGGTGAAAAAGCCGCCGGTGGGACTCGTCAGGTCGCGCGCCACGTAATCGAAAATCCCGCGAGCCATCCACGCGAACCGTTCGTCGCCGGTCGCCTGCCGCGCCTCGAGGCAGTTCACCGCGATCTGCGCCTGGTCGTAGAGCATCTTCTCGAAGTGCGGCACGAACCACGCCTCATCGACCGAGTAACGGTGAAACCCACCGCCGAGGTGATCGTGAATGCCGCCGCGCGCCATGGCCCGCAGCGTCGCGGTCGCCAGCCGGATCGCCTCGACGCCGAGTTCGCTCGACGCTCCCTGCAGGGCCGCCACGCGGAACAGAAAATTCAGATTCGACGCGCGGGGAAATTTCGGCGCGCCGCCAAAGCCGGCGTGCTGGGGATCGTACGACTCGAAGAAGTGCGTGAAGCCCTGCTCGAACGCCGTGCCCGCGGCCTCGACGAGGGTTTTCGGACCGGGTCCGCCGTCTTCGCCGGCGGCCGGTTCCCGGCGGCCTTCGTGGTAGTCCTTCAGCGCGGTGATCACGCGGTCGCCTTCGGCGACCAGCTTGTCGCGCTCGTCGCGCCAGCCGCGCGCGATCGCCTGCAGGATCGCGGGAAACCCGGCGCGGCCGTGCCGGTCCTCGGGCGGAAAATAGGTGCCACCGTAGAAGGGCTTCAGTTCCGGCGTCAGCCAGGCACTCAGTGGCCA
>JAEUHA010000539.1 GCA_016793535.1 Opitutaceae bacterium | reverse complement strand
CGCGGTCGGTGGTTTCCGCCGGCAGTTCGAGCCGGGCGATCAGCTGGCTCGTGCGCCGGTAGCTGTAGTCCGTCGAACGTTCGTAGGCGGTCGCGCGTTCCGGCGTCAGCGTCGCCTTGAACTGGTCGTTGATCGCCTTCTCCGCCACGCTTCGCTCCCGCGCAAGCTGCTCGTTCATCAGGGGTCCGAAGACGGAGCTGTACTTCTCGTCGAACGGCTCGCGCAGCTTGAACAGGGCCCGGAACTCCTCCTCGGTGGGTTCGAAGGCCGAGAGCTGGTCGCGCAGCAGGCTGGCGGTGTTGCTCGCGCGCAGCTTGTACTCGAGGAATTCCTCGGGCGTGAGCAGGGCGGCGATCGCGTCGGACTGTTCCTTCTCGAGCGCGGTCACTTTCGCGCGGTCGGTCACGCTGTTGAACCCTTCGGCGAACAGGTCGCTGCGCCGTTCGTCGTAGTCGCGCAGGAGCTGACGGAGGTCCACGGCTTTCTCCGGGGCCAGGAACGTGAAGGTGCGGTTCTGATAGAGGTCGCGCAGGGGATCGCCCGATTCGGCGTCGGCGCCCAGCAGCGTGCGCAGCATCGCCATCTGTTCGCGCGAGAGCTGGCGCAGCGCGCTCAACTGCGCGGAATCCGGCGCCTGGTCCTTCCAATAGGGGCGGTTGCCGGCCGCCGGGTCGAGCGCCTGACGGCGCGCGGCAAAGAGGGCGTTGACCTGGGCAAGCACGATGGCCCGCACGACCTCCGGGGGGAACCCTTCGCTCCGCAGTCGCGCGATGAGATCGGGCAGCTCCCGGGTCTCGAGCCGAGACCAGGTTTCGGCATCGACGACCGGGGGGACCGGAGCCGTGGCGTCCCGGGGCGTCGTCGGTGGCGGGAGAGGGACGGACTCCGGCGTCCGGGACCGGACGAGGACGAGCCCGATCGCCGCGTTGAGCAGCAGCGAAACCGCGAGCAAGAGGGGCACGAGTTTCATGGGGGAGGCGGGGAACTGGGCACCGCACTGCGGTACATCGTCGCGGTGCCGGAGAACGAAACCGCGCGGCCCGACTCGATCGCCTGCAGCCAGTTCGCCGAGTCGGCGTAGGCCTTGCCCGCCGTGGCCCCGAGCGTCTCGGTCAACTGTTCCCGCGTCTTCTGGGCCAGTGTACGCATGGCGGCCAGCTTCTGGTCCGGCGCGAGGCTCCGGTCGTCGTGGATGCGCACCGAACCTGCCGCCGCAGCGGCGCGGAGGTCGAAGGCCGTGATGGCGGCCTGGAGGTCGCGTTGCTCGCGCTGGACGATCCGGGCCAGTTGTTGGAATTCGTAGTGCTGGGCGCGTTCATACTCGGCGGCGCGCTGACCGCCGAGGGCGCTCGCAATGGCGCTGGCCAGGCGCTGGTCCCGTTCCCGGCGCTCCTGGAAATTCACGGGGTTCCGGAGTCCCATCGTGTAGCTGAGCGGATCGCCGAGTTGCTGGTGGAGGCGAAACACGGTCCGGAACTCCTCTTCCGTGGCGTTCATCCAGGTCATGGCCGACCGCAGCCGCTGCGTGATGGGCGAGCTGCGCATTTCGTAGTCCTCGAGTTCCTGCGGGGTGAGGATGGCGGCGAGGTCGGCGCGCTTTTCCCGCTCCAGGAGCGCCAGCTTTTCCCGGTCCTCCGGCAGGATGATCCCGTTGGCCGCGGCGCGCACCTGCGCCGTCATCTCGGCGTAGTCGTCGTTGATCCGCTCGACCAGGGCGATCTTCGCCGGCGGCAGCTGGCCGTACTGGCGCTGCTGTTGGGCGGAGGCCTCGGGCGACGCGGCGGCCAGGAAGTCCTGGCCGAGCAATTCCCGCAGCTGCCGCGTCCGCTCCCGGTAGATTTGCGTCCGCTCCTCGAAAAAGCGGGTGTGGTTGTTCATGCTCGTCACGCCGGGACGCCAGAAGGGCACGTTTTCCACCTGGGCCGCGAGGGCCCGCAGGCGGGAGGTGAACTGTCCCTCGATCCGCGCCGCTGCGATCGCCTGGATCACCGCGGGCGGAAAGCCGGCGGCGCGCAGCTGCGCGATCAGCGTCGGCAGGTCGGACGATCCCAAGGCGGACCACAGCGGCGCCGTGCGGCCGGCCGTCGGGCGCGGGGCCGGCGGCGCCTGGGACGCGGCCGGCGCGGCGGGAGCGAAGCCCGGCAGCAGGTTCCACACGGTCTGCGGCACGAGCGCGGGACGGGCGAGTACGGTCGCAATCAGGACGACGTTGAGGGCGACGGATCCGGTCAATAGGGCGGCGATCGGCTTCATGGGTGGGGCCGTTTGAGAATAACGAACTCAGACGATGCTTCTTAGGCGCAATGGCGCCGCCGCGGGGAGAACCCGGGTAAGGCTATGGGGTGCCTGCTCCTGCCGCTGCGCGGAGGAGTCCGTCACCCCGGTTCGGGCCCGCGGCGTCATTGCGCCCAGTCTAGCGGAGACGGCCGATTCGAAGTAGTGGGTGAAATCCCGGTCCGTCGGCCCGGAAATTTCCTGGCCGGGCCGCGGACAGCCCTGGCCGGGGCCGCGGGCGTTGCGCTACGGCGCGGCGACCGGTCCGCTCCGCGCGACGGCGGTGAAGGCCTGGAGTTCGGCGGCGCCGAGGGCGCGGTCGAACACCGCCACGCCGCCGATCCAGCCGGTGAAGCCGACGCTCCGGCTGCTGTGGATGACCCGGCCGATCGTGAACGGGCCGCCGCTGCGGGCGTCGGGCGGAGTGTACAAGTCGTGCGGATACCACCACGGGTTCAGCCGCAGCGCGACGAGGTCGCGGTCCGTCGTGGTCCAGGTGCCGTCGGCATTGCGGCGCTGCGTGACCTGCACGCGCGTGTAGCGGTGCTCCTCGAGCACTTCGCGGCTCTCGCTGGTCGCGCGGAGCACGCGGGTGGAAAGCGGCCGGTCCTCGGGCGGGTTGTAGTACTGGTCGCGCGGAAAGTCCGGGTCTTCGCCGGGCTGCCGGCCGGGTTCGCGGTGCAGGTGGCCCTGCCGCCAGGCCTGGTAGGCGGAGGAGATCAGCTTGTCGGACTTCGGATTGTCCAGCCAGCGGTCGCCCGCCTCGCCGTTGAGCCAGCCCGTGAGCTCGTCGCGCTCGTGATCGAAGGTCATGGCGAAGCACTGCCAGGCGGCGTCGAGCACCGGCGCCGGCGACTCCGCCGGCACGCGGGGCGAGACGCCGGCGGAGTTGCACTTGTGCAGGGCGTAGCGGTTGAGAAAGGAACTCGCGCCGTTTTCCGAGACGTGGCCGCACGCGCTGCCTTCCTTGTTCAGGCCGGCGAAGAGCGCGTACTGGCGCTGCCCGCGCTCCACTTTCCGGATACCGGCCGTCGACTCCTGCTTGAGATCGGTGCCCTCGTGCCAGATGCCCGCGAGAGCGTGATTCCCGCTCTCGCGGATCGCCCACACCACCACGGTCACGGACCGCCCCGCGCCCTTGATGTCCAGGGGCGAGTCGTGCAACCGGGCCCGCGGCACGAAGAGGAACGGGCGAAACGTCGCTTCCGTCTCCGCGCGAATCCGGATTGCCTGCCCGAACGGTCCGCGACCCAGCAGCGGGAAATCGGCATAGGTGGCCGCGCGACCCTCGCCCCAGTAGTCCTTCACGTAGTTGCCGGCGTCGAGGGCGTACGTGTGCGTCCCGCCGGCCGGCACCCGGGCGGTGAAGCGGCCTTCGCCGCCGGGTTCGCGCTGCACGAAGTCCCAGAAGGCGACCAGCCCGGGCGTCCGCGTGACCACGGCCACGCGTTCCGCCGGCGAAAGCGGCGTCGGCGGAGGGGCGGCTGGGGCGACGGTGGCCCAGGCTACGGCGGCGGCCAAGGCGACGGCGAAGGGCAGGGTGGGAGTCATGACGGAAGGAATACCTTGCTGCGGCCCTTTCCGTCCCGGTACCAGCCGCAAATGCACGGGCCGGTGCCAAGCGCAGCCGGTTCTCATCCTGCGCAAACCGCCGGCTGCCGGCTTTCTAACATGTAACAGGCAGACCCCTTCTCTATGGGGTCTGCCTGTTACTTGTTAGCTGCGTGCATCGATCCGTTGCCGTGATGCCCTGAATTGGGGCCTTGGTGGCTTGGCGGGCGCTCTCGGCGAACCTATTGAATGGTCCATGGCCCGACGCCTTCGCCTTCAGTATCCGGGCGCCATTTACCACCTGATCAACCGTGGCAACTACCGGCGCGATCTGTTTGCCACCGTGGGTGCCGCCCAGGCGTTCGAACGCGCCCTCGGCGAGACGAGCGACCGATTCGACTGGCGCATCCATGCCTTTTGCCTCCTGCACAATCATTTTCACCTGGCCGTCACCACTCCCGTACCAAACCTCGACGATGGCATGCACTGGCTGCAGACTGCGTTCGCCGTCCGCTTCAACCGGTTTCGATCCGAAAGCGGTCACTTGTTTCAAGGTCGGTATCAGTCTCCCCTCGTCGAGGACGGCGCAGCGCTGGCCAGGGTGGTGGACTACATCCACCTGAACGCGGTCCGAGCCGGGCTCGTGCCGCCCGAACGCATGGCGGATTTCCGGTGGAGCAGTCTCGCCCGGTACGTGAAGGGACCCCGCGCCAAATGGCTTTCACCGGAGATTTGGCTGCATGAAATCGGGTTCGCAGACTCCGCTCACGGTTGGGCGGGCTACGTCGCGAAGCTCGTCGGCTTGGCTCGTGACCCCCAGACCCAGCGGGAGCACGATTCTGGTGCGTTCACCCGCACCTGGGCGATCGGTACGTCCGGTTGGAAACGTGCGCTCGCCCGTCGCATTGGCCATCGGGCGCTCGAACTCGACCTGCCTCGCTGCGAAATACGCACGTTGAAGGAGGAGCGATGGCGGGCCGTGTTGACCGAGGAGCTTCGCCTCCGCGGGAAGGAGGGGGTTGATCCTGCCAGTCAGGCCAAATGCGCGGACTGGAAGGTCGAGATCGCGCACGTGCTGCGCAAGCGAAGCGGCGCCCCATACCGTTGGATCGCCGAATCGCTCGCCATGGGGTCACCCAACGCGGTGCGGGTTGCGGTCTGCCGGCTAGCTAACATGTAACAGGCAGACCCCCTCCCGCCCGGCGCCCGCTCAGGGCACTTCGTACACCTCGATGATCGCCGTGCCGCCGGCGCCGCCCACGCCTTGCACCCGCGCGCTGTAGGCGCCGGGCGGAAGGGTGAGCAGCAACGCGGCGTCGCGGGTCGTGGGACCGCCGAGGGCGAAGGCGCCGACGGCGGTGCCGGTCGCGGTCAGCCAGGGTGCGCCGTTCCAGTTGTCGTTTTCGGCGATGCGCACGCCGGTGTCGTTGTTGAAGAGTTCGAGCCGCGGATCGCTCATCGCGGTGGCGATCGAGAACGCCGTGCCGAGCGTGGGGCCGACGGCGCGGACGAGCACGGTGCGCGCGGTGCCGCCGCCGATGACAAAGCCGGCGGAGAGCGTCGCGCCCGGGGCGATGCCGGTGAGGGTCGAGAGGTTGGTGAGGCGCGGAGTCGTGGCCGAGCGCGTGGCGCCGGCGGTGTCGTAGACTTCCGCGATCACGGTGCCGCTCGCGGTGCCCTTGCCGGCGACCTGGACTGTGAAACCACCGGCGGCCTGGTTCTGCACCGCGGCGCTGTCGAGGCTCGCCGCCGGGAGCGCAAACGCGCCGACGCCCGCAAACGCCGTGGTGAGCGCGGGCGTGCCGCCCCAGTTGTCGTTGGTCGCGCTAGCGACCGAGCTGCCGGCGGGGAAAATCGAGAGCACGGGATCGGCGAGCACGCCGCCGACGTTGAAGGGCGCCGCGCCGAGCGTGGGGCCGACGCCGCGAATGAGAAGCGGCAGCGGACCGGTTGCGCCCGCTCCACCCACCGTCGCACCCATCGTGAGGAGCTGCGCCCCGGGGCCGGTGGGCGCGAGCACGGACAGGTTGATGAGCCGTCCGGCTTCGGTGCCCGGCGCGACAGGGACGAGAAGCTGCGCGTCGACGGACGTGACGGAGCCGGCGGAATTCGTCACGACGCAGTTGTAGGCGCCGGGAATCGCGGCCGCGCCGCTGAGCACGAGCGTCGAATTGGTGGCGCCGGCGATCGGGGTCGTGCCGCGGCGCCACTGATACGTGGGCGCGGGATTGCCGTTGGCCCCGACGGTAAAGACCACGGTGGAGCCGGGCGCCACCGTGCGCGACGCAGGCTGCGCCCCGATCACCGGGAGGCTGGCGGGCGGCGCGGTGGCGACGATCTGGAAGGCGGTTTCGAAGAGTCCACCCACGACGCCGGTGGCGCCGGGCACGCTCGTGGTGTTGGCGCCGGAGCTGGTGAGAAACTGGATTTCACCGGCATAGACGCGGCCGGCGGCCAGTCGACCGGCCGGGATGGTGACACTGACGATGGGTGAAGGGGTCGTGAGGTTGAAAATCTCCTCCTCGAGGAACGGCGCGCCCGCCACGCCGTCGAAGAACGACACCCGGACATTGCCCAGCGCCGCGCCCACGTAGGTGCTGTGCGTGCTAAACGTGAGCACAAACGGTCGCGCGGGATCGACCATCAAGCGGCCCTGCGCGTCCCACACGCCGCTCGTGATCCGCGGCACGTCGGCCGGATAGGGGTTGGCCGGCAGCGAGAGTACGATGCCGGAGACGCTGCCGACGGTGAGAGTGTAATCGCCCGGCGGGAACGCGGACTCGAGCAGCGCCTCCGTGTTGAACCGGCGCTCGAACTCGGAGTTGGCCGGAATCGGCGTGGTTGCGCCGGCGGGCGTGCGAAACGAGCCGGCGACGCCGCCGGGCATGATCACGGCGAAGCGCCAGGCGTCGGTCGCTTCCGGGACCGGCAACGCCGGCGAAGTCTGCCGTAGCCGGCGTCCTTTGAGCACCCCGTAGAATTCTCCCTGCGCGTGGGCCAGGGACGCCGCCGCGAGCGCGGCGAACGTGAGGAGCAGGCACGCCGAGCGGCGGCGCGAAAGGACGGTGGGGGACGTCATGTCG
>JAEUHA010000690.1 GCA_016793535.1 Opitutaceae bacterium | reverse complement strand
CCGCCGCCGCCCGACTGCGCGCCGGCACGATGCTCGCGCGCGGCTTCGGCGCCGGGGACGACGCCGGGCTGGCCGCGTTCGCGGCGCTCGTGCGCCGGCACGACTGGATCCTCGCCGCGGACATCGCGCCCGCGGCGTTTCCCGCGCTCGACGCGACGCTGCGCGCCCTCGGCGACGACCGTCTCGTCTTCACGCTCGCCGCCACGCCCGCCACGGCCGCGCACGCGACCGGCGGCTACCGCCAGCTCGCCGACGCGCTCCGCCGGCTCGCGTTTCGCGCGCCGCTCTGGATCCGCAACACCGCCGCCACGGCCGTGCACCCGGAACCGAACTTCCTCTCGCAGCTCCTCGACGCGTCGTTCCTCACCGGCGGCCTGCTCTGCGACGGCGTCGGCGATTTCGTCAGCATCGAGACCGAGCGCGATCCCATCCGCGCGACGCAGCTCACGTACAACGTGCTCCAGGGCGCCGGCGCCCGCAGCTCGAAGACCGAGTTCGTCGCCTGCCCGAGCTGCGGCCGCACCCTCTTCGACCTCCAGACCACGACACAGCGCATCCGCGCCCAGACCGGCCACCTGAAGGGCGTGAAGATCGCCATCATGGGCTGCATCGTGAACGGACCGGGCGAGATGGCCGACGCGGACTTCGGCTACGTCGGCGGCGCGCCCGGCCGGATCAACCTCTACGTCGGCAAGGACTGCGTGCAGTACAACATCCCCCAGGCCGAGGCCGACGCGCGCCTGATCGCCCTGATCAAGGCCCACGGCAAATGGGTCGATGCCGTCCCGGCGACCCCCTGATTCGGGGGTTCGTGTATTCGAAAAATCCGGTACGTCACCGAAACGTAACCAAGCAATGCCGCCGGGACCGGCTTCCGAAGCCGCCCACATGGCGATGTAACACTGCGGGAACTACGCACCGGCACCCCTCCTTTTTGGCGGCTGAATTCGGGCCGGCGAGGCAACGAAAAAATCAAAAAAGTTTCCCCCAAACCCATGTGAACAAGTTGTGGGAAAGTTCGCCTTGAAATGACTTTTGCGTTCACAGTTACTCCGCCCTCTTCAAGTTTCGCTTCGCTTTCGGTTCGCTCTTTACCATGTCGCTCGAGCTTCGTCTCTGCGGCGCCCCGCTGTAATACCAATCCCTACCAATTCGCTCCCAAGCAATTACATGAGGCCTTCTCCCTCGACTCACCTCCCCCTTGGCTGCGATCCACGAATTTCGTTACGGCGCGACGTCCCTGGACCGGCGCATCCGACATGCTGAAGCCCGCTCGACCGGTGCGATGTGAATAAATCCGACCTCCATCGCCCTTACATGCCTTCATCGACCCTCACGCCGAGCCTCTGGGAGACGGTAAAGTGCGACTTCAAGTCGCTCTTTCCCGAAGACGTTTTTCAGATGTGGTTCGAGCCGGTGGTCTGCCTCGAGGCGACGGAGGACACGATGACGCTCGGCGTCCCGAATGACTTCGCCGCGATCTGGATTCACGACAACTATCTCGACCTGATCACGCAGCGGCTGCGGCTCACCGCCGGCCGGATGGTGAACGTGACGCTCCGGAAGATCGACTCGTCGGCCCGCAACGGCGGTTCGAACCCCGCCCACGGGAGCGCGCGGGCCCACGCCGAGGTGACCGGCAACGGCCGGGCCAAGGCGGCCACCCCGCGCCGCGCGACGCGTTACGACGACCGCGGCCCGGTCGCCGGTTCGCTAAACCCGCGCAACACGTTCGAGACCTTCGTCGTCGGCGCCAACAACCAGATGGCCCACGCCGCCTCCCTGGCGGTCGCCCAGGCCCCGGCGCAGGCCTACAATCCGCTCTTCCTCTACGGCGAGACCGGCCTCGGCAAGACGCACCTGATGCACGCCATCGGGCACGCCATCATCCGCCACAACCCGGACGCGCGCGTCGCCTACCTCTCCACGGAGAAGTTCACCAACGAATTCATCCAGGCCCTGCAGGAGAACAGCCTGACGCGCTTCCGCCAGCGGTACCGGCATGCCGACGTCCTCCTGCTCGACGACGTGCAGTTCCTCGCCGGCAAGGAGCGGATCCAGGAGGAGTTCTTCCACACCTTCAACGACCTCTTCGAGTCCGGCAAACAGGTCGTCCTCACCAGCGACCGCCGGGCGAGCGAAATCCAGAAACTGGAATCCCGCCTCGTGTCGCGCTTCGAGTGGGGCCTGCCCGCCGACATCCAGGCGCCGGACCTCGAGACGCGCCTCGCCATCCTCCGCACCAAGGCGCAGACGCTGAACTGCAATCTGCCCGAGCCGATCCTCAATTTCATCGCGCAGAACATCACGCGGAACATCCGCCGCCTCGAGGGCGCCCTGCTCAAGGTGTCGAGCTACTCCGCCCTCACGAGCAAGCCGCTCGACCTCGCGACCGCGGAGCGCCTCCTGCACGACGTGCTGATGGAGCAGGCGCAGAACATTCTCACGATCGAGACGATTCAGAAGCGCGTCGCCGATCACTTCCAGCTCCGCCTGGGCGACATGACCAGCCGGCGCCGGCCCAACAACATTGCGATTCCCCGCCAGATCGCGATGTACCTCGCCCGGACGCTCACCAAGCACTCCCTGCAGGAAATCGGCGAGGCGTTCGGCGGCCGCGACCACGGCACCGTCATTCACGCCTGCCGCGCCGTCGACAACATGATCGAACAGGACGCCACCACGCGCGGCAGCGTCGAGTTTCTGCGGTCGCAGCTGTCGAAGTAGACGGCGCCCGGGCGCCGTCGGGTTGAAGGTTGAAAGGTGAAAGTTGAAAGACCGAGGCGCGGAAGCTAGACGTCTTGGCGCTTTCAACTTTCACCTTTCACCTTTCAACTCCTCTCCATGTCCCTCACTCCCGAGCAGAAAAAATCCGTCGCCGCCTGGGTCGCCGCCGGCGACAACCTTTCCGCGGTGCAGAAGAAGCTGCAGGAGCAGTTCAAGCTCTCGCTCACGTACCGCGATGTTCGTTTTCTCGTCGATGACCTGAATCTCGAGCTGAAGGACGCGGCGCCGAAGGTCGACGCCAACGACGTTTCCAAGACGCCCGCGCCCGCCCCGGCGCCGGAAGCCGCCGGGAAAAAGGCGCCCGCCGCCCGGCCCGGCCCCGCCGAGGAGCCGGCCGACGAGGACCAGATCGCCGAGCTGGACGATGAGGGCGAGGCGGGTGAGGCCGACTTCGCCGCGCTGCCGGAGGGCGACAGCACCGTGGCCGTCACCGTGGACAGCGTCACCCTCATTCCCGGCGCCCTCGCCAGCGGCACCGTGACCTTCAGCGACGGCGTGACCGGCAAGTGGCTCGTCGACCAGTACGGCCGCCCCGGCTTCACCGAGGTCAGCCAGCCCGGCTATCGCCCCAAGCCGGCCGATGCCCAGGCGTTCATGCAGCAGCTCAGCCAGGCCCTGCAGCAGCGCGGATTCTGAGCCAGGGCCAAACCACACCAGTTTGAAACCGGAAGGCCGGGAAGAGCGGGAAGGAGCGAGTCTCATCTCCCCGATCTCCCCGGCCTTCCTGTTCCAATCCGGCCGTTGAGTGTCGGCGTCGCCGTTACGACGATCCGGCCAGCAGCGCGAGCAATCCCGCCTCGTCGAGAATCGGGACACCCAGCGTGCGCGCCTTCTCGAGCTTTGAGCCGGCCTCCTCCCCGGCGACCACGTAGTGGGTCTTCTTGCTCACGCTGCCGCTGACCTTGCCGCCGGCCGCCTCGATCTTCGCCGTCGCCTCCTCCCGCGAGAGCGTGGGCAGCGTGCCCGTCAGGACAAACGTCTTGCCCGCGAGCGCGCTGCTCGCCGCCGCGGGCGCCGTCGGCGTCACCCCGGCCGCCTGCAACGCGCTCACCAGCGTCCGGTTCTCCGGCTCCGCGAACCACGCGACCACTGCCGCCGCGGTTTTTTCGCCGAAGCCGCCGATCCGGAGCAGGTCGGCGGTCGTCGCCGCCGCCAGGGCGTCGAGCGAACGGAACGTGCGCGCCAGATCCTTCGCCGCCGCCGCGCCCACCTGCGGGATGCCGAGCCCGAACACAACGCGCCACAGGTCCGCCGTGCGGCTCGCCTCGATGCCCGCGATCAGGTTCGCCGCCCACACTTCGCCAGACTTCTTCAACGGGAGCAGGTCCGCCACCGTGAGCCGGTACAGGTCGGGAATCGTCCGGATGAGCCCGTGCTGCAGCAGCAGCGCGACCATTTCCTCGCCCAGGCCCTCGATGTCCACCCCGCCCTTCGACGCGAAGTGCTCGATGCGCCGGCGGACTTTCTCCGGGCAGTGCGGATTCGGACAGCGCCACACGACCTCGCCCTCGCCCCGCACCGCGGCGGTGTGGCACACCGGACACCGGCGCGGAAACGCGTAGGGCGCGCTGTCCGCCGGCCGCTTCTCGAGCAGCACCGCGACGACCGCCGGGATGATCTCGCCCGCCTTTTCCACCAGCACCGCATCGCCCACGCGCACGTCCTTGCGGGCGATCTCGTCCGCGTTGTGCAGCGTGGCCCGCTTGACCGTCGTGCCGGCAAGAAACACCGGCTCCAGCTCCGCCACCGGCGTGAGCGCACCCGTGCGGCCGACCTGGATCGTGATGTCGCGGACCCGCGTCTCCGCCCGGTCGGGGGCAAACTTGAACGCGCACGCCCACCGCGGGGACAGCTTGCGCGCCGCCTCCGCCCGGCCGTCCGCCGTCATGCCGCGGTATCCGATCTTTGGATGCCGCTGCTGCGCGAAGGCGTCGAGCTTCACCACCGCGCCGTCGGTGCCGTAGGGAAAATCGCGCCGGATCCGGTCGAGCTCGCCGATGGCCGCCCACACGGCGTCGATGCCGCGCACGCTCCAGAAAGCCGCGACGACCGGCAGCCCCCACGCCTCGAGCTGACGCCGGAACGCGGTCTGTGCGTCGACCACCTCGGGGTCGCAATGTCCGAGCCCGTAGCAGACGATCTCCAGCCGCCGGCCCGCGACGAAGGCCGCATCGAGCGCCTTCAGGGTACCGGCCGCGAGGTTCCGGGGGTTCGCGTACGGCGCCTCGCCCGCCTCCTCCTGGAGCTGGTTGATCCGGCGAAACTCCTCCTCGCGCAGGTAGATCTCGCCGCGGATCTCGATCACGGCGGGCACGGGCGCGCCCTTGAGCGCAACGGGCAGGCCGCGGATCGTGCGGACGTTGGCGGTGACGTCGTCACCCTCCTCCCCGTCACCGCGCGTCACCGCCCGCACCAGCCGGCCCTGCTCGTAAGTCAGACTCACCGCCACGCCGTCGATCTTCGGTTCGACCGTGTAAACCAGCTCCTCGGTACCGAGCGCCTTGACCAGCCGCGCATGAAACTCGCGCAGCTCCGCCTCATCGTAGGTGTTGTCCAGGGTCGTCATCGCCTGGCGGTGCTTCACGCGCACGAAGCCCTCGGTGCGATCGTCGCCGACCCGCTGCGTCGGCGTCTCGCCGCCGGCCGCGCGCGCCGCCTCGGGGAAGAGCCGTTCGAGGCCCGCGAGTTCCTCCTTCAGGCGGTCATAATCGAAGTCGGTGATCTCCGGCCGGGCGCGCCGGTAGTACAGTTCGTCGTGACGCGCGACGGTGGCGCGCAGCTCGGCAATGCGTGATTGGGCCTCCGCGGGGGACATTGCGGGCAGTGTTGCG
>JAEUHA010000518.1 GCA_016793535.1 Opitutaceae bacterium | reverse complement strand
AGCATCCTCGCCGGCTTGCGCATGGAGGAGACGAAGACCGCCGGCAACGGCCCGCTCTACACGCTCACGGCCGCGGAACGCGCGCGGCGCGCCGCCTGGGTGGGGCCGGTCACCGATGCCGAGAACGAGCGCCGCGCCACGGAGGAATGGGGCCGGCGCACGCATGCCGAGGGCGAGTACCGCAATGTTTTCCCCGGCGTCCATTTCACCTATGCGAAACGAAACGGCCTCGTGGCCCGGCTCAGTTACTCGACCAGCATCGGCCGGCCGCCGATCACGTCGATCGTGCCGAACACGAACGTCAACGACGACAACCAGACCCTGTCCGTCGCGAACACCGGCCTGCAGCCGCAGTTCTCGGACAATTTCGACTTCAACGTCGAATACTACTTCAAGTCCATCGGCTTCGTGTCCGCGAGCGTCTTCCTGAAGGAGGTCGACGGCTTCATCTACTCGACGAACAACCTCTTCGTGGGCCGCGGTCCGGACAACGGCTTCGATGGCCTTTACGAGGGCTACCGGCTCACCACGTCGCTCAACGGCGGCAAGGCGCGCTACCGCGGCTTCGAGCTGAACTACACGCATCAGTTTACCTACCTGCCCGGGTTCTGGCGCGGATTCGGCCTGACCATGAACTACACGCAGCTCGAGACCAAGGGTGACTACGGCGGCACGGTCGCCACCACGCAGGTCGCGGGCTTCCGGCCCAAGACGGCGAACGCGGTGCTCAACTACCAGAAGGGCCGTTACCGCGCGAGTCTCCAGGCGAACTGGATCGACGACTATCTCGTCTCCGTTTCGACCAACGCGGCGCTCATCCTCTACGACTCGGCGCGCACGACGATGAACTTCAAGTTCACCTTCGACCTGTCGAGCCGCACGAGCTTCTACCTCAACCTCGACAACCTGCTCCGCACGCCGCTCAACAGCCGCTACTACGTCTACCAGGACCGCATCGGCTACACGCGGCTGCCGTACCGCTCGATCGCCGCGGGCGTGCAGGGCCGCTTCTGAGCGGGCCGGGCGGCGGTCGGGCCGCCCCGTATCACCCGACTTCGGATACGATCATCGCCGTGAAATTTACGCTCATCTCCCTGCTGGCGTCGCTGGTCCTGGCGCCGGTGCTTTTCGCCGCCGCGCCGGCGCCGACGCAACAGCCCACCGTGCGGGTCGTCGATCTCGCCCGCGGCGAGAGCCAGGAAGTCGTGCTGGCCGATGGCGCAAAGGTAAGCGTGAAGCTGCTCGAGCTGCAGGAAACGCGTGACACCATCAACCACGCGGTGCGGCTGGCGCGGGTGAAGGTCGAGGTGGACGGCCGGGAAATCGCGCTGGAGTCCGGGAATTACCGGCTGCCGGTGACGGTTGGCCGCGTGCAGATCGATTGTTCGATCACGCGCGGCTACGTCTCCAATTCGAACCGCGACATGTGGAACCTCGAAAAGGACGCCCGCCTGCGGCTGTGGCCGGCCGGCTGGCCGCTGCTCGAGCCCGGGACGTTCGTGTATCCCCTCCGGCAGCGCTGGTTCGCCAGCGGCACGCAGATGGCCAACGAGCCCGTGCACGTGAACGACGGGGAATCGCCCGCGAACAAGAGCATCTATTATCACAACGACCTCGATTTCGGCGGCTGCGAAGGGATGGTCGACGTGATCGCCGCCACCGTGGGCACAGTGATTTCGTCGGGCCTCCAGGTGCTGCCCGGCTACCAGGATTCGCCGGTCCGGCCCCGTTACGATGTCGTCTACCTGCTCGATGAGCGCGGCTGGTATTATCGTTACAGTCACCTCTTCTCGATCGACGACGCGATCAAGCCGGGCGCGCGGGTCACGATGGGGCAGAAGATCGGCATGCTCGGCAAGGAGGGCGGCAGTGGCGGCTGGGCCCACCTGCACTTCGGCATCGTGAGCCGGCAGCCGTCGGGCAAGTGGGGCACGCAGGAAGCCTATGCGTTCGCGTGGGAGGCGTATGTGCGCGAACACCGGCCGAAGATCCTCGCGGTCGCGCGGCCGCACCACGTGGCCTGGACGGGCGAACCGGTCATGCTCGACGGTTCACGGTCCTGGAGTCCGGCGGGCCGGGTGGCGCAGTTCGAGTGGACCTTCACCGATGGTTCGACGGCCCGCGGCGAAAAGATCGAGCGCCGCTACGCGAAGCCCGGCACCTACAGCGAGGTGCTCAAGGTCACCGGGCCCGACGGAGCGGTCGGTTACGACTTCGCCGTCGTGCAGGTGCTCGACCGGGCCGCGAACGGCAAGCTGCCGCCGTCGATCCAGGCCGCGTACGCGCCGTCCCTGGCGATCAAGGCCGGCGAGCCGGTGACGTTCAAGGTGCGGACCTTCCGCACCACGCACGGCGAGGAGACCTGGAATTTCGGCGACGGCACCGCGCCGGTGAAGGTTAAGTCGGACGGCAATGTGAAATCGCTGAACAAGGACGGTTTCGCCGTCACGACCCACCGTTTCGCGCAACCCGGCCACTACCTCGTGCGCGTCGAGCGCCGCAACGAGCGCGACGAGGCGGCGATCACGCACCTGAGCGTGGACGTGGGACCCTGACGGCAACCCTGGCGCGTTGACGCGCGTTTCAACCCCGGGAGCGGGGGCCGACCCCGGCGGCACGGGCCAGTTGCGGCGCCCGGACTGCACGCCCCCCCGGTGCCCCCCGGACC
>JAEUHA010000487.1 GCA_016793535.1 Opitutaceae bacterium | reverse complement strand
CGCGATAGTCCTGCTGCGCGGGCGGATCGACCTCGAGCGGCAGCTGGCGCACCGAGCGGACGTCTTCCTCCGTGGGGATCGGCACCTTGAACGGTGCGTCGGAACTGAACCGCTCCCAATCCTTGGCCGCCTGCCGCACGTCCTCGTGCCGCAGCAGCATCGGAATCGGCGTGCCCTGGAAACGATTGACCAGGATGCCGTCCTGGCGACGCGCTGCGCCGAAGGGATCCGGCTGTTGTTGATGGAAGGGACAGGACATGGCGAAAACTCAATCGGGGTCGGACGCGGAAGGGAGGGCGGACGCGTCGACGCAAGCGCGACCGGCGCCGCCAGGCAAGACTCGGCCGGGTCGTGGCGGGGAAACGTCGGTGCCGAGGTCGCGAGGCAGTACGAACGGCGCGTCGATCCCGACCGCCTCGTCACGTCGGCGCGACGACCTTTCCTCGCCTGCGAAGACGGCGCGGGCTCAGGCGGCCCGGTCCGCGCTCAACGCGAGGATCAGCACGCCGAAATTATGGGCGGCGTGCAGCCAGATCGCGGGGACCAGCGATCCCGTTCTCCGCGTGATGTACCCGGCGATGACCGCGAGCGGGACCAGAAACACGGCCATGCTCAGCACGCTGAAGTGGATGAGGCCAAACAGGAGCGACGACACCCAGATCGCGTGGACGGGTTTCATCAGGCGCTGCAATTTTCGCAGCAGCAGGCCGCGAAACGCGATTTCCTCGAACAGCGGCGGCAGCAATCCCGTCCAGACGAACAGCAGCCAGAGCGGATAACCGCCCTCGCCGAAACCCTCCAGCAAGTCCGCCACGGGCAGCCCGATCGCCTCGCCCCATTCCCCGAGACCGTGGGCCAGCGCCACGGTGCACACGGGCGTCGCGAGCAAAAACCCGGTCAGGCCGCGAGACAGCGCGTCGGGCCGCCGCAGCAGGTCGACCCATTCCCGGCGCCAGGCCAGGGCGAAGGCGACGATCACCCCGTAGAGTGCCGCGCCAGTATAGAACTCGTGGACAAAGTCGTCGCTCTTCGTATGAAACTGCCAAGCCGTTCCCACCAGGACCGGGAGCAGCATCGCGACGTAGAAAAAACACACGCGCTGGACGTCGCGAAACTCCCGCTCGATCTGGGCGCGCTCGTCCATCACCGGATCGGTCGTGTGCGCCACCGGCATTGGGATCGCCGTGGGTTCGCCGGCGGGCTCCGGCCTGGTTGTCGGCGTCCCATCCACGCGCTCGCGCGGCGGGACGCTCATCTCGGATTCGCTCATGGTGCGTCCGCGAACGTCAGGTGGTCCCGACCACGCCCGCCTACATCACAGGCGGCGCCGCCAGCTCTTTCTCGCGTTTCGCAACATAGGCCTTCTTCAGCGCCGTGCTCAGTCCCACGATGATCACGATCTTCATGAGGATGCCGCGGAGGAGGGAAAGCGGATCGAAGACGGCATCGAGCAGATGAAAAGTGACGAAAACGATGAGCGCGGTGAGCAGGGCCGGGAAGGGATGTTGGCGTCCCCACACCCACAGGCCGAAGAAGATCGCGGCCAGTCCGACCGTGGTGATCAGGACGCCGATGGCACCGGGGTCGCTGGCCGGCACCTTGGAAATCATCATCGCGTACATGACCAAGCCGCCGATGAATTGGATCAGCGCCAGAGCGAGAATCCACCCGCTCCCGTTGCCCCGTTTGGCCGCGGGCTTTTCCGTGGAGTAATGCAGTGACGACGGAACCGGCGGGGGCGAAGGCGGGGTGGGATTTTCAGACATGGGGCCAGGGGTGAAGGCTGAAACCGGCGCCCGCACTGCACCACAGGCCCCCGTCAGAGAGAAGCGCGAAACACTGCGGGCTTCCCGTAGGACACTCCCGGGAGACCGCGCCCAGGGCCCACGGCCGGTACGGCCGAGCGCTTGGCTGCCGGCGCCGCGCCGACTCCACCTGCTGAATTGCCTGCCGTGCGACTTCACGCCATGACGACATGCCATGAACTCCCGCCCCCGACTCTGTGTTCCGCTGCTCGGCCTGCTCTCCTGTGTGCTCGTCCTCGGCGGCTTTGGGAGCGGATCGCGCCTCGCGGGTGCGACGCCCGCCGGCAGCGGTGAAACCGCCCATTTCTGGTACCGGCTGGCGCCGAAGGACGGACCGCACATCGACACCCAGCGGGGCAGCCAGGCGTTCGGTCTCACGGCCGGCAAGATCCTGTTTTCCGAGGACAATGGACGCACCTGGCCGTATGAGGCGGACTTCGCCGAGACCGCGCAGATCAACTTCAGCTGCATCCTCCAGAACGGCAACGTGGTCTTCGCCACGCCGCACCGGATCTATCTCGCCACCCACCGGCTCCGGTCCGTCCGGGAGCTCACGGTCAAGGATCGCGACGGACGCGACTTCCGGCCGCCTCCGCCGCGCAACCCCGCCAACGCCGGCTGGTACTTCTATTCACTCGACGGCGTGAACACCTTCGACGTCGGCGGCCGCGAGATGCTGATCTGGGGCAACTACGCCAACGTGCGCACCGAGCCCGTCTCCTCGAACATCTACTACTCATTCGACGGCGGCGAGACGGTGAGGATCGCGTACACGTTTGGACAGAATCCAAAACACCAATACCCCGGCGCGGCGCCATCGACCTGGCTCGGCGCGGCGGACAATCCCGTGCTCTGCCGGCACATTCACTCGGTCGCGTACAACCCGGCGGAGAACGCGTTCTACGCGTGCACCGGTGACAACAACCGCGTCCACGGCAAGCCGGAGTGCCACTGGTTGCGCGGCACCTACGACGCGCGCGCCGATCGCTGGGACTGGCGCGTCGTGGTCTCGTCGGAGTCAAAGTCGCGGTTCAAGTCCGGCGGCATCAATATCGCCGACAACCAGATTTACTGGGTCGCTGACGCCAACGGCGAGAAGCGGCCGGACGAAAAATACGACCGCGGAATCTTCCGCAGCGCGCCGGCCGACCTGCCGTTTCCCGAGCGGCACGTGAAGTTGTACGACGCTCCGTACGAGCTGGCGGTGATGACGGTCGATGGCGACGTCCTGCTCGCGCCGGAATACGGTCCCGCCAACCCGTGCCTCGCCGGCTTTCTCATTTCGACGGACAAGGGACGCACGTGGGGCGTGTATGACTTGAAGGAATTCGGCGACCGCTCCGGCGTCCGGGTGAACCGGAGAAACAGCGACGGTTGGTTCCGCGTCGACCTGCGCGCGAAGTGGCTCGATCGCGCGGAGGTGCTGTTCATCAAGCCGAAGCCGGCGAGCTGAGTCATGATCCCGCGGACTTCGGGAACGCCCGAAGTCCCACCGCGCGTCTCCACGGTAGTCTGCCACCGTGCTCTGCCACGCAGGGCGCGCATCCTGCCCGCCTGAAGCGGAACCGCACCCCTCCCCTGTGCGAGCAGGATGCTCGCGCCACGGGGTCAGCCCGCAAGGGAGCCAGGATCGGTCTGGCCGCCAAGGTCCGGCACCGCGGGCGCCGGCAAGCGGAACTTCCATTTCGCACTTCTTAACCGCAGCGAACTCCACAAGCTCGCCCGATGCATTTTTCCACCCTGCGCGGTGTCCTCGCCGGCAGCCTCAGCCTATCCCTCCTGACCGGCGGTCGCGCGGCCAATCCCTACCAGTCGCGCCTCGACCGAGAATACAAGTCGCTTTCGAACGCGATCTCGCGCGCGTACAGTCCGCCGCCGCCAGCCCCGACGCGCTCGTACACGTCGTCGTCGTATTCCTCCTCGTCGAGTTACTCGTCCACCCGCCCGAACTCCACGCCGTCGTCGTCCACCCGTTCTTCCTCGTCGCGCTCCAGTTCCTACACCCAGAACTACGCGAACTCCGCGGCCGAGTCGCGCGCTTCGCGGGAGGCACTGGGCCGGTTTCAGGCTGAGGCGCAGAAGAAAAAAGCTCCGGTCAGGGTCGGGCGCAGCGGACCCGCGACTGCATCGTCGTCATCGACCGTCGCGCGCACGGTCCCGTCGGTAGCGTTCGTCGAGTGGAGTCAATACCGCGCGCGGCTGGAGGGACGGGCGCCGCTCGTCGAGCCGCCGGACCGCGCGTTGCAGTCGCGGCGCAGTGAGTTCGAGTATTTCTCGACCATCGCCCGGCGGGAGGGCAAGCGGGCGCCGTGGGAAAACATGCGCGCGGGACAGCTCTGCCTGCTGGCCCAGGGCGACGAAGCCAGCCCGGAGCGGGCCTTCGCGTACTTTGCCAATTCCGACCCGGGCTGGATCGAGGTCCAGTACGGACTCGGCGTCTGTTACCTGCGAGGTTATGGCGTAACCGCAGATCCGGAGAAGGCCCGTGAACTGCTGGAGCGGGCGGCCAAGACGCCGCCCAAGCCACGCAGCCGTTACGTCGCCGGGGGCGAACTGGTCGCCGACCCGGGGTTCGAGGCCGCCCGCGATCTCGGCATCGCCTACGATCTCGGACTCGGCCAGCCGGCCAATCCCCGTCTCGCCCTCGCCTGGATCGAAGTCGCCGACGCCCGTCCGCTGGTCGCCAGCGACCGCGAGCAACTGAAGGCGTTGCGGGTGGAATTCTGGCGCCGGCACCATGGTGAAATCAGGACGATCATCGAACAGGACTTCGCCGCCGTGAAAGCCGGAGGGGCGTCGGTGCTCACGTCTTCATTCCTTCCGGCGCTGATCGCGTTGGGCGACGCGCAGGCCCTGTTCGACGCAGGTGACTTGCTCGACACCCGCAATCCCAAGGGCGAGGAAAACGCCCATGGCCGCCGCGGCATGCCTTACTTCCTCGCCGCGGCCAAGCTCGGCCACGAGCCGGCCGCCCGCCGGTTTTTCTCTCCCGCGTCCAACGGCACGTACGATGTCGATCTGGCCGGGGGAGCCTTCTGGACCGACCGGGCGGAGTTCGCCGCGCAAACCTGGCCAAAGTGGGAGAAGCTCTGGCTCGAGGCCGCCGCCAAGGGCGATGCCGCCGCGCATCTGCCGCTGGCGTTTCACTATTCCGGACTGCGCGGCAACCTGGGCCAGCCCAAGCGCGCCGACGAGCATGTCGCCCAGCTCCCGGCCAGCCTGCCTCCCGCCCAGCGCGCGGCGGTCACGGGAGGCCTTGTGCTCACCGGAGATCGCGAGAAGGAAGCCTGGATCCAGACCGTCTGGTCTCGATTCGGCATGACCCCCGACCGGGTCGACCTGTCTGCCCTCAGCCTGAAACCGGATCCGGTCGATGCCGCCGCGCGGCGCGACGCGGCCAACGCGTTGCCGCCGTCGGAGAACCAGCGCGCCCGCGACCTGTGGCGCGACGCCGCCGCCCTCGGCGACCTGCCGGCGCTCGTGTCGCTCTGGCTCTACACCAAGCGCCACCAGATGAACCTGGGCAGCCGTTTCGACGCGTCCCTGCAAGCCCGGCTGGAGAAAGCGTCCCGCGCCGGCGATGCCGGGGCGACCGCGGCATTGGCCGTCTTGATGGACGCCAGTGTCGGCAATCCCCTCTATCTCTCCACCGCCACCTACGATCTCGGCCAGAGGTGGCGGGCCGCCACGCTGCAACTCGCTCCGCAGCGCCCGCGCTTCTTGGCGGTCGCGGAAGATCCGCGCCTGCTCGACGCCGACGTTGCGACCCGGCGCGAAGCGGCGCTCGACGAATCGCGGCGCTGGGCCGCCCTCTTGCGCGACTGGGGCCTGACCGGGCACAGCCTCTTCCGCGAGGTCACGCTCACCGACGAACAGGTGAAATCCGTCGACGCCCGGCGCGCGCAGTTTGTCGCCGTGGCCGAACTCGACACGACGCTGCGCGCGCAGCTCGGCGTCTGGGAACGGGCGGACGACCTGGCCTTCGACGCGGAAGCGGATGCCCGCTTTGCCCAGGCCATGGAGACGTGGTACTCCGACGATCCGACGGAACGCGATCCGGCGCGGGTGCTCGACTATCTGGCGCAGGCGACCGGACTCGGACACCCGATCGCTCCGCTGGCGATCGCGTCTTACTACAGCACCGGCCATGGCGGACTCCCCGCGGATCCCGCGGTCGGGCGTCGCTTTCGCACCCTTGCCGATGTCCGGTTGACCGCGCTCGCGGAAGCGGACGATCGCTGGGCGCAAACCGTGCTGGGCAATATGCTGATCGAGGGCGGTTCGGATGAGAACAAGCGGGTCACCGCGTTTGAATGGCTCCCCGGGGATCATGCCCGCGGCCTGCGCTGGCTCGAGCAGGCGGCCCGCGAGGGCGCGGCGCTCCCCCGCAGTTTCGGCGACAGCTCGGGCCAGACGGTGGCGTTCTACCTGAGTTCCTACTATTACACCTCCGGTGACCTCGGGTCGTGGTGCAAGTGGGGCGTGGTCGACCGCCTTTATCGCGTGGTCGATTCACCCGACGAAGCGTCCGACAACGACTGGAAGGCCACGCACGCCAACGTCCAGAAATTGCTCGCTGAGAAACCCGAGGTCTGGGCTGCCCGGGCCGCCCTCGACAAGACGATCAACGAGGCCGACGACGAAAACGCTCAGGCCAAGGCGTTGTTCGCCCGCGCCCAAGTGAATCAGGAATTGGGGCTCGTGCGGCTCGCGCTGTTCGATGCGGAGATGGCCTCACGGCTGAACCTCAGCTCAGCCGCCTCATGGCGAGCCGTCGCGCCCTATCAACGCCTCGCCGGGGAGAACACCGAAGCCGCGCTCAGCATCGCCGTGGCGGACGCGCTGGAGCAGAAACCCGGCGCCCTCGCCGCCTTCGAGTCCGCCTTCCGACAAGCCGACGCCGAACGGCGCACGTTCCTGCAGTTCGCCTTCAGCGCGAACGCCGAGGAGCCGAACGCCACCGCCGCGTTGAAGGCGCTGGCGGCGAGCGCCACCCGCATCAGTCCTCCGCCGAAGGAATAGGGGGGACGGCCAAGGTGGTTTGCCACCGTGGGGCGAGCATCCTGCTCGCCTGAACCGGAAACACCTGCCTT
>JAEUHA010000481.1 GCA_016793535.1 Opitutaceae bacterium | reverse complement strand
AGTTGGGGTCCTCCGCGATGATGTTCAGGGACGAGTTATTGTTGATGCCGCCGTGCAGATTTCCCGGGCGGTTGGTGGCGCTGATCTGCGCACTGCTGGCGCCGGTTGTGAGATTGAACGGCTGCAGGGCCGGATTCGTCGATGGTGTGCCGAGGTAGGAACCGAGCCCCGTGGTCGGGTTGTAGACGGGCTTGCCCATCGCAAACCACCACGAAAACGAGTCCATGGGCGGGGAGGTGTGGGGTTTGTTGGATCTCTGTTTCGCCATTTCGGTGCTGGCGCGGAACTGGGCACCTTTCCATGGACGCAAGGTGCCGGTGAGGAAGTAGCGCTCGTTGCGCAGGTAGGCGGGCTGGATTTGATAGCGCTGATCCGACTGGAGCGTCGCGAGGCGCAGGGCGAGGAGGTCCTTTTTCAGCACCTGGTTGTGATCGAGCACAAAGCGCCGGGACGATTCCTGGTCGAACTGTACTTCGACCTTCGTTTTCGTGCGGTTTGGCAGGGCTTGGATCAGGCCGCTGTTGACGATGCCGCCCGGTCGGCCGAGGCCGAAGAGCATGGCGTTGGGCCCGCGGTTCACCTCCACGCGGTCGACGTTGTAACCATCCATCGGCGCATCGGTGATGAAGTAGTCGCGGGTCTGGTCGGCGGCGCCGAGACCACGGACGCGCGTGTTGCTCTGGGTGCCGCGCATCGCATTCGTGAATTCCTGAAAGCCGCCGGAATTGAAGCCGGATGCGCTGAAATTGCCGGCCACTCCATCGACCTCCGTACCCGCCGTGTACGTGAGCAGGTCTTCGAGGTTGTTCGCCGCGATGTCGTTCATGAAATCCTTGGTGATCACCGAAATCGAGGCGGCGACATCGCGCAGGTCGGTACGGAGGCGGGTGCCCGCGAGGGTGCTGCTCGCGACATAGCCCGTGTCGGCTTCCGCATTGACGGTGAAGGGTGAAAGCTGGACGGCCGCGTCCTTGGCCGGGGGCGTCGGAGTTTGAGTTTGGGCTTCAGCCGATGACGCGGCGAGCCAGCCGGTGAGGACGGCGAGGAGGGTGCGGGGAGATCTCATGGGGCGCGTTTCCTGGGGTTTGGGTGTTAGAGAAGGGGCGGAGCCGCTGCCGGTCTCGGTCGCGGCGCGCGTTGCCGGCGGAAAATCAGCGCGCGCCGGGGCTTTTTTTGCGGATGGAGGCGCAGTCGAGGGTTCACGCACTACGCTCAGGATACCGCTCCGTTCGTCGCGCCGGGCTCTCAGGACCGTGCCCGCCAGCATGCGCTGCGCTGCTTCCAAAGGGGTGAAATCACCGCGCACCGCGTTGACGGTCACGCCCTCCACGAGCCGGCTGTCAAAGACGAGCTGCACCCCGGCCTGCTGCGAGAGTCGCTTGAGCGCCGGCTCCGCCCGGCCCGCTGGCAGGTCGAAAGCCTGCCGCGCCGGAACTGCGGCGAGCAATATCGAGGCACACCACCCGCTCAAGAACTGAGTGAGAAGCCAGCGCCACGTGGCGCTGGTGCGAATCGACTGGGGCATAAGGTAAAGACGCACGAAGGGGGCCGTGCGCCTTACAACAATCTTTTTCCCGACGGCGGAGATCTCAGCGCTTCGCGCGCAAGACGATGGCCGCGGGCCCGCTGCGGTCGGCCTGCACGCCGAAGTTTGTTTCGAGCAGGAGCAGAAATCCCTCCGCGTTGTCGGCCGCGAGAAACCCGCTCAGTCGCATTGCGCGCAGCCGCTCGTCCGCCGGGTCGGCCGAGATCCGACGGTGGCCGGCGGAACCCAGCCGGGCATTGATCAGTTCGAGGGCCTCGGCCAGCGGCGTCTGCGAAAACTCGATCTGCGGCGCGCGCCAAGCGGCGGCCTGGGCAAGTTCCGCAGCGGAAAGCACCCGTATTTCCGTCGTGGTGCCGGTGGACGGCACGCGGGCCCGCTGCCCCGCGTCGACCAGCGCCGCGGCGTGGGTGGCGGGCTCCACTGCGACGCGGCCATGGGTCACCAGCACTTCCACCCCGGCGCCACCCCAGCCGACCGTAAACGCCGTGCCCACGGCCCGCACGTCCACCCCCTTCGCGCTCACGACGAACGGTCGGGCGGCATCCTTCACCACCTCGAAGTGCGCCTCGCCGTGGCGCAGCGCGATCCTCCTCACCGTCGCGGAAAACTCCGTGGCGATGTCCGCGCCCTCGCGCAGAACGACCACCGAGCCGTCCGGCAGGATCCGGCGGTTCGGCTCCGTGACGATCGCGGTCGGGCCTGCGAGCCGTCTCACTTCGGACGCAGGCCTGAAGGAAGCCCAGAGTCCCATCGCCAAGGCGGCCGCTCCTGCCAACACCGCCGCGCGGCGCAGCCGGCGAGCACGCACCACGCGTTTCACCTGCGCCACCAGCACCGTTTCCGCCCGTGCGCCGCGCAGCCAGCGCAGTGCGTCCTCGGTGGCCCGGACATTGCTGGAATCGCGATCAGGCGCGCTCATCGGAAAAAAGCCCTGTCACGCCGCGCCGCCGCAAATACTCGCCGCAGCGTTCCATCGCGCGCGCGGTTTGCACTTCGACCGTCTTTTCGGCCAGCCCGAGTCGCTCCGCCGTTTCGCGGCGCGAGAGGCATTGGATCTTGTGGAGGAGAAAAACCTCGCGGCACCGCGTCGGCAACGTGCCGACCGCCTCGCCGAGCAGGGCCACGCGTTCGTGTAGATCCGCCTTCCCTGCGACATCGGCCGCCTCGTCAGCCACGGTCAGCCGCGCCAGATCCTCCACGGCGACGATCGGCGAGGCACCGAACCGGCGCGTGCAGTCGATCGCGAGCCGGCGGGCCACGGTGAAAAGGAAGGCCCGCGCCGACCGGATCGGCCCTTCGGCGCGCATGCGCCACACCCGCAAGTAGGATTCTTGAACGACGTCGTCCACGTCGTGCACGGCGGGAAAACTGCCGCGCAGATAGGCCCGCAATTGCGCGTCGTGCGGGTGGACTTCATCGGTGAACCATCTCGCTTGCTCGGGGTGGGGGGGCATCTGGAGTAACGGCACACGGTGCCAGGGCGCGGCACGGTGTCTGACCATGGGTTGGGGAAGGAGAAACGCGACCGGCGACGCTCCGTCGCGGCTGGGGAATTCAAGCGAGGATATCAGGTGCCATCCCCGATCCGGAGGAGATAATCCCCATTTTATCTGAGAAATTGCGTCGCCGTTGCTCAGCGAATGGGGGCCCGGCCGGCGTGGCGGGAGGGTGCAGTCAATCGTGCCAGCTCGGCCTCCACTTGCTGCCGCACGCCGGCGGCCGCGGGGGAGTTCATCCGGTTGGAAAGTTCGAATGGGTCCTGCTGGAGATCGTAGAGCTCGATGATGCCAGGCTCCCCGAGCTCTTGTACTTCTCGCTGAATACCGCCCAAGCCGGTTGACCGCGGATTTCGCTGATGGCGCTGATGTTTCCCTTATCCGCGTGATCCGCGTAATCCACGGTTAAGTTTACCAGCTTGGCGCGAGCGGGATAAACCGCGGATCACGCGGATAACGCGGATTGAAGTGCATCCGCGCCCCCCGCGGTTGATCGGCTGGGGTGTCAGTCAGCAACCCGGTACAAGAGCGGGCCGCGTCCGGTCCGTATCACTTCTTCGGATTCGCCTTCTTGGGCGGCGGCTGCCGGACGTTGTGATGCGCCGGGATCGGGCTGGTGAAACCGGCATACATCCCGGGCTTCACGCCGAGCGCATAGCCGGCCCCGAAGGTGTTCGGTTTGAAGGGACCGACGAAGCCGATGGCGAGGTCGGGGGTGATCGCAGCCTCGAGACCCAGGGCCCAGAGGCAGCCGTTCACCACCAGCCGGCGGTAGCCATCGTTGGTGATATCCTCGGGCGTGCCATAGAGCGTGGTGAAGACCCGGCCCGTCTCGCCGGACGTGGAGCGGTAGGTGCGGGTCCACTCGGACGGCATCGGCGGCTTGGAGTCGTCGGGCGGCGAGTCGGGCGTCATGCCGTTGAGCGGCTGCGCCAGGGTGAGGACTTCCCCGTCGGTCGGCTTGCCCACGTAGCCGCCGACGCGCACCCAGACGTCCTTCACGCCGCGCAGGATTGGGTGTCCCTGTTTCTCCGGCACGAGCGTGATGCGCGTGCTCTGCACGTGGTTCCGGCCGTAGTGGCCGACCCACGTCTGGCCGAGGACCTGATGGCCGAAACCGAGTTCATAGTCGGTACCCTTGTAGTCGTAGGAGTACTTGTGAAACGGATCGGCGGCGGTCGTGCGGAAGGCATGGGTCGCCGTGCGCAGGCCGACCACCGGGCCGCCGCGGTTGAGGTAGGCATCAAGGTGCGCCATCTGCTCGCGGGGAAACGCCTGGAAGCGGAGGAACACCACCGCGAGATCGGCGCGCGCCAGCGCCTCC
>JAEUHA010000454.1 GCA_016793535.1 Opitutaceae bacterium | reverse complement strand
GTGAAGGCATTGCCACCCGTCGCGGCGACGTTGAACGTGACCGTGCCGCCGGCGAGGACCACCTGCGAACGCGGCTGGGTGGAGAAGACCGGGACCGTGTTCACGACCAGCGAGACGCCATTGGAGATCGCCGATCCCGCCGCGTTCGTAACCCGCACGCTGTAGGTGCCGGCCGAACCGATCTGGGCGTTGGCGATCGTGAGGGAAGAACCGGTGGCGCCGTTGATCGCGCCACCATTCCTGAGCCACTGGTAGGTGAGCGGCCCGGTACCCTGTACCGAGACCGAGAACGTCGCGGACTGGCCTTGGTTGACGGCCACTCCGGTCGGCTGCGTCTGGAACGTCGGGGCGATGAGCGCCGGGGTCACGACGAGCGTGAAGCTCTGGGTCGTCGTGCTGCCGTTGGTCGCCAGCACGGTGAAGCTGACCTGCCCGACCGCGCTTTCCGGCGGAGTGCCCGAGAGCACACCCGTCTGCGGGTTGATCGTCAGCCAATCCGGGAGGCTGCTGCCGGAGTAGGTCGGCGTCGGACTGCCGGTCGCCGTCACCGTGAAGGAGCCCGCCTGGGTGGCGCGGAAGCTCGCGGTGTTGGCGCTCGTGATCACGGGCGCCTCACCGATGGTGAGTGTCGCGGGATCCGAGACCGCCGACGGGGCGATGCCGTTGCTGACCACGACCCGGAACTGGTCGCCGCTCGCGGTGGAGAGGACGTTGTTGAGGGTCAGGGTCGCCGTCGTGACGCCGCTGTAGAATGTGTCATTCGTGAGGTTGCTGAAACCGGACGTATTGGCGGGCTGGCGCTGCCATTGGTACGAGGGCTGCGGCACTCCGGACGCGACGACGGCAAACGTCGTCGTGCCGCCGGCGGGCACGGTGCGGTTGCCCGGCTGGGTTTGAATACCGGGCGCCGTGGTCGTGCCGCTGCGGCGGATCGAGTGGTTGCGCGTGTCGGCGATGTAGACATTGCCCGACGTCGTGACCGTCACGGAGAAGGGCTGATAGAAGCGGGCCTCACTCCCCACCCCGTCCGCCGAGCCCTGGAGGCCCGCGGCGCCGGCGAGCGTCGAAACGTCACCCGAGGGCGTGATCTTGCGGATCGTGTTGTTGAACGTGTCCGCGACGAAGAGGTTGCCCGAGGTATCGGCCGAAATGCCGATGGGCTGGTTGAAGCGAGCCAGGAGGCCGTTGGCATCGGTGCTGCCCGCGCTGCCCGCTCCGCCCGCCACGGTCGTGACATCGCCCGCCAGCGTGATCCGCCGGATGATGTGATTGAACGAGTCGGCGACGTAGAGGAGGCCGACGTTCGTGACCACGATGCCGTTCGGATACGCGAAACGCGCCGCCGCGCCGAGGCCGTTGGTGTTGCCGGACACGCCGGGGCTGCCGGCGAGCGTCGTGACGACACCGCCGAGGGTGATGCGTCGGATCGTGTGATTCGAGGTATCGGAGACGTACAGCGTGCCCGAGCCGTCCACCGCGATGCCGGCAGGGAACGAGAAGCGGGCCAGATTGCCCGTGCCGTCGGCCGACCCGATGTTATTGGCCAAACCGGCCACCGTGCTGACGCTACCGCTCGGTGTGACCACGCGAATGGTGTGGTTGTACGTGTCGGCCACGTAAACATTGCCCACGGCGTCGACCGTCAGGGCGGAAGGACCGTTGAAGCGGGCGGCGGAACCTTCTCCGTCGATGTTGCCGCTGGCGCCCGGCTGGCCGGCGAGCGTCGTGACCACACCGCCCGAAGTGATCTTGCGGATGATGTTGTTGGCCGCGTCGGCGACGTAGAAGTTGCCGCTGGCATCGACCGCGATGCTGGCCGGCGTGTTGAAGCGGGCGGCCGTGCCGGTGCCGTCGACGGTTCCGGACGTACCACTCGTCCCGGCGAAGGTCGTGATCGCGGTGCCGATGTTGACGGTCAGCAGGGCGCCGTTGCTGGCGACGGTGATCGGGATGCTGTTGACCGTATTGGACGCCACCAGGCGGTAGCGGTCGCCCGACATGCCCGCCACCGGATTGAGGATCGTCAGCGTGTTGCCGGTCGTGCCGCTGTAGGTGCCGTCATCGGAGAGGTCCACGTACCCCGCGGTCCCGCTCGGCTGGCGCTGCCACCGCAGCGTCGGCGCGGGCGTACCCGTGGCGGCGCCGGAGAACGTCGCGGTCTGGCCCAACTGCACCGTCAAATCGACGGGCTGCGTGGAGATCGCGGCGGCGGCATCCGCGAGGCTGACGGTGAGCACGAAATTCTGGGTGGCGGCCGGCGCGATGCCGTTCGTCGCCGTAAGGGTGAACGCGAAGGGCGAACCGGCCGTGCTTGTCGGGGTGCCGGTGATGGCACCCGTGGTGGTGTTCAGCGAAGCCCAGGGCGGGAACGAACCGCTGTAGCTGAACGTTGGCGCCGGCGAACCCGTCGCGGTGACCGTAAAGCTCCCGGACTGATTGACCACAAAGGTGGCCGAGGCCGCGCTCGTGATGGCGGGCACCTGGGCGAAGATGAGCGTGGCGGCATTGGACGTGACGGCCGAACCGACGCCGTTGTTGACCACGACGCGGAACTTGTCGCCGTTCATCGAAGACTGGACGTTGGTCACGAACAGCGTCGCGCTCGTGGTTCCGATGTAGTTGCCGCCCTCGGACAGCGGAGAGTAGGAAAACCCACCTGCCGGCTGCCGCTCCCACTGATAGGTGGGCGCCGGCGTGCCCGTGGCCACGACCGTGAACGTCGCCGTCGCACCCTGCAGCGCCGTCTGATCGGACGGATGCGTGCCGATGCCCGCGCCGTTGTTCACGGTAAGGGAGAACGGTTGCGTGGCCGGCGAACCCACGCCGTTGCTCGCAATGATCGTGAACGAGAACGGCGAGCCCGAGTTATTGGACGGCGTGCCGGTGATCGCACCCGTCGTGGTGTTCAGCGAAGCCCAGGGCGGGAACGAACCCGTGTAGCTGAACGTCGGTGCCGGCGAACCCGTCGCCGTCACGGTGAACGAACCCGCGACATTCACCGCAAAGGTCGTGCTGTTGGCACTGGTGATCGCCGGCGGCTGGTTGACCGTGAGCGTAAAGGTCTGGGTCGCGTTGGGGCTCACGCCGTTGCTGGCCGTGATCGTCACGACGAACGGCGAACCGGCGCTCGAGGACGGTGTGCCCGACAACACGCCCGTGGTGGCGTTCAAGCTCACGCCCGACGGCAACGAACCGGTCACGCTAAACGTCGGCGCCGGGGAACCGGTGGCGGTGACGGTGAACGTGCTGGCGACTCCCACCGCAAAGGCGGTGTTGTTCGCACTCGTGATCGCCGGCGCCACGGCCGGCGCACCGCGGCGGATCGTGTGGTTGTTGGTGTCGGCGACGTAGAAGGTGTTCACCGCCGTCGCCACGATACCCGCCGGACCCTGAAAACGGGCGCTGGTGCCGAGGGCATCCGTGCTGCCAATCGCTCCGGCCGTACCCGCAATCGTGGTAACGGTGGAACCGGAAATCTTGCGGATGGTATGGTTGCCGGTGTCGGCGACGTAGAGGTCGCCCGCGCTGTCGACCGTGAGGGCCTGCGGAAAGCGGAAGAGGGCCGGCGAGTCCGTGCTGCCCTGGGTACTCAGCGTGCCCGCGACGGTCGCGAGCGTGTTACCCGCGCCGACGGCGATGCTGCGAATCGTGTGCCCCGTGTAGTCGGCGACGTAGAGAACGGTCCCCGCGGCATTGAGCGCAAGACCCCACGGCTTGAAACCGGTCGCGATCTCGGTCACCGCATCGCCACCGATGTCGATCCGGCGCACCACGTTGTTGCCCGTATCCGCCACATAGACGATCGTGCCCGCACTATTGACCGCGATGCCCTGCGGCGAACTGAAGCGGGCGTTGACCATGGTGACCGACGTCACCGAGGACGCACCCGACGAGCCGCTCGCGCCCGCCTGCACGGTGACCGTGCCACCCGAGGTCACCTTCTTGATCACGTGGTTCGACGAATCGGCCACGAACGCATTGCCGGAGCCGTCCACCGCCACGGCACCGGGAGCATTGAAGCCGGTCGCCAGCGTGGTGACCGCTCCGGTCGAGATCAGCAGCTTGCGGATCGCGTTGTTCGACGCATCGGCGATGAAGATCGACGTGCCATCGCTCGCGAGGCCCGACGGCAGGTTGAATCGTGCCAGCGTCCCCGTGTCGTTGGTCACCCCCGAGGATCCCGCCTGGCCGGCGACCGTGGAAATGCCGACGCTCTGGGCGACGGCGGCGGCGCCCGTCAAAACGGCGGCGGCCGACACCAACAAGAGCCGCGACCAGCGGGCAAAACGTGCCGGGTTCCGGCGGGAATCAACGAGGGGAGTCTTCATGGCTAAAATCAACGAGCGGGGGGAGTTTTGAGGAACAGCCGCAGCCGGGCGGGCCAGCAAACCTGTCCCATGCAGCGTAGCGAGAGCAAGACGGTTATACATACAATAAGTGTCAGCAAAGTAACAACGCCGGCCAATTCCTCCGGCAGCGGAGACAAGGGCACGACTTTGCACGCGAGGGATTTTCGTTCCCCGCCTCGCAGACTCCATGCCACGGGCCCGGACACCCCGGGTTCGCCCGCGTGCCAGAGGAGAATGTAATCGCGGCGAACAACCACGGCACCGCCGTCCCCTGCGAAGAATTACCCACCGCATCCGCACGCGGCGGGCACGATTCCCCGAAATTCACCGTCGCCCGGACGACCGACGGCCCGGAACCCGACGCGCGTCCCTCTCCTATTCGACGCCTTTGAGCGCATCCCACGCCCGCACCCACGTCTCCGCATCGCCGAAGCCACCGGGCTTCACCGCCCACCACCGCCGGCTCACACCCTCGCCTGAACGCGCGAGGGCCAGTCCCGCTTCAATCTCCGCCCGAAATTCGAACGCCGAGACTCCCAGCGCCCGCGCCAGCGCAAACGCGGTTTCGCCACCGGTCACAAAGACCCGCGCCACCTCGCCGCGCGCCAGCACCTGCTGACTGACCGCCACTGTCGCCCGTAACGCCTCCGTCGCCGCCATCCGCACACCCGGCGCCATCAGCGACACCCCTCCGTATTCCCGCAGCGCCGCCAGGGCGGCGGACACGGTGCGCTCACCGTCCGTCACCTCGACCTCGCAGACCGGCACGCCGCGCCCCGCGGTCAGCCGCGCCGCCTGCACCCGGTTGCCCGGATGGGCGCTGCCGCCAATCATCACGACCGGCCCGCGCGGCGGCACCCGCGGCGTTTCCTCAGCACCGCGCGCGGCGAGACCCGCGGCGGCGGCACGGCGGTTTTCTTCCGGCAGCCCCGACGCCGCCGGGCCGGCCGACTGCGGTCCCGATTCCACCGCGCGCGCCAGCGCCCCCGACCCCACCGGCACCCACGGTCCGGCTTCCGCCTCCATCTCCGCCACGGCGGCCCGCAGCTCAGCCTCGGTGGCGGTGTCAGGAATGACCACCCGCGGGCCCGCCGCCGGGCCCAGCAAGGCGCGCAACGCACTTTCCCGCACCGGCCAGATCGGATCGCGGCCAAACTCCGTCTCCGCCACCGGCACGCCGCGCACCAACAGCCGGCCGGCCTGCACCGTGCGCCCCACCCGCGGATTCGCCGGGGCGAAAAGCACGCGCGCCTCCGGCCAGGCCGCCAGGAGCGCCGCGACTTCCGCCGCCACCGGCCCGCGCAACGTCGAATCGATTTTCTTGTAACGCAGCCGACCGCCCCGGGCGCGCCCGCGCGCGATCGCCTGCGTCACGACCCGCGCCGCCTCGTCCGGTGCGGCATTGCGGGTCTCGGTCGTGACGCCGACCACGTCGTTCGGCCCCACCGCCGGCCAGGCCTCCGCATCGAGCGCAATCACCACCCGCCGGCCGGCCTGGTGAAACGCCGCCGCGGCATCGAGCGCGCCGCTGAGATCGTCGGCGAGGAAGTAATCGTTCATGGGTGTTCCGGCGGCTCCGGCGTCTCGGGTGGAGTGAAATCGCTGCCGGGCGCGGCGTGATCGCTCACCCGGAGTTCGTCCAACGCACCGGGCAGAACGCGTTCCCGCCGGCCGTCGCAGCCCAGCGCCACATAAGCCGCCGGTCCACGCGGCAGGGCCATCAGCCGCAGCGGGGCGAGCGCCGCAAGCCGCCCGCCGAGGAACAAGCGGAGCACTCCCGCCGCCGCGTCGTGCCCGAGGAGGACGTGCACCCACTGCCGCCGGGGCAAGCCGGCGCCGGACAGCCCCAGCGTCACGTGTTCCAGGTGCGCGACGCCGTCCGGCGGACCCGCCGGATCGGAGAACTCGATCCGGCGCCCGACCGACGCCGCAGCGCCGGGCACGACAGGCGCGAGGCCCGCCAGCACGAAGGCGTTTTCCCGCGGCAGGACGCTGAACCGCGTCACGAGTTCGTTCGCGCCCGCCGGCCCCGAGCCGATTTCGAAGATCACGCCTTCCCCGGTGTCGCCGGTATCGAGCCAGAGCCAGCACGCGAGCGTCCAGTCATGCGCGCCGAGGTTGAGTCGCGAATCCATCGGATTGGCGACGCCATCGAGCCGCCCCGTGTCCGCCACCGCTCGCCGCGACGCCGGCGCAACGCGTCCCGCCTCCGCCCGACCCGACCCGGCCGGCCACAGCGCCCGGCCAAACTTGCCGGGGCCGAGTTCGGCCCCGTGCGGGAGCACCCACCATTCCCGGTCGGAACCCGACGCGCCGCGTGCCACGGGTGCCGTCGCCTTCACCTCGGTCGCCGGCTCGAAACGCCACCGCGCCACGGTTCCGGCCCGCACCGGAACCGATCCCATGACGGCGCCGCAGAGCAGGGCGACGGCCCTTACGCGGCGACCAAAGCCAACGGACGACAGGATGAACCGGATTCGCAGGATGAAATCACCGAAAAGCCGGACGATGGCACACATGAATTTTGGACCGGTGGGAGGATTCAATCGATGCGACCGCTTCACTCGTCCCAGCCTGCCTCGGAATTCATCCTGTAAATCCGGTTCATCCTGTCCACCGCTCGCGTCGGTTGCGATCCAATGACTCAGCCGCCTGCCCGCACGCGGTGCACCGCCATCGTCGCCGCCAGTTTCAAGGCCTGCACGAGGCTGCGCGGATCGCCCCGGCCCGTACCCGCGTGGGCGAAGTCGGTCCCATGCTCGACCGACGTACGAATGATCGGCAGCCCGAGCGTGACGTTCACGCCCTGCCAGATGCCGAGCATCTTCGCCGCCACGTGACCCTGGTCGTGGTACATCGCGATCGCGCCGTCGAACTCACCCTGCAGGGTGCGGAAGAACACGGTGTCGCCCGCGTGTGGACCGCTGACGTGAAACCCGCGCCGGTTCGCCTCCGCGATGGCCGGCGCGATGAACTCGATCTCCTCGGTGCCGAAGAGTCCGCCCTCGCCGGCGTGCGGGTTGAGGCCGGCCACCGCGAGGTGCGGGCGCGCCACGCCGAGCTGACGCAGACCGGCGTCGGCCAGCGCCACGACCTCCAGGATCCGTTCCGGCCTGGCCCGTGCGATCGCCTGCGCCAGCGACACGTGCGTGCTCACGTGGCAGACGCGCAGTTTGCCGGCGACGAGCATCATGGTGACCTTCGGCCCGCCGCACAGCTCCGCCAGCAGCTCCGTGTGGCCGTCGTAACGAAAGCCCGCCGCATGCAGCGCCGCCTTGTTGATCGCCGAAGTCACGACCGCCGCCGCCTCGCCCGCGAGGGTAACCTCAACCGCCCGCCGGATCGCCTCGTAGGCCGCCCGCCCGGTCTCGGCGCTGACCTGCCCGCGCACCATCCGTCCCGCGTCGAGATTGGCCAGGTCGAGGACGTCGATCACGGCCCGGTCGTCGCCGGCGTCGGCGGGGCGCCCGATCACGCGCACCGTCGCGGAGACCCCGGTGATCGCGAGCGCGGCCCGGACGGTGCCGGCGTCACCGACGACGAACGGCCGGGCAACCGCCCTGACTTCCGGATCGGAGAAGGCGCGGGTGATCAGCTCGGGCCCGGTGCCGGCGGCATCGCCCAGCGTGACGGCGAGGAGAGGTTTCGAATCGACCATGTTCGAGCGAGAAGGGAGCGACCACGAAACACACGAAAGCCCCGAAAGGGAAGGAGCCGTTTCTGCGCCCTGCGGTCGGGCGGCCATTCTCCCGCCGTCGGAGTTCGACAGCCCGGCCCCGATGGCTTTCAAAGCAACCTGTCCCCTCCCCACCATGATTTGTGCGCCACGCCGTCTTCTTGCCGTTCTTGCCCTGGGCCTCCTGACGGGCGGGCCCGGACTCCTTCACGCCGCGGGCGTGCACCAGGGCAACGGCATCAAGCTCGGCGAAGTCACGGCCGACTCGGTCGTGGTCTGGACGCGGCTGACCGCCACCCCGGAGGCAAAATGGGACGGTGCGGCGTGGATCGATCCCGCCGTGCCGCCGGGCCAGCGCGAGATCGTGGGCACCTTCGACTGGCGCGCGCAGATTGCACCGGGGCGCACGCTCGCGGACATGCTCGGCGCGCTGCCCGGCGCCCCCGGGGCGGTGCGCGTCACGGTCGCCGCGACCGACGGCTCCGGCCGTATCCAGACGCCTTGGACCGAGGTGGCGCCGGAGCGCGACCATACGCGGCAGTTTCCGATCGGCAGCCTCCGGCCCGCGACCCGCTATGAGGTGACGGTGGAATCGCGCGACGCCGCGGGCGCCGCGGGCCCGACCGAGCGCGGTTCATTCCGCACCGCGCCGGCCCGCGAGGCGGTGGCGACCGTGCGCTTCGCGTCGGTGACCTGCGGCGACTATCCGCGGCGCGACGATCCGGTGAACGGCCATCGCATCTACGACGCGATGCGCCAGCTCGCCCTCGACTTCATGGTCCACACCGGCGACGTGGAATACTACGACAAGGCCGGACCCTGGGCGACCTCGCCCGAGCTCGCCCGCTTCAAGTGGAACCGGCTCTACGCGCTGCCGCACCTGCGGACGTTTCATCGCACGACGCCCGCGTATTTCACCTACGACGACCACGACATCCTGCGCAACGACTGCTGGCCGGGCCAGACCTACGGCGACCTGACCTTCGACGAGGGTGTCCGGATTTTCCACGAACAGACGCCGTCGAGCCGGCTGCCCTATCGCACCGTCCGGTACGGGCGTGACCTGCAGATCTGGATCACCGAGGGCCGCGTCGCCCGCAGTCCCAACACGGATCCCGACGGTCCGGCCAAGACGATCCTGGGCCCGGTTCAGAAAGCGTGGCTGAAGCAGACCATCACCGAGTCGGACGCGACGTTCAAAGTCCTGCTCTCGCCGACGCCCTACGTCGGCCCCGACCGGGGCAACAAGCGCGACAATCACGCCAACATCGGTTTCAAGACCGAGGGCGATGAGATGCGCCGCTTCCTCGGCGCGCAGCCGAACCTGATCATCGTCAACGGCGATCGCCACTGGCAGTATCGCTCGATCGATCCCGACACCGGGCTGCGTGAGTTCGGCTCCGGTCCGTCGTCGGACGTGCACGCCGGCGGCTACACGCCGCAGCCCGGCGACGAGGCGGTGCAGAAATTCTTCCGGCTGAAGGGCGGCTTCATCACGGTCACGGTCGAACGCGTCAACAACGCGCCGCGCATGATCGTCCGCCACCACGACGTCGCCGGGGCGGTCGTGCACGAGACTCCGATCGCGCCCCGCTAGCGCCCGGCGACCCGCGGCCGGAGCGGTTGCCCACCCGGGCGCACACGCCTCACACGCGTGTCACCGTCCAGGTGCCCCGCGTCTCACCGGCGCCACCGCCGGTCACGTAGGCACCCTCGAGCTTGTCGCCCTTGAGCTCACCCGTGACCTTGCTGTGCGAAACGTTGCCGTCGGCGTCCCATTCGAAGAGCAGCTCGATCTTCGTTCCCTCCACGCGGACCGTCTTCATTCGCGTGGGCACGGTGGTACCCTCGAACGTGAACGACGCTTCGGCGCTCCACTTGCCTTCGCCATCACGCGTGAAGCCGAGGCGAAGGTCGCCCGAGTTTTGGTCGCTGCCCTTCCACGAGCCCTTGAACTGTCCCGCCAGCCCGCGCGCGGCCGCGGCTTCCGGTACCGTGGCGTTTGCGGCCGCCACCGGAGTGACGGAAAAGCCGGAGCAGGCGAGAGCGAGGGTGAGCAACACGGAGGGGACGACGGTCTTCATGGGAGGCGCCCGGCATCGGGGGCCGGTGGAGTTTAGGTTTCAAGCCAATTTGGGCCAGGTGGCTTTCCACTCCTGGAAGCTTCGCTATCCCGGGAGCGGGGGCCGGCCCCGCCCCCCCGGGAGGGCAGCGCGCGGGGGCCGGCCCGCCCCCCCCGGCCCCACCGCAAAGACACAAG
>JAEUHA010000420.1 GCA_016793535.1 Opitutaceae bacterium | reverse complement strand
GGCCTGGTTGACCATGTCGGCGATGAAGATGTTGCCCGCGGCGTCGAACCGGATCTCGTGCGGCTTGTTGAACGTCGCCTGGAGCGCCGGCCCGCCATCGCCCGTGTAGCCGACCTGGCCGGTGCCGGCGACGGTGCTGATCTTGCCGTCGCGGGTGATCCGGCGGATCCGCTGGCCGCCGTATTCACAAAACCACAACGCGCCGTCGGGGCCGCGCACGACGCCGAAGGGATCGTCGATCTGCGCCGCCGTGGCGGGGCCGCCGTCGCCGCTGAAACCGCGGACGCCGGTGCCTGCGACGGTGGCGATGGTCCAATCCGAGGCGGCGGACGCGACGGAAACCAACGTGGCAAGCAGGATGGCGGGAAGCAGGGGTCTCATGGGTGGGATGAGTTTCGGAAAGTTCCACGGCGTGGGGCAACGCTGGAAACCGCGGGGAATCCGACCCGTCGCCCCGCGCAGCCGGCGCCTCCGGTTCCGGGGTTCCAGCCGGGTCCGACCCGCCGGAAGCTGGAAGCTACCGCTCCGTAGCCGGAGTCGTCAGCTCCGGAGGGGCTCGCCGCGTCAGGGCCGGGCGACCGGCAGCGCGAACGCGACGAGACTTCCGCCGGCCGGGCGACCCGATTTGCCGCCGCCGGCGGAGATCACGACGTACTGCCGTCCGTTCACCATGTACGTGCTCGGCGTGGCATTGCCGCTGAAGGGGAGTGGCGCGCGCCAGAGGAGTTTTCCGGTGTCCTTGTCGAAAGCGCGGATCGTCTCGTCGGCCGTCGCCGCGATGATGAGCACGCCACCCGCCGTTACGACCGGTCCACCGTAATTTTCCGTGCCCGTGGGCGGGACGCCGCGCGCCGTGAGTTCGGGGTACTCGCCGAGCGGAATCTTCCACTTCACCTCGCCGGTGTTCAGATCGACCGCGTTGAGCGTGCCCCACGGCGGCTTGATCGCCGGATAACCCTGGTGATCTGTCCAGCGCCGGAAGCCGCCAAACGCATACGCCGGCCCGCGGTCCTCCGCCGCCGGCGCGGCCTTCTTCCCCTTCTTTTCGCCGCCGGCCGCCGGCGTCGCGACGCCATACACGTAATCGAGAATCGCTTCCCGCTGCGGCTCCGGCAGGCGGTCGAACGCCGGCATGCGCCCGAACCCCTGCCGCGTGAGCTGCGCCGCCTGCTCACGCGTCCGGCGCCCGCCGAGATCGAGCAGGGACGGAAAGCCCGCCAGCGGGATGCCGGCGCGGTCCATGCCGTGACACGCGGCGCAGTGCACGAGGTAGTCGCGTTCCCCGCGCGGACGGGCCGTGCCGTCGGGGCGGCGCGTTTCGACCATCTGCAGGATCCAGGGAATTTCGTTGATGTTGACGTAGTACACGCCGTCGGGATCGGCCGCGCCGCCGCCCCACTCCATCCCGCCATCGAAGCCGGGAAACATGATCGACTCCTTCAGGCTCGGCGCGGGGAACGGACCAAAGTTGGGCGAGATCCGGATGCGGTCCAGCGTCAGCGCGCGCGCCTCGGGCGTGATGTCGGAGACGTCGTCCTCCGTGTAACGCTGGCGCATGAACGGCGCGGGCTTGGTGGGAAACGGCTGCGTCGGCCAGGCCTTCTCCCCGCGCAGGTCCGACGCCGGCACCGGACGCTCCTCGATCGGCCAGAGCGGTTCGCCCGTCACGCGGTCGAAGACGAACAGCAGGCCGTGCTTCGAACCCTGGGCCACCGCGTCCACCTTCCGGCCGCGGTGCGTGACGGTCAGCAGCACCGGCGGACAGGGCAGGTCCTTGTCGAGCAGGTCGTGATGCACGATCTGGAAATGCCAGAGGCGCCGGCCGGTCGTCGCGTCGAGGGCGACGAGCGAATTCGCGAACAGGTTCTGACCGTGACGATCGCCGCCGTAGAAGTCGGGCTCGGCGGTCTTGGTCGCGACGTACACGATGCCACGCTGCTCGTCGAGTGACTGGCCGGACCACGGCATGACGCCGGTGGCGGTCTTGTACGCGTCCGCCGGCCACGTGTCGTGGCCATACTCGCCCGGCCGCGGAATGAGATGGAAGATCCAGCGCCGCGCCCCCGTGCGCACATCGATGGCGCGCACCGCGCCGGGCCCGCCGACACCGCCGATGATCAGCGTGTCCTTGAAGATGACTCCGGGCGTGTTCAGGCCGACGCGCGGCGTGCCCTCGACGTCGAGGCCCTGGCCCAGCGGGATGGCGCCGTTCTCGCCGAAGCCGGGGATCAGCCGGCCCGTTTTCGGATCGAGCGCGAAGAGGAAATTCCCGACCGCGGTGAACAGCCGCTGCTCACCGCCCGCCGCGTCCTGCCAGAAGACGAGGCCGCGCTGCCGGCGTCCGCCGACACCCGCCGGCGTCGTCGCCGGATCCCAGCGCCAGAGCTCGCGGCCCGTCGCGGCGTCGAGCGCGATGACCTTGCGGCTGGGCGTCGGCGTGTAGAGCACGCCGCCGATGACGAGGTTGTTCGCCTGATACTCGCCCTTCTCCCCGGTGTCGAAGGTCCACGCCACTTCGAGCTGGGCGACGTTGGCGCGGTTGATCTGCTGCAGCGGCGAGTAGAGGCTCCGGTGCTTGTCCCCGAGGTAGACCGCCCAGTCGGCGTTCGCGGGCGCGGCGGCACGGGCCGCACACGGCCACGCCACGAGGGCGGTGAGGACGAAACCCGACAGGGACCGGCGGAAAACGGAGGGCATGGGCGGGGAAAGCGGAGCCGGTTCTAGCGTTTGCCGGCCGCTTGCCCAGCCCGCAGTGCGGGAAGCCCGCGGACGCACCGCGCCGCCCCGGACCCCGGATTTCGCGGGCGCCACTTGACAAGACTAAATGCGCATATACTCATATAAGCACTTACCAGACCCATGAAGACTTCGTTGTCCCTCCTGATCGTCTCCGTCGCCGCGGGTGCGCTCGCCGCCCCCGCCTTCGCCCAGGGCCTGCCCCCGGAGGCCCACGACAACATCCACCGGCTGTTCGACCAGCATGCGGCGGTGCAGCGCTCGGTGACGCTCACGGCCACGGGCTACACCGCCCTCACGGAGTCCGACGATCCCGAGATTGCGCGGACGCTGCGCGCCCACGTGCAGCAGATGCGCGAGCGCCTGGATTCCGGCCTGGCGGTGCGCCGCTGGGATCCGGCCTATGACGAAATGGTGCGGCACTACAAGGACCTGGACCTGAAAGTGGAGCCGACCGCGAAAGGCCTTCGCGTGGTGATGACCGGCAAGACCCCGGCGGCGGTGAAGATTGCCCAGAACCACGCGCAGATCGTCTCGAAGTTCGTGGCCAAGGGCTGGCCCGAGCACGACGTCAAGCATCCGGCCGTCGCCGCCTCCGCGCCGGCGCCGGCAGCGCCCAAGGAAAACACCGCGACCGGCGGCGCCCAGTGCGGCAACTGCGGTGGCGGCAAGTCCGGTGGGGAATCAGGCTCGTGCGCCGGAAACTGTGGTCGGGCGGCGGAGAAACAAGCGGAGCGCAAATGACCGGCCCCGGCCGGGCGCGACTCACGGCGCCCGGTCAACGGATCAAGGCCCGGGACTCGCGGGCTTTTTCTTCCGCTCCTCGATCCACTGCTGGGCCAGCGCCCGGGCCCGGGCGATGTCCGCCGGGGACATCACCCGCTCGATGGTCGCGAGTTTTTCCGCGGAAGTCGTCTGACCGTTCAACACGCTCAGGTTGAGCCAGCGATGCGCCTGCACCAGGTCCTTGGGCACGCCGTCGCCGTTCGCGTAGAGCACCCCGAGGTTTTCCTGCGCAACGGCGACGCCCTGATCGGCCGCGAGCAGGAACCATTTCGCCGCTTCGGCATTGTCGTGTTTCACGCCCCGGCCCATGGCGTAGAGGAGACCCAGGTTGTTGCGCGCAATGGCCACGCCCTCCTCCGCCGGACGCCGGAGCCAGCGGGCGGCCCGCACCCCATCGATCGGCACGCCCTCCCCTTTCGCGTAGAGGAGGCCGAGGTTGTTTTCCGCGGTCATCTGGGGAACGGAATACGACCACAGCGCGTCGACGGACAGCGTTGTGTGCGCGACGACCTGGCTGGCGGGCAGCACCACGGCTAGGCCCGCCAGGATCGGACCCGCGTGGTAGCGCCGCCACCACGTCGTGCGCACGGCGAAGACCCACCCCAGCGGCACCGCGGGGAGGAGCAGCACCATGGAACGGCTCATGTCCAGCGCGGTGAAAAGTCCGATCACGCCGGTCAGCACGATGCCGGTCGCCAGGAGTCCGGCGGGCATCCGACTCCCAGCCCGCGAGGCGAGCCAGGTCCCGGTCACCGCCACTCCGACCAGCACCCACCCCAGCCGCAGTCCTTCCCACGCGCCGAGCAGGCGCTGACCGCCCGGATAGGTCCCGGAAAACACGAACTCATCGAGGTAATCCATCACGGTCTGGGAGCCCCCGGACCCGCCCAAGCTCAATCGGAGCACGGCGTAGGCCGCCACCAGCAGGCACGGAATCAACGCCTGCTGCCGGCCCCAGGCCAGCACGCCCTGCGTCCCCCGGTCCGCGAGCAACCAGCGGATGCCCAGCGCGAGGGGAAACCCGAGTACGAAGCGTTCATCGATCCAGGGACCGGTCAGGCACGCGGCGACCACGACCCAGCGCGGCCGGGCGAACGCCACGCCGAGCAGCGTGAGGGCGAGCAGCGAATCGTAGTACCCGACCCAGCCCATGGAGGTGAAAAACGGCGCCGATGCGCCCGCGATCACCGCGAGGCAGAACGCCTCGCGCCGCGGGTGCTCCGGCGCCCGCGACCGGCCGAGCCCGATTCCCACCAGCACGAGAGCCAGCGCAAGGCAGCCGACGTGCGCCAGGCCCAGCGTCACCCCATCCGGCAGCCGCAGGACATGCGCCACCGCCGGCACCAGCAGTCGCCAGCGCACGATCTTGTGCACGGAGTTGTCGATCTCCGCGTTCAAATCGTGCGCCTGCCGGATCACGTGCAGTCCCCGCTCGGAATGTCCGCTGAACACCGCCCGGTCGATCGCCGCCAGGTGGGCGGGAGACTCCGCCTCCGCCTTCGCCTCCCGCACGACCCGCTGAAACGCGATCCAGTTGGGCGAAAAGCGCACGGCCAGCAGCGCGAACGCCAGCACGCCGAGCACCGCGAGCGTCCACGGTGTTGGTCGGGAAGGAGGGATCACACTCATGCGGAATTGGGCCGGCCACGGAAAAGCACCCGGCCCCCAGCGACAAAGCAATTGTGCAACGAACCGTGCCCGCCCCCGGTGCGGTGCGCATTCCGATCGACCTGCCGCCGTTTCGACGCACGCTCGACCGCCGGCGTGCGGTTCGCCCCGCGTTCGTTTGGTCGTCCCCTTTTCTCCGCCCCATGTCACGCTTCGCCTCCCTCGTCTGCGGCCTCACCCTCATCGTTGGCCTCGTGGTTCCGGCCTACGCCGCCACTCCGGCCGAGCAGCGCCGCCAGCTCGCCGAAATGCTGGGCCTGCCGCCGCGCGGCGGCCCGCTGCACGCCGAGTCGCGCGGCGTGCTCACGCACGACGGCCTGGTCATCGAGAAATGGG
>JAEUHA010000393.1 GCA_016793535.1 Opitutaceae bacterium | reverse complement strand
GGGCTCGTCGGCGCCGGTCGGAGCGAACTTCTGCGCCTGATCTTCGGGACGGTGCTGCGCACCGGAGGCCGCGTGCGCGTCCGGGGTCGCGACGTTGCCCTCGACTCCCCCCGCGCCGCCATCGCCGCGGGCGTCGTGCTGTGCCCGGAGGACCGCAAGAAGGACGGCATCATCCCGGTCCGCTCCGTGCTGGAGAACCTCAACCTGAGCGCCCGCCGGCGGCGGGCCCGCGCCGGTATCCTGATCGATGATACCTGGGAGACCGCCAACGCCCGCACGCAGATCGAGCGGCTGCGCGTGCGCCCGCCGGAGCCGGGCCGGTTGATCCGCCACCTTTCGGGCGGCAACCAGCAGAAGGTGATCCTGGGCCGCTGGCTGTCCGAGCCGGTGCACGTGCTCCTGCTCGACGAGCCGACCCGCGGCATCGACATCGGCGCCAAGGGCGAGCTCTACACCCTGATCCAGAACCTCGCCCGCGACGGCGTGGGCGTGATCTTCGTGTCGAGCGACCTGCCGGAGGTGCTGGGCGTGGCCGACCGGATCGCCGTCATGCGCGAGGGCCGGCTCGCCGCCGTGGTTGACCGGGCCGCGGCGACCGAGGAAACCCTGTTGCGCCTCGCGCTGCCGCTGGAGTCGGCCGCGCCGCCCTGATCCGGACGACCGACATGGATTCCGCCCCGCCCCCTCCCGCCGCCCTTGCGGCACGCTCCCCGCTCGCCGCCTTCCTCGACCGGGCGGGCATGCTGCTCGTGCTCGTGCTCCTGTTTGCCGGCTGCGCGCTGTTCGTGGAAAATTTTCTCTCGTGGCGCAATCTCCAGGGCCTCGCCCTCGCGGTCACCACGATCGGCATGGTCGCGTGCACGATGCTGTTCTGCCTGGCCGCGGGTGACTTCGACCTTTCCGTCGGCTCGGTCGTCGCCTGCGCCGGCGTGCTCGCGGCCGTGGTCATGACCCGGACCGGGAGCATCACGCTCGGGGTCCTGGCCGGACTCGGACTCGGCGCGGCCTCCGGCTTCACGAACGGCTTCGTGGTGGCCCGACTCGGGATCAACGCGCTCATCACGACGCTCGCCACCATGCAGATCGTGCGCGGGCTCGGTTTCATCATCTCGGACGGCAAGGCGGTCGGCATCGCGCAGGAGGGTTTCTTCGCCCTCGGCAATTCCGCGCTGCTCGGCGTGCCGACGCCGGTGTGGATCACGGTCGCCTGCTTCGCGGTGTTCGCCTTCGTGCTGAACCGGACGGTCTTCGGCCGCGACACGCTCGCCGTCGGGGGCAACGCCGAGGCCGCGCATCTTGCCGGCATCCCGGTCGCGCGGGTGAAGATCGTGATCTTCACGCTGCAGGGGCTGATGGCGGCCTTCGCCGGAATCGTGCTGGCCGCGCGCATGACCAGCGGCCAGCCCAACGCCTCGCTCGGGTTCGAACTCGAGGTGATTTCCGCGTGCGTCCTCGGCGGCGTTTCACTGACCGGCGGCATCGGCAGCATGGGTTTCGTCATCGCGGGCGTGCTCATCATGGGCATCGTCCAGAACGCGATGAACCTCCTCAACGTGCCGACGTTTTATCAGTACGTCGCGCGCGGACTCATCCTGCTGGCGGCGGTGCTGTTCGACCGCTGGAAGCGGCGCAGCTGAGGCGCGCCGCAGTTGATAGGTGAAAGTCGCAGGTTGAAAGACGCTGGGAGTTGAGGCGCCTCGCAGGCGAAGACTCCCTGGTCACCCATCGATCCGGGTCGGTCTTTCACCTTTCAACCTTCAACGTTCAACCCCGTGCGCCCACGGCGCGCGGCGGCAACGTCCGCCCTTCGTTCCATTGCCCCTCCACCATCAGGGTCGTGGCCTGCTCCGGGAGGCCGCGCTCGTGGCGCTCCACCCGGCTGATGAGGGTGTCGATTGCGAGGGCACCGATCAACCGCCCGTTCTGGTAGACGCCGCTGTGGGGATCGCCGCGTTCCGGACAGGCGAGCAACGCGAGTCCGATGTCATCGGGAATCCGCCAGCCGGCGGCGTGCAGCGTCCCGGCAATCACATCGGCCGCCGGCGTGATGATCACGTCGGGCTTCTCCCGCTTCAACCAGCCGAGGAGACGGCCCCCCTCGGCCCAATCGTCGCCGTAGAGCGGCTTCGCCAGTCGCATGCCCGGCAGCATCTCGCCGCCCAGCAGGTAGCCCGCCTCCCAGCGACCTTGAAACCGGAGCTGGTGCGCCCGCCGCAGGACCAGGCCCGGACGCCGGTAACCCCGCTGGTGGCACTCGCGCATGATCTGCAGGCTCGAGAAGTAGTGGTCGTTGCAGACCGTCGTGATCGTGAGCGATGGCAGCGGCACGCTCAGGCACACCGTCGCGAAATAGTCCCAGCGCAGGTTCGGATTCGGATCACCCTCCGCGAGCGGGCTGATCAGCAGCCCCTGGATGCCACGCGCGTGGAGCATGGCGGAGAACCGCTCGTTCGACATGCCGTCGCGGTGCAGCCAGAATTCCTGCGCGCGGTACCCGCGCAGGGTGGCGCGTTCCAGGGCGCCCTCCCGCATGTGCCGGATCGTCGGGGCGGGATGATCGCGCCAGCCGCTCGCCGTGCGCTGGGCACAGACGAGCGCCAGGGCCGGCTTCTCGTTGAGCGGCTTTCCCTGCCGCCGGATCCGCATCAGGGTCGAAACGTACGGATTCGGCTGGTAGTTGAGTTTTCGCGCCAGCGCCTGAATCCGCTCCCGGGTCGCGGGCGGAATCCGCGGGTTGTTGGCCAGGCACATCGAGACCGTGGCCTGCGTGACGCCGGCCTGCGCTGCGATCACCTTCATCGTAACGCCGTTGCTCATCGGTTAAGGATGAAAGCAACCGCAGGCTTTTGTCTACCCGCGCAACCGGAATTCTCGGTTGAACCTTGCCCCGGTCCACCCGCCGGGGTTCCTGTCGGTCGTCAGGCTCTTTGACCACCAAGCCGTCACCTCTCATGAACCGAACCCAAACCTCACTCCGGGCGTCCACCACCGCCCTGCTCGCCCTGGCCTCCCTCGCCGGCGCCCAACCCGCGCCGACGCCCCGGGCGCCGCAGGACGATGTCGTCACGCTGACTGAATTTTCCGTCACGGCCGATCCCAACCGTGGCTATGCCCCGTCCGAGACGATGACCGGCACGCGCGTCGCGACGAAGATCATCGACCTGCCGTACACGGTCAACGTGCTCACCGCCGAGTTCTTCGAGGACTTCGGGATCTTCGAGCTCGCGGACAACATCGTGCAGATCGGCAGCTTCACCGGCCTCGACATCGGCGGCGGCTTCAACCTGCGCGGGTTCAGCTCCTCGTATCAGCTGCGCGACGGATTCTTCCGGCTCGGCCGCTACGGCTCGAGCAACATCGATCGCATGGAGATCATCAAGGGCTCGAACGCCGCGATCTATGGCCGCACGTCGCCCGGCGGCATGGTGAACATGATCTCGAAGGCACCCAAGACCCGTGAGAGCCAGCGGCTGATGCTCAACTACGGCGACTACGGCACCGAGCGCGTGACCTTCGAGTCGACGGGGCCGGTGCGTGAGGGCTCGCTCGGCAAGACGTCGTACATCCTCACCGCGAGCCACTACCAGCGCGATTTCAACCAGGAGTACGCGCGCAACCGGAACACCGAGTACTACCTCGCGCTCAAGCACACGTTTCCCGACAACTCCAATCTGCTCGTGGCCGCCGAGTACCTGCTCCAGATGCGGCACGCGCCGCCGAGCGCCGCTCCGCTGGTGGTCGACCTGAAGGGCACGGCCGCGAACACCGACGACGAGGCGATCGGCTATGCCAGGAATCTCGCGCGCTACAACGCGTTCGGCCCCAACAGTGAGCTCAACCGCGGCTACTCCGGCATCACCACCAACTATGACAAGCGGCTCAGCTCGGTATGGAGCACCCGCGCGTCGGCGAATTACTACAAGGTCCGGCGCTGGGACTACAACCAGAACACCGGGTGGGGCGCGATCAACATCAACCCCGCCAACCCCGCCACGGCGGTGACGAGCGCGCGCGGCGCGACTCCCAGCAAGGGTCTCATCTTCGAGGACGGCGGCGGCTTCCAGGGCGACATCCTCGCGCACTACTGGACCAACAACCGTTCGATCGAGCACCGCACGCTCGCGACGATCGACATCAACGACTACTACCGCTGGGACCCGAGCCGGAACTACGCCGGCGCGACCAATCCCGACATCGTCGCCTGGAACTCCGTCCGGACCGTCGCCCTCAACCGCAATCTCGAACCGATCAACGCGGTCGCGTATTTTCCGAAGTGGTTCCAGTTCGGACAGGAAGTCTCCACCCGCATCCGCAAGATGCGCGCCACGGTGCTCGGCGGCCTGATCCGCCAGCAGTCCGCGCTCTTCGACGGCCGCCTGCTCGCCTACGCCGGCGCCCGCTACGACACGGTCCGCTTCCGCCACCGCGACTTCACCGCCCCGCCGGCCGGCTTCGTGCCGGGCCAGATGCTCGACAAGACCATGTCCGAGCTGAAGCCGAACCTCGGCGTGAACTACAAGCTCACGTCGAATCTCCGCGTCTTCGCCAACTACAGCGAAAGCTACTTCATCCCGCAGGCCGACAATCCCGCGATCGTCGCCGCCAGCGACTACAAGTCCGAGGTCGCCGCCGGATACGACTACGGTTTCAAGGGCGCGTTCTTCAACGACCGCCTGAACTTCACCGTCAGCGGCTTCTACGCGATCCGCGAGAACGTGTCCGTCACCGACGTCGAGGAACAGCCGATCGGCTCGGGCAACTATGTCACGTTCCAGCGCCGCGACGGCAACCAGCTCGTCCGCGGCTTCGAGATCGATCTCAACTGGCGCGCCACCGAGTCCCTCCAGGTCGGCGGCAGCTGGGGCCACGTGTATTCGATCTACACCGACTTCGGCTCGGCGTTTCCGCTCTCCGTCGGCCGCCGCGTCAACGGCATCTCCCCGCAGAACGGCGGCGCCTACGTGAAGTACGCTCCGATCGCGGGCCGCCTGCGCGGGTTCTCCGCCAACCTCGGCGTGACGCACGTGGCGTCGACGCCGACGGAGGCGCCGAACGCCGGCGACACCTACACCACGACCGCCACCGGCCAGCGCGTGCTCACGCGCACCACGTACCAGTGGCGGCTGCGCGTGCCGTCGTACACGCTCTGGAATCTCGGCGTGCGCTATCGGCTGCCGAACACCGGCCGCTACGACCACACCCTCGCGGTCAACGTGAACAATGTCTTCGACGTGGACTACCTGCGGGCCAATCGCCAACTCGGCGAGGAGCGCGCGGTGTACTTCACCTACACGCTCGGTCGCACGGCGGGACGCCGCTGAGCGCGGTTCTTTGCCCGGGGAGCGCGGACGCCCTCGTCCGCCGCGAACGTTTCATTCCGGCGGCCGGGGACGGCCGCGCTCCCAGGGCAGAAGAAATTCCTGCAGCCCCTTGAGGTCGTCGGTGCCGATCACATCGACGCCGGCCTCGCTCAGAATCCGCCACGCCTCGGCGCGATCCGGCGTGTTCCAGAATCGCACCTTCCGCCCCTGCGCGTGGGCGCGCGTGACCCACTGCCGCAGCGCCTCCCGTTCGCTGTCGGGCATCGCCCCTTCCCAGCGCCAGGCAAAGACCGACCGCCAGTTTTCGCTGATCCACGGTACGAGCAGCGGCGAGGGGTTCTGCTCGAGATCGCTGCGACGGCCGTCCACCGCCACGAAGCGGATCGGCTGCGCGGCGATCTCCTTCACGGCGCGATTGCCGGACACGATCACCGTCACCGCCCGCTCCTCGATGCTCGCCGCGCGAAACGTCGTCAGCATCTCCGCATAGCCCTGGAGCACGGCGTGGAGCGCGGCGTACGTCGACGCGGCCTCCGATTTCACGTCGACGAGCAGCGTCAGCGCCGGCCCGCCGCGGAAAACGCGGCCGGCGTTCCGTTGCACGCGCGCCCGCAGCGGCTCGAGGTAGAGCGCCTCCAGGGTGCGCTCGGGCTTCACGTCCTTGCGGTCATGCGCCACGAGCAGGCGACCCTCGACCAGATAGATGTCCGCCTCGACGCTGCCGAAGCCGCGTTCAAGCGCATCGAGCAGCGGACGCGGGTGCTCATAGTCGTTGTGCGCGTGGGCGCGGACAAGCGGCACCGGGTCGGCCGCCATCACCACCGCAGGCGTCAAGAGGGCCAGGAGGAACACGCGACAACGCATGGCCGCAGTGCAAACTCCCGGCCGCGCGACGCCAACAAAGATCCTCGACCGCCACGGCCCGCGCCCGCCACCGTCTTCGCGTTCGCCCTTCGCGGCCCTACCATGCGTGCGTTTCTCCTCCTCGGCGCCCTCCTCGCGGCTCCCGTGCTGCCCCCGCTGCCCGCGGCCACGCCACCGGCGTTCAGCGCCGGCGCGGCCGTCGTCGATATCACTCCTTCCGTCGCCGCCCACAATTGGGCCGGTACCGGACCCTACGGCCACGTCATCGATCCGCTGCACGCCCGCGTCCTGGTCCTGGCCTCGGCCGACAAGCGCATTGCGCTCGTGACCCTCGACATCACCGAGACCAACGAGTCCGACGTGGCCGCGATTCGCGCCGCCATCGCCGGCGCCACCGGCATCCCGCCCGGCCACATTCTCGTCAACGCCTCCCACACCCACTCCGGTCCCCTCTCCGCCGGCTACCGCTGGATCGGGATTCCCGCCAAACGAAAATACACCGACGAGCATCTGGAAAAATGGGCGCGCGACCTGCCGGGACACTGCGCGCAGGCGGCCCGGCAGGCGGATGCCGCGCGGCAACCCGTGACGCTTGCCATCGGCCGCGCCTCGGTCGCCGAGTGGCTTTTCAATCGGCGGCCCCTGCGGCCGGACGGCACCGTGCAAAGCATGGCGCAACCCGCGGATCCCACGACCCTGCCCGGCGGACTGCGCTTTGGACCCGTGGACGCCACCGCCACCGTGCTCTGTTTTCGCGGCGCGACCGGCCAGCCGGTGGTGACCCTGCTGCATCTCGCCTGCCACGCGGTGTCGGTTTATCCGACCAACAAGGGCATCTCCGCCGACTGGCCGGGCGCGGCGTGCCGCAGCCTCAAGGCGGCGCTGGGCGGCGAAGTGCTCTTCGTGCAAGGCTGCGGCGGAGACATCGTCCCGGCCCGGCGCGGACTCGAATCGGCCCGGGAGATGGGCGCCTTCATCGCGGCTCGCGCCACGCAGGCAGCGGCCCAGGCCCACCCGCTGCCGCCGGCGCCACTGGCCGTTTCGCAGGCCATCATCGGCCTGCCCTTGATCAAGGAGGCGGCCGACCATCTCCAGCGCCCCACCCTCGACGCCGAGATCCAAGTCATGACGATGGGCGACCTCGCGCTCGTCGCGCTGCCCGGTGAACCGCTGATCGGACTCTCGCAGGCCATCCAGAAGGATTCGCCGTTTCCCCACACGCTGGTGCTCGGCTACTCCAACGGCGACGGCGCGCAATACGTCGGCCTGCCGGGCGAGAAGCCCCTGGGCGGATACGAGATGAGCGTGGTGGGCCGCGCGACCGACGAAGCCGGCGGCTTCATGATCGCCTCCGCGTTGCGGCAGTTGCGGGCGCATCGCTCCTCGCGTTAGTGCGGTCTCCCGCACGATGGAGTCGTGAATCGAAAGGCGCTGCTTCGTCAGCGCCTTGGCTGCGACGAAGCGCAGCGCTCCGCGTCTGGCTGCACCCTTTCTTCTCGCATCCATGCTGGCGCCGCCATTCCGGCCGCGTGGTTCCGATCCGCGAAGGGAGCCGGCCGGTGACCCAAGTGAGTCATGAGATGGGAAACAGAATTGTAATACGCGGAACCCGCGGTATCTGCGAAGGGCGTCCCCTACCCCTATGACCCTCGCGCTCATCGATCAGATTTCCGGCTGGTGGGAGAGTCTCACTCAGGCCAAGCAGCTCTTCTACGGCATCGGGATGGTGGCGGGGCTCATCGCAATCGTCCTGGCGATTCTGGGTTTCATCGGGATGGAGCACACGGATGCAGTCGACGCTGTCGATGTCGCCGGCGTCGACCACGGCGGCGGTGGCATTTTTTCGATCAAGCCGCTCACGGGTTTCTTCCTCGGATTTGGCTGGGCCGGTGGCATCGCGCTCGACGCGGGTCTCCCCATCGGCGCCGCGCTGCTGATCGCCTTCGGTGCCGGCGGCGCCATCATGGCGATCGTCGTCGCGATGTTTCGCGCCATTCTCTCGATGCGGAGCGATGGCACGGTGCAGATCAAGCAGGCGGTCGGCGCGGTCGGCACGGTCTATGTCACCGTGCCTCCCCACAAGGCGCCCGGCGGGCAGGTAATCGTCAATTTCGGCGGCCGGCAGGAGACACTCGCCGCGATCAGCGGCTCCGACCGACCCATCGCCAGCGGCGAAAAGGTCTCGGTCGTCAGCCTCATCGACAGTCGCACGGTGCTCGTCGTGCGGCTCTGACCCGCGCGCGGCGCGCGACCCAAGGTCTTTCAGCGTCCCTCTTCAACCCTCCCATGCCCGCCATGACCGTCCAAATCATCGCCGTTTCGCTGCTCGTCCTGTTCCTGCTGATCGTCGTCCTCACGCTGATCTCGCGCTACCGGATGTGCCCGCCGGACCGCATCCTCGTCGTCTATGGCAAGCTCGCGAACGGGCTCTCCTCGCGCTGCTACCACGGCGGAAGCACGTTCGTGATCCCGTTCTTCCAGAGCTACGGCTACCTCGACCTCACCCCGATCAACATCGAGATCGAGCTCAAGGGCGCGCTCTCCAGCCAGAACATCCGCATCGACACGCCGGCGTCGTTCACGATCGGCATCTCGACCGATCCCGAGGTGATGCAGAACGCCGCGACGCGACTCCTCGGCCGCACGATGGCCGAGATCGAGCAGCTCGCCTCGGAAATCATCATGGGCCAGATGCGCGTCGTGTTTGCCTCGATGACGATCGAGGAAATCAACAACGACCGTGAAAAGCTGATCGCCCTCATCACCAAGGGCGTCGAGGTCGAGCTGCACAAGGTGGGCCTGCGGATGATCAACGGCAACATCCGCGACATCAAGGATCACTCCGGCTACATCGACGCGCTCGGCAAGGAGGCGGCGGCGAAGGCGATCAACGACGCGCAGATTCGCGTGGCGCAGGAAAACCAGCGCGGTGCGGTCGGCAAGGCGGAGGCCGAGCGCGAGCAGGCGATTCGCGTCGCCACCGCCCAGGCCGAGGCGCGCAAGGGCGAAAACACCGCGCAGGTGGTGATTGCCAAGTCGAACGCCGACCTGGCCATGGAACAGGCCGAGGCGAAACGCCGGACCGAGGCCGCGCAGAAGGTGGCCGAGGCGCGCGCCCTGCAGGAGAGCTACAAGGCCGAACAGGAGGCCGAAGTCGCGCGCGCCCTGATGGAGAAAGCCCACCTGCAGGCGGAGCAGATCGTGAAGGCGGAGATCGACAAGGAACGCATCCGTATCGATGCCGAGGCGAAGGCCGCGCAGACCAAGATCATTCAGGAGGGCCAGGCCGCTGCCTACATCATTCAGAAGGAAGCCGAAGCCGAGGGTATCCGGCGGGTCGCGGAAGGCGAAGCGCAGGGCATCAAGGCCAAGCTCGGCGCCGAGGCGAGCGGCATCCAGGCCAAGCTCACGGCCGAGGCCGAGGGCACGCGCGCGCTGCTCGACGCCAAGGCGCAGGGCTTCGAGAAACTGCTCCAGGTGGCGGACGGCACGTCCGGTGCCACGCAGTTGCTCGTCGCGGAGAACATTGTGCGCATCGCGGAGATCCAGGCCGGAGCCATCAAGGGACTGCAGTTCGAGAAGATCGTCGTCATGGGTGGCGGCAACGGCACGAACGCGGGCGCCGGCCAGTTCGTGCAGGATCTCTACAAGGGCGTGCTGCCGATCAATGAAGTCGCGCGGAGCGTCGGGTTGAACCTGCCAGCGTTTCTCGGCACTCCGGCGGGCGAGCCCAAGGCCGATCCGAAAGCAGAGCCGCCCAAGCACAGTTGAGGCCGACAACGGTCCACCCGCGGTCGATCGGTTCGAAACCAGCCCTGCCTCCGTCGCCAACGCTCTCCCCTTCTGACGAGTGACGGTACCGTCCAAAGACCCCGCCGAGATCCTCGAGATCTGGGCCGCGATGGAAGAGTCGATTCGCCGCTACACGGCGGAACGCCGCGGGCGCATCGGCGACTTCTGTGAGCGGCATCATGGCTGGCGCGGCATGTGGAGAATTCACTCCGAGTCGGTGAAGGAGGATTTCGTCACCAATCCCCTCAATCTCCTGTGGGCGTTGCCGTACGCCCTCCTCCGCAGCGCCGTGGAGTGGATTCGCAGGCTCGGCTGGTTGGCGCCGAGCGAGTGGTTCAAGTCGGTCCCGGCCAAGTTCAAGACCGGTTCGCAGAAGCGGATCGAATGGCTGCTCATCACGGAAGTCCTCGAGCTGCCGTATGGTCACGGCAGCTGGCAGGCATCCCGCGAAGGCCTGGCCGAGGAATTCCTGCGCCACCCGAAGTTGAGCGGCCTGCGCGGCCAGCCGGAGTGGGAGTCGCTGCTGCACACCCCGCCCGAACTCTGGCAAAACGAGCTGCGGGCCGATGCCGCGGAGCGTTCCGCCGCCGCCGATCTTGCCAGCGGCGGCGCCACGCTGGCCGCAGGCTGGTTTCTCTTCGGCCGGGCCGCACTGAGCGTCTTCGGGATGGGCGAACAGTACGCCCGGCAGTCGGTGCGCGAGGAGGCCGTGCGGAAGTTCTCGCTCGGGCCGATCCACTTCGGACCCAAGGTGGACCAGAAGCTCGGCAGCCTGTACTACGATCTCTTTCCCACGCATCCCACCCAGGCGCAGATCTGGATCGGCACCGCGGTCATTATGCTGGGCGTCGCCGTCCTGAGTCTGTTGCTGCACGCGCTCCTCGATCCCCTGTACCAATCCCTCGGCCTGCACGAAGTGCGCCTGCAGCGCTTCCTGGACCGGCTCGAAGCCCGCCTGCTCGAGCACGTGAGGGCCAACCTGTCCCCCCGGATGCTGGCGAACCGTTCCACCTGAATCTGGCGGCGGGCGCCACCCGGGCGAAGCAACGCGACGCGCGCTTGCGCTGAATCCGGATCGGTCCCTAGCTCGGTCGACGCGATTCGCGCATGAGCACCTCCCCTTCATCGCCGCGCAGAGTCCGCGGCTGGCGGATTTGCCTGGCCGGTTGGGCGCTGCTCGCCGGAACGATCGTGACGCTGGCCCAGGGCACCAACCCCGGCTTCACGCCCTACCTCGATGGATTGGATGCCCTGAACGAAGGCCGCTGGTCCGAGGCCGTCGCGGCCTTTTCCCGCGCGCTCGAACGCAAGCCCGACGACGCCACCTTCGTGCTCGCGCGCGGCGTGGCACACGTCCTGGCGGAGCAATTTGAACCGGCACTCAAGGACCTGGAACGTGCCCCGCGACTGGGGCTGCGCGGACGCGAAGCCCTGTTGTGGACCTACGCCGCCGAAGCCATGAGCGGAATCGTCATCCATCCGGATCACGCCCTCGGCGGCGGCCGCAACCGCGGCCCTCAACCGGTGGTCGTGAGCATCCCGGGCCATGTCGCCCAAGGGGGCAACGACTACACCACGGAGTATGGATCGTTCATCGTGTACCGGGTCGGCATGGAGTACCAAAACTTCCGTCTGCCCGTGGATCTGGGCGGCAACGGCAACCCCGCCGGAGTGAAGGGCGCGCCGATGCGCGAGGCCCTGCGCAAGGCTGGGCAGCTGTTTGCCGAGCGCTGGCTGAAGCGGCCGGAGTTGGCGGCCGCCAATCTGGCGCGCGCCAGGCAAGCCTTCTCCGGCCAGGATTTCGGCGCCACGCTGCGCGACGTCGAGCGGGCGCTCGCCGCGCGGCCGGCGGACCCGGAACTGCGGCTCAAGGCCGGCGAAGCCTGGCTTGCGCTGGGCCGTCCCGCGACGGCGCGACGCGAATTCACGATCGCGTTGACCGCGCGGACGGATCTGGCCGCCGGCTACCTCGGGCGGGCGCGCGCCGCCGCCCGGCTCGGTGACGGTCGTCGCGCCCAGGCCGACTTGGAAATCGCCGGCAAACTCGACCCGGCGGCCACGAAGTCTGCGCGGACGGCAATCGAGGCGGAGAGTGCGAAAGCCAAAGCCGGCGCGAGCCTCGAGGCGGCGACAGCGGAATTCGATCGGGCGGTGGACGCAGGCGCGCCGCTCGATCGACTGATCGAGCTTGCACGCCAGCTCCACCTCGCCGCCGCGCCGCGACGGCTGCGGTACGACGAATACTATCAGGATCGCCTGCGGATGCTCGAGGAAGGGACCCGCGCGGCACCGAAGAATCCCGACCCCTGGGTGCGGTTGTCGGCCTTTCTTCTCAGCGAAGCCGACAACCGCGGCGAAGTGGTCGAGCCGCGGCGTGAGTTGCAATGGTATCGCTTCCAGGAATCTCCGGACAAGGAGCGCCTGCGCGCTCTCGAGGCGGCGGATCGCGCACTCGCCGCGAACCCGCGCCACGTGGCGGGTCTGGCGCAAAAGGCGCTCACGTTGACCGCGCTCAGGCGCTACGCCGAAGCCGAGAAGGTCGCCGAGCAAACGCTCGCACTCGGGGGCAACCAGCCGGACGCGCTCCGGCTCTACGGCCGCTTCCGCGCGATGCGCGCCAATCAACTCAGCGGCGAAGCCTTCGGACTGCGCCAGGAACGCACCACATCGTCGACCCGCACCGAGAACCGTTCCGACGGAGTCTACGAAGTTACGACGACCACCACCTATCCGCCGACCCCGGCTGATCTCAACCGCGCGTCCCAACTCGAAGCCCAGGCCGTGCAGCTGCGCCGGCAGGCGCGCGCCGCGATGGAGGCCGCCGTCAAAGTGACGCGTGGCACCGTGGAAGGCGCCCTGATCGAGGCGGACCTCCACCAGTGGGACGGCAAACTCGACGCCGCGCAGGCGGCCTTCGATCGCGCCCTCAAGCTCGATCCCAAGTCGATCGAAGCGCACGACCAGCTGGGGTTGTTTCTCGTGCGGAACGGCCGCGCCGATCAGGCGGACGAACACCAGGCCGTCGCCCGCCAACTCCTGCACACCACTGCGGCGCCCCTCCTCCGCCTCGCCTGGCGGCGCCTGGACCGGACCGCCTGGGACGGGGCCCGGGGTTACCTGAACCGGGCGCGGGTGCTGGACCCGCTCGACGCCCGCGCGCGGGCGATGCTGGGCGTCAGCCACGACGCCGAGAACAAGCCGGAGCTGGCCGCCCGGGCGTACCGGGCGGCACTTGCCCTGGAAGAAGCCCGGCTCCGCCTGGACGAGCCGGTCGTGGTCACAGGCAAGCCCCTCCCGCGCGACGCCCTGGACTTCGGTCTGGCGATCCAGGCGGCGTTCCACCTCGCGCGCGGACACGAGCGGCAGTCCCGTCCCGCGGAAGCGCTGGCATTGTACCGGACCGCGCTCGGCTATGCCGGCCGGATGAAGCCCGGCTTTGAATCGCGGCAGATGTTCACGGCGCTCTGGCCGGATCAGAAGCCGGCCCGGGGAGCGGTCGTGATCCAGCCGGACAACGCCGCCACGCTGGTCGCCGAGGCCCACCTCCGCGCGGGCAAGCTGCTCGCGGCGTCGGGCCGGAAGGACGAGGCGATCGCCCAGTACCGCAGTGCCGCGCGGCTCGGCCCGCTGCGCCTGGCCGGCATGCCGCGGATCGGGAATGCACGGGGCGATTCGAATTTCAGCGGTCTGGCGGGCGCGCCCGCGGCGGAGGCCCAACTCCTTCTCGCGCGAGAACTGGTTGCCACCGGCGACGCTCGGGGCGCCCAGCAGGTCCTACAGGATGTGGGCACCAACCTGCCGGACCATCTGCGGGCAGACCTCAACCAGCTCCACCACACGATCGCACAACTGCTCTCGAGGTGAGCCAATCGGTTTACGCTCGGCTTCGCGGAAGAACTGGCCCGAGATCATGAGCGTCATGCGTGCGCTGCTGCCCCTTCTCGTCGCCTGCCTCGTCGCCTCGCCGCTCTGCGCGGCACACAAGGATCGCCATGTGATCCTCGTCACGATCGACGGTTTCCCGGCCCGTCTCTGGCGCGATCCGATGCTGCCGCTGCCGGTACTGCGGCAGCTGGCCGCCGCCGGTGCCTCGGCCGATGCCATGACCGTGTCCAATCCGTCGATCACCTGGCCGACCCACACCACGCTCGTGACGGGCGTCACGCCGCAGAAACACGGCGTCCTGTTCAACGGCCTGCTCGTGCGCCAGGGCGCCGGCAAACCGCCGAAGGTCGAACCCTGGGTCGACAAGAGCCGGCTGGTGTTTTTCCCGACGATCTACGACCGCGCCCACGCCGCCGGATTGACCACCGCGGAATCCGACTGGGTCGCCGTGACGCGGACGGGCACGATCACCTGGAGTTTCGGGGAGGTGCCCAACCCGGAAGGCCCGGTGGAAAAGGAAATGGTCGCCGCCGGCCTGCTCACCGCGGAGGACCTGCGTGCCATGCAGCCCGGTGGCGGACGCAAGACGACGCTCTGGCGGGACAACATCTGGACCCGCGCGGCGATCTACATGCTCAAGCAGCACAAGCCGAACCTGCTCCTGTATCACACGCTCAACACCGACGGGATCCACCACCGTTACGGACCGGAAACCGACCCCGGCTACACCGCGCTCGCCTACGCGGACCGCCTGCTCGGAGATCTCGTCCGCGCGGTCGACGAGAGCGGCCTGCGCGCCCGGACCACGTTCATCATCACCACCGACCACGGCTTCAAGAAAGTCACGCAGTTCGCCTACCCGAACGTCGTGCTCAAGCAGGCCGGGCTGGTGAAGGCCGCCGGACCGACGGTCACGCAGTGCGACGCCTACACCATGACGCAGGGCGGCATCGCGTTCGTGTACATCCTCGACCCGGCGCGAAAGGCCGAACTGCTGCCGCGCCTGAAGACGCTGTTCGCCGGCGCGCCGGGCGTCGAACGCGTGATCGACGCGGCCGAGGCGCACACCCTCGGCATGCCGACCCCGGCCGAAAACCAGGGCATGGGCGAACTGATCCTGTATCCGAAAGCCGGTTACTCCTTTTCCTCCGCCGTGACCGGTGAGGTCGCCAGCGGGCCGTCGGTCAACTACGGCGGCTCCCACGGCTACCCGAACACCGACAACGAACTCGACGGGCTCTTCGTGGCCAGCGGCGCCGGCATCCGCCCCGGAACCCGCGTGGAACGCGTGCGCAACATCGACGTCGCACCGACCATCGCGCGGCTCCTCGGGCTCGACCTCGGTCCGGTCGACGGCCGCGCGCTCGAGGAAATTCTCGAGCCCGCGCGCTGATCGGGCGCCGCGGAATCGGCCCGCTTGGGCTCGCCTGTGGGCGGGGTGCCCTCACCCCGCGTCGACCGTGGCGAAGGCAATGAATCGCGGGCCGAACCTTTCGACCATAACCCGGCGCGGACGCGCGCGGTGACAGTTGGGCGCCGCGGAACCTGCGCCGCATAAATTACGTAGGGCGTTCACCTGTGGTGGGACCGGGGTGTTCTACGCATCTATGCGTATCCTCAGATCGATGGGAAACCGCTAGACTCACCCGTCAAACCTTTCGCTTCAGCCTCATGCACGCTTACTCCCGAATCCGAAGTCTCTTCACCGCCGGTGCCGTGTGCGCCGTTTCACTCTGCGTCCGCCCCGATTTGCACGCCCAGGCCCAGTTTGCCGGGACGTACATCGGGTCCATCAACACCCGCGTGACCGTACCGGTGGTCGGGACGATCGAGTCGGGCGCCGGCGCCTACATCGCGACGGTCTCCGCGGATGGCACGATCAACGTCTCGGGCCTGACCGGCACCGTCTCGGCCTCGGGCGCGGTCACGTTCAACACGGGATCGGCCGGCTTCGCCGCACTCGGCATTCGGACCGCGACCATCGCCAACAACCAGCTGAGTTCCGCCTACGGCGACCTGCTCGGCAACGGCACGACCCAGTTCCGCCTGAACCCGAGTTCGTCCTTCACCTCCTCCGGGGGTGGCGGCGGCGGGGGCGGCGGTGGGGGTGGTGGCGGTGGCGGCGGCGGCGGTGGTGCGACCGGCGGCGAACTGCTGGCGTATTACTCGTTCAATGACGCGGCCAATCTCCTGCGCGACGACTCGGGTCGCGGGTTCACGCTGTCTCCCGTCGGCGGCACGGTCACACGCGTCGACGGTCGCGCCGGCGCTGGCGCGCTCCGCACGAACGGCGTACGCCTGCGCGCGCTCGTGAACAACACGTTCAGCACGGCGGCGATGACGATCGCCGCGTTCGTCCGCCCGACGGGTCCGGGCAACTGGAACCCCCGGCTCGTCGCGATCGGCTTTCCGGGCCAGTCCGCGCACTACTACGGCATGTTCCTCGACGGCCTGACCGCGTCGCGCCGCGTCGCGTTTCTCGCCAACACGCAGATCGCCCAGCAGCAGAACAGCACCGGGCGGATCGACAACAACGTGTGGACCCACGTCACCATGACGTTCGAAGCCGGCACGCTGCGCATCTACCGTGATGGCCAGCTCGACTCGACCGTGAACACCGGCCGCGCCCTCACGTCGTTCGGCTCCGCGATGATGATGATCGCCGGCTCCGACAACGGTCTCGACCTCTTCCAGGGTGACCTCGACGAAGTGCGCATCTACAATCGCGCCCTCACCGCCGCGGAAGTCACCACCCTCAGCTCCGGCGGCTCGGTCGGCACCGCGGCGTCCGGCGTCAACACGGTGGCCGTGCTGCCCCCGAACGTCATCGCCGCTCCCGTCAACCTGACCGGCTACCGCAACCGCGTCGGCCAGTCGTTTGAATTCACGCTCACCGGTTCCAGTTCCGGTGCGGTCTGGGGCACTGACGTCTACACCGACGATTCGACCGTCGCGCGCGCCGCCGTGCACGCCGGCGTGATCGCGGTCGGCGAAACCAAGACCGTCACGGTCACGATCCTGCCCGGCCAAGCCAGTTATCCCAGCTCCACCCGCAACGGCGTGACGTCCGCGTCCTGGGGTTCGTGGGGCGGCAGTTATTCGTTCGCCGGCTCCACCGGCACCGCCTTCGCGGGCGGCACCGCGGTCGCGCCTTCCCTGCCCGCCGGCTACATTCCCGCCAGCCTCAATGTGATTCCGGGCGGACGCTTCGTGCTGCCGATCTCGATCACCGGCACGGGTCCGTTCACCTACCAGTGGTTCCTGAACGGCGTGGCCATCGCCGGCGCCACCGCGAATCCCTACGTGCTCAACACGGTCACCGCCGCGGCCGCCGGCACCTACACGGTGCGGGTCACGAGCCCGGGCGGCACGCAGACCTTCACCGCCGGTTCGCTCACCGTCCCCGCCACGGCCACCGCGCCGCAGATCGTGCTCCAGCCCTTCGACAAGATCGTCTCGCCGGGCGGCACCTTCGCCCTCGCGACCTCCGCCGTCGGCACGGGCATGACCTACCAGTGGCTGCGCAACGGCGCCATCCTCGCCGGCGAGAACGGCCCGATCCTGCTCCGCCAGAACGTCAACGCCGCGGACGCCGGCCAGTACAGCGTCCGCATCACCGGCGGCGGCTCCACGGTCACCTCCAGCGCCGCGACCGTGACGCTCAATCCCAACGCCTCGCGGCTCAGCAACCTTTCGGGCCGCATCGCCATCGGCGGCAGCGAGACCGTCATCCCGGCCTTCTTCATCTCGGGCAGCGGCAAGAAACGCGTGCTCATCCGCGCCATCGGCCCCGGCATCGCCGCCCTCGGCGTCGGCGGCACGATGCCGGACCCGAAGTTCGAGGTGTACGACGGCCAGACCAAGATCGCCGAGAACAACAACTGGAGCGCCGCCATCGCCCCGGTGTTCGCATCCGTCGGCGCCTTCAGCCTCCCCGCCAACAGCCTCGACGCCGCCGCGGTGATCGAACTCGACGCCAACAAGGGCTACACCATCCAGGTCTCGAGCAACAACGGCCAGGGCGGCGTGGTGCTCTTCGAGGTGTACGACGCCGGCAACGTCACCGGGGCCAGCAAGTTCACCAACGTGTCGGTCCGCGGCCCCACCGGTGCCGGTGACAGCACGCTGATCCTCGGCCTCAACCTGGCCGGTCAGGGCAAGCGCACGCTGCTCACCCGCGGCATCGGTCCGCAGCTCGCGGCCTTCGGCGTGTCGAACACGATCGCGGATCCGCAGCTCGAGATCTTCGACGGCAACCAGCGCTCGGTCCTCGTGAACAACGACTGGAACAGCGCCGACTTCGTGACCGAGATGCTGCAGGCGCGCGAGTTTGTCGGCGCGTTTCCGCTCAACGGCGGTTCGGCCGATGCCTCGACCCTCGCGCTGCTCGACCCGGGCAGCTACACGATGCAAATCACCGCCGGCAGCGGCACCGCCACCGGCGAGGCGCTGGTGGAGATCTACGAAGTGCCGTGAGCCGCCGCCCCACCTTCGATCCGTTGCAGCCAGCTCGGATCGGAACCTGAAGCGAACCCCCGGTGCCGCAGGGCGCCGGGGGTTTTCGTTTGTCTGGGCTTCATAAATTTCTTCCCACGACCCGGGCCACCCGTCACAACGAGACCCGGTGGCCGCATCAAAGACCATTGGTCCCGGGGAGATTCACGCTGCAATCACGCGGCTCGCGGACGCCATTTCCGCCCGGCACCCGGAACCCTCCGGGCTCCTCCTGCTCGGCATCGCCAACGGCGGCATCGAGCTGGCCCGCCGGCTCGCGGAACGCCTGCGCTGCCGGGCCGGCACCGTCGACATCTCCTTTCACCGCGACGACATCGGCCGCCACCCGATTCCGAAGGAGTTCGCGCCCACGCAGATTCCGGCCGACGTGCAGGGCGCGACCATCATCCTGATCGACGACGTGCTGTTCTCCGGCCGCACCGTGAAGGCGGCGCTCGACGAGCTCTTCGACCATGGCCGGCCCGGCAAGGTCGAACTCGCCGTCCTCGTCGACCGCGGCGGCCGGCGACTGCCGGTGTCCGCCGATTACGTCGGCCTCGACCTCGTGATCGCCGGGACGAAGAAGGTGCGGGTCACGCTCGACCCCCTCTCCGACCGCCGCGACTCGATCCGCATCGAACCCGCACCCCAGGAACGAGCCGCCCGCCCAATCTCCTGAACCGCCCTGCCCCGATCGTAACTCGACCTTCCCCGTGCCCTGGACCCGCCGCCACCTCCTGACCCTCGAGGAACTGTCGCTCGAAGAGATCGAACAGATCCACGCGACGGCCGTCGCCTTCAAACGCACGCTCAGCCGCAGCGTCCGCAAAGTGCCCGCCCTCCGCGGCAAGACGATCGTCAACCTCTTCCTCGAACCGAGCACGCGCACGCGCATGGCGTTCGACATGGCCGCCAAGCGGCTCAGCGCGGATGTCATTTCCCTCGACGGTGCAAGCAGCAGCACGACCAAGGGCGAGACGCTGCGCGACACCGCCGAGAACATCGAGGCGCTGCAGGCCGACATGATCGTCATCCGGCACGCCGCCGCCGGCTCGCCGCTGTACCTCTCCCGGATCCTCGGCATCCCCGTCATCAACGCCGGCGACGGGGCGCACGAGCACCCCACGCAGGGCCTGCTCGACACGTTCACGATGCGGGAACACCTGGGCAGCCTGCGCAACCGCAAGGTCGTCATCCTCGGCGACATCCTCTTCAGCCGCGTCGCGCGCTCGAACATCCACGCCCTGACGAAAATGGGCGCCGCCGTCACGCTGGTCGGACCCTCCACGCTCGTGCCGGACTGGTTCACCGCGATGGGCGTCAAGGTGTCGCACGACCTGAAGTCGGCGCTCGCCGACGCCGAGGTCGTGATGCTGCTCCGGATACAGCACGAACGGCAGGCGGCCGGCCTGTTCCCGTCGCTCGGCGAGTACACGAGCATGTTCGGGCTCAACAAGACCCGCGCCTCCTGGCTCAACCCCAAGGCGATCATCATGCATCCGGGCCCGATCAACCGGGGCGTGGAAATCGACAGCGAACTCGCCGACGGCGATCGCAGCGTGATCCTCGAGCAGGTGACCAACGGCATCGCCGTGCGCATGGCGGTGCTCTACCTGTGCGCCGGCGGCCAGCCGGAAGCCGTCACCGCTCAGGGTGACGAAGGGGCAAGGTCCAGTTAACCCGTGCCGAATCCCAGGTTCCGAATTCGAAGTTCCAAGTAACAAGTACCAGGCAACCAACATCGAGGCCGCACCCATCCTGTCACTTGTGACCTGATACCTGATACTTTTCCTCCTATGCCTTCCCTCTGGATCAAACGCGCCCGCATCATCGACCCCGCGACCAAACGCGACGGCGTCGGCGACCTCTACGTGCGCGACGGCAGGATCGTCGACTCCCTGCCCGCGGCGGCCCGGAAGCGCGCGAAGGTCATCGACGGCGAGGGGCTCGTCGCCTGCCCGGGCCTGGTCGACGTCCACGTCCATTTCCGCGAACCGGGCCAGACGCACAAGGAGACGATCGGCACCGGCTCGCGGGCGGCGGCGGCGGGTGGTTTCACCACGGTCGTCTGCATGCCCAACACGTCGCCGGTCGCGGACAACGCCGGCACCATCCAGCTGATCAAGGATGTCGTCGCCCGCGACGCCGTCGTCCGGGTGCTGCCCACGGGCTGCATCACGGTCGGCATGAAGGGCCAGGCCCTCGCCCCCATCGGCTCGCTCAGGCGCGCCGGGGTGGTGGCGATCACCGATGACGGCGACTGCGTGCAGTCCAACGATCTCATGCGCCGCGCGGTCGAGTACGCCCGGATGTTCGACCTGCCGGTCATGGACCACTGCCAGGACCATTCGATGACGCAGGGCGCGGTGATGAACGAGGGCGTGATGTCCACGCGCCTCGGGCTGCGCGGCTGGCCCAACGCGGCCGAGGACCTCATCGTCGCCCGCAACGTCATCCTCTCCGAGTACACCGGCGCCCACATCCACTGCCAGCACATCTCCTCGAAGTTCTCGGTCGACGTCATCCGCCGCGCCAAGCAGCGCGGCGCCCGCATCAGCGCCGAGGCGACGCCGCATCACATCGCCCTCACCGACGAGTCGCTCGCGACCTACGACACGAATTTCAAGATGAACCCGCCGCTGCGCACCGAGGCCGACCGCCTCGCCCTGATCGAGGGGCTGCGCGACGGTACGCTGGACATCATCGCGACCGACCACGCGCCGCACACCGACTACGAAAAGGACAAGGAGTTCGACTACGCGCCGAACGGTATCCTCGGATTGGAGACAGCCCTGCCGGTCACCCTCGACGTGCTCGTGCGGCGCAGCCGGTTCAAGCTGCCGTACGTGATCGACCTGATGACGCGCCGGCCGGCGCAGCTCATCAAGCTGCCCGGCGGCACGCTGGCCGATGGAGCCGACGCCGACATCTGCCTCTTCGACCCCGACGAGACGTGGCGCTACGACGCCAAGGCCGGCTTCAGCAAGTCGAGCAATTCGCCGTGGTCGGGCCAGACCCTCAGGGGGCGGGTCAAGACCACCATCGTGGGCGGCCGCATCGTGTTCGACCAGGGCAGGATCATCGAGCGCTGAGCGCCGTCCGGCCGGGCCCCGGCGGTCTTGCTGCGACCTTGCGCACGGCGGAACTTTGCGTGGACTGTTCCGATGCCGCTGAGCGCAGAGAATCTGGTCGCAACCCTCGAGGTGGCCCTGGCCGCCACCGGCCTGGTGCTGCTCTGGCGGCTGGTGCTCGGACCGGCGGCGCGGGCCCGGGCCACCGGGCCGCGCCTTGCGGCCTGGGAGGTGTCCGTCCCCGAGTTCCTCGTGTTCATCCTGTTCATCATCGGCGGCAGCCTCTTTTTCGGCGCCGCCGCCAGCCTCGCGCTGCGCCAGCTCCATCTCCGGGGTGACGCCGTCACGGTGGTCAGCGGCGCCGCCACCCAGTTCGGCATGCTCGCCGGCGTGTTGTTCTACCGCTCGCGCACCGCGCCGGTCGCCGGATCGACGCCGGCGCGGGGCAACGTGGTCATCGCCGGAGCCGCGACGTTTCTCATGTGCCTGCCGGTGATGCTCGTCACCGCCGCGGTCTGGGAGAAGGTGCTGCTCGCCTTCGGTCTGCCGGTGGAGCGCCAGGACCTGATCGCGATGTTCGCCAACGCGGATTCGCCCTGGCTGCTCGCGGTGATGGTCACCCTCGCCGTGGTCATCGCCCCGCTCACCGAGGAATTCGTGTTTCGCGCCGGGCTGTTTCGCTACCTGCGCACACGGATTCCACGCTGGCTCGCGCTCACGGCGCCGGCGCTTTTCTTCGCCTGCCTGCACGTCAACTGGAGTACGCTGCAGGGCCTGACCAGCCTGGCGCCGCTGGCGGTCCTCGCGGTGCTGTTCTCCCTCGCGTACGAGCGCACGGGACAGATCGGCACCGCGATCGTGGCGCACGCCCTGTTCAACCTGAATACGATCGTGCTCATCTTTTCGGGCGTCGGACTCTGACCGCATGCAACCGTTCACCGCCCAATCCGCCGCGTCGGTCGCCGCCTGGGGCGAGGAGCGCCTGATCCGCTCGATCCGGCGCTGGCTCGGCAACGCGTCGCCGCGGGCCCCGTTCGGGATCGGGGATGATTGTGCCGTGCTGCCCGCCTCGCGCGGGCGGCAGTTGATCACCGTGGATCCGGTGGTGTTCGGCCGGCACTTCGACGCCGGGGTCACACCGCGGGCCGTGGGCGCCAAGCTGCTCAAGCGCAACCTCAGCGACCTTGCGGCCATGGGAGGCCGTCCCACCGCCGCCGTGCTCGCCCTCACGCTCGACGGCCGCGTGCGGCAGGCGTGGCTGGAGGCCTTCTACCGCGGGCTCGCCACCTGTGCGCGCCGCTACGGCGTGCCGATCGTGGGCGGCGACATCACGCAGGCCGACGGCGTGCTGGCCGCGAGCCTCACGCTGCTCGGGGAGGCCGCGGGGCCCCGCGTGCTCACGCGCACCGGAGCCCGCGCGGGCGACTGGATTTTCGTCACGGGCCGGCTGGGCCGCAGCCTGGCGACCGGGCACCATTTCCGCTTCACGCCGCGCCTGGCCGAGGGCACCTGGCTGGCCCGCCGCGCCGAGGTCCGGGCGATGATGGACGTCAGCGACGGGCTGGCGAAGGACCTGCATGCGCTGACGCCCGCGCGGTGCTGGCCCGCGCTGGACCCGGACGCCCTGCCCCGCCGGTCGGGCGCGGACCTCCGGGCGGCGCTGACGGACGGCGAGGACTACGAACTGGTGCTCGCCGTGGCGCGGGGCGCAGACCGCGCCGGGCTCGAGACGGCGTGGCGGCGGGCATTTCCCCGCACCCTGCTCACCTGCATCGGCCGCTTCGCGCGGAACGGAGAGGCGATTCCGGGCGCCTTCCGTCTCGCCGGCTACCACGGCTACGAACACCTCCGGTGATGCCGTCCGAAGCCCCGATTTTCCAACGCCTGCAGGCCGGCGTGACGACCACCTCGGCGGAGGAAACACGCACGCTAGCGGCGGCTTTCGCGGCGGAGTTGCCGCCCGCAGCGACCCTCGCCCTGCATGGCGATCTCGGTGTGGGCAAGACCACCTTCGTCCAGGGACTGGCCCGCGGCCTGGGGATCAACGAAGCGGTGACGAGTCCGACCTTCAACATCTTCACCTTGCACCGCGGCCGGACCAACCTGCTGCACCTCGATGCCTATCGCCTCGGCAGTGCCCGCGAGGTCGAGGACCTGCTGCTGAGCGACTTCATGATCCCGCCCTGGTGCCTGGCCGTGGAGTGGCCGGACAAGGTCGCTGCCTGGCTGCCCGCGGGCACGCTCCACCTCGACCTCGGGATCACGCCCGACGAACGGCACACCCTGCGGCTGCGGACCTGAACGCGGCGGCGGGAGTAACCGAAAAACGGATACCCAACTGCATCCCGCCCTCAGCAGGCAAGGAACCCGACTTACGCTCCCGGAGCGGGAGCCGTGGGATCGGCCGGTTTCTCCCCGGGCGCCGGTTCCGCCGGAGCCGCGGACTCCGCGGGGGCGGATTCCGCCACCGGCTCGGACGCCGTGGGAGTGTCCGTCGCGGCGGGCGCCGGCGCTTCCGCGGCAGGAGCCTCGGCCGAGGCCGGCACTTCGGGGAAATTCTCGGGATCGTGTTCCTCGTTTTCGATCTCCTTCTTGCGCGCCTCCACCATGGGAGGCGGGGCGAAGAGACGTCCGTCGATGAACTCGGTCACGTAGCCTTCGCGCACGAGCCACATCAGGTCCCCTTGCAGGCGGGAGATCCGCGCGCGGTCGTCGATCGACAGGCTCGGTTCCGGCTTGGGTGCCTCGGGTGCCGGAGCGGCACCGGCCTCGGCGGCAGCGGGGGCGTCGGGCGCGGGCGCAGCTTCGACCGGGCGCGGGGCCGGCACCATCGCGATGCCGAGGAACTTCGTCGGCAGCTCGCCGGCGCGCACCATCGGGTTGGACTCGATGTACGAGATCAACGCCCCGATGCTGTCGGAGAACGTCTGGCCCGGCACGCGGAACTTCCGCTTCACCGCGCACACGTAGGACACGCCCTTGGAGCCCTTCTTGAAGATCGTGAGATGCTCGCGCCGCAGGCGGCCGCGCAGGGCGTTGGCGGTATCCAGCGGGAAACGACGCTGACGCTCGAGGGCGCCGTCGATGGCACGACGGATTTCACCCGGGGGAATCGTCTCGACCACCTTGCCGTGGAAGCGGGCGGTCTCGGACGTGCGCGCCACCTTGTCGCGCGCCTGCGTGAGCAGATAGAGCCGCGCATCTTCGAGGGTGTCGAAGGTCGGAGTCGTTGAAATCGCCGGTGTCGCCGGCGCCTGGGCCTCGGCCGGGGCGGCGGCCTCCCCTTCCGGGGCGGGCGTCGCCGCCTCCGCCGCGGGCGCCGCAGGCTGCGCGCCGGGGACGGCCAGCTTCCACGTGTAACGCGTGGTCTTCTTCATCTTGGCCAGCCACTGGTTCACGACCTCCGGGTCGCGGACGGTTTCGATCCGGGCGCGGAAGGCCTCGAAGCCGACGCGGGACGCGACCTTGGCCGCGTAGTGCTGCTGCACAATCTGGTTGTACCGATGATAATTCGGCGGCCCGAGCAACTCACCGGTGATGCCACACCGGTTGATGACTTGAAAGTTCCCCTTGGGCGGGTCGACCTCGACTTCGGCCGTGTCGAAGAACTTGTCGAGGTGCCGGCTCATCACATGGGCGACAGCCGCCTCGTCGCTCTCGAACGGCAGCCCGTCGGGCACTGCGATATGGAACACGGGGCGCGCCGGCTTGGCCGGGACGGCCGCGGCGGTTTCTCCACCGACGGGTGGCCGGGATCCACTCGCGAATCCGGCATCGCCGGGCGACTTGGGTGCGACCACGACGACGAAACGGTCGGGCTTGGCCACCACCGTGCGCGCGATCTCGAACAGCTCGACCGTCCGGCACGATTTGCGGATCGTCTGCACCAGCGTGTTGAAACTGGTGTCCTCGGGATAGAACGTGACGCTGAAGTAGGGACTGTCGTACGGCCCGCGCTCCTGGAACGAGCCGCGACCGCCGTAGCCGCCCTGGCCACCCTGCTGAAAACGCGGACCGCGGTCGCCACCGCCGCTGTAGCCGCCCTCGCGCCGGGGACCGCCGCGAAATTCACCGCCGCCGCCCTCGCGCCGCGGACGGCGATCGCCGCCCGGACCGCCGGCCGGACCGGCCGGAGCCGCACCCGGTTCTTCACCCGGACCACCGGCCGGACGCCGGAACGAACGACGATCCCGCCGATCAGCCATGCCGCCGGGACCATCCCGGCGATCTTCGCGGCGCGGACGATCCCCGCCCGCGTCACGGTCGCGCCGGTCAGACGTGGACGGTTTCTCCTGAGTCCACTGCGTGCCGAAGCTGAAGCCCTGAAGCTGGCTCAAATCGAGTTTGTTGAAATCCGCAGGCGGATTCTCCTTGGGAGCGTTGTCGTCCATGTAGTCCGGGGAAAGCGGGTGTGTTACCCGCGTGGTTGGCTTGGTATCAAATGCGCGCTCGTAAGCGCTTCGCAGTGTCGGCGGTGCCGGTACAGTGGCAAGCAGTTTCCCGGCCCGCACGGCACCGTCACAGATGGGGCTGGAACGCGGCGATTGCCGTTGCACCCGGCCCGGGGACGTTCAAGGCAGCAAATAGACTTCCACCATGGCTTCGCCGGTCGTTCCACCGACGCCGGAAATCTGCACGGTGTATTCTCCGGGCTGGGCTTCGAAGACGAGCGCGGCGTCCGCGCTGCCGAGTGCGAGCGGAAACGCCGCCACCGCCGCCGCCGCCGCGGTGAGGTCGGCGCCGACACCGTTGTCACTCCAGCCCGTGTTCACCCCGAGCGGGACTTGTCCGCGGAAAAGTTCGAGACGTGGCCGCCCCAGGACTCCCGGCACGCCAAACTGGGCCAGACTGGGACCGATGCCTCGAACCAGAAGGCGCAGGTTGCCGCTGCCGCCCACGACGACGCCGGCGATGAGGATATCCTGGCCGGTGCCGACGTAGCCGCGGGTGGAAAGGTTGATGATCCGGCCGGAAGTGTCGCCACCCCGCGCATCGTACACCTCAACCAGGGCGACTCCGCCCTGACCATCGCTGCTGCCCACGTGCGCAGTAAAGGAGCCCGGTGGCAGCGCCCGCACGATCGCGGCGTCCTTGCTTCCGGGCTGCAGCGGAAACGCTCCCACGCCCGCCGCCGTGTCGACGATCGAGAAATTCGAGACTTCGTCGGAGAGGCGCCAGTTGTCGTTCGACTGCAGGACCGCGGGGCCCGAGTACACATCGAGCCGCGGGTCGGTCATGTAGCCGGCGATGCCCAACGGCGCGAGCCCCGGCCCCACCGCCCGCACCATGTAGGTGCGCTCCGTCAGCCCCTGCACCACGAAGCCGGCGACGAGGTTGTTGTTCCCGCCGGCGAGCGCGCGCGTGGCGATGTTCGCGAGCCGCGCCGCCGGACTCCGCGCCGGCGCGGCCCGGCCGGTGCGCCGGTGATCGCGCCGGAACGAGGGCCAGCTCGAGTAGGACGAAAGCGGCGAGCCGTTGCCGTTGATCTTGTAGAGGAAACCGTCGAGCGAACCGATGTAGATCGCGCCATCGGCCGCCACCGTCGGCGAAGACTCGATCAGGTTGCCGACTCCCGTGCGGGTGTCGAACACCCAGCGGACCGAACCCGTATCCGGATTCAAAGCACGCACGATGCCGTCATCGGCGCCGAAGATGATCGTCCCGTCCGCCCGCACCGCCGCGGTCGACGCGGACGCCGTGTTGATCCCGGTGCGCCAGCGCAAACGTTCCTCCCCGTCTCCCGGTCGCAGCGCGTAGAAGCTCACGTCCGCCGCGAAGTACACGGTGCCGTCCGCGCCGAGCGCGGGCGACGACTGGATGTCGCCGTTCGTGAAATAATCCCACCGCCGGGTGCCGTCAGGGGCGATCGCATAGAGCCGCTGGTCGGCCGACCCCACGTAGATCGTGCCATCCGCGCCGAGCGCGGGGGAGGAAAACACCCGGCCGCCGGTCGCGAACCGCCAGCGCTCCGTGCCCTCGGGCGTGATCGCGTAGAGGTACCGGTCGTAGGAACCCACGTAGATCGTGCCGTCCGCGGCAACCGCGGGCGAGGAGTCGATGATGTCACCCGCGGCGAAGGTCCAGCGCGCCGCTCCCGCCGGCGTCACGGCGTGGAGGCGCCCATCCGCCGCACCGAAGTAAACGGTGCCGTCGGGCCCGATCGCGGGCGAACTGGTGATGAACGTGCCGGCGGAGTAGGCCCACCTCGTGCTGCCGTCGAGCGGGTTGAGGGCATAGAGCTGGCCGTCGCCGCAGCCGATGTAGACCGTGCCGTCGGCGGCGACCGCCGGAGACGCGTCCACGAATGCGGTGCGGTCCCGCACCCACTTGACCGTTCCCTCGCGCGTGACGGCGATGATGCGGCCGCCGGAGCCGCGAATGACCCCGATGTAGATCGTGGTGCCGTCGGGGCTGAGAGCCGGCGACGAATACGAAACATACCCGCCGCCGGCACCGCCGACGTTGAGGGCCCATTGCCGCGTTCCGTCCTGGGCGCGCGCCTCGACCATGACGAGCAAGAGACCGGCGGCGAGCCAGCGTCCGGCCATCACCCTAACGAGCACACGGAGGGTTCCGTCTGCGGCAAACGCCCGGAGAATGGAGCGAATCAATTGCAGGCTGCGCTCGAATCATGCCTCCGGCTCCAACACAAGACGGAAGCACGTCACGCCCGGCTCGCTTCGCACCAGTTCGATCCGTCCGCCGGCCTGGCTCGCGAGGCGCTGGCTGAGCGCGAGCCCAAGGCCACTGCCGCCGACCTTCGTGCTCGTGCAGGGTTGAAAGAGCCGTTCGCGCACCGCCGCGGGCAGACCACCGCCGGTATCCTCGACGAGGAATTCGATGCCGCCACCCGGATCCCGGCCGCCGCGGAGGCGCACGGTTCCGCCCGCAGGCGTGGCCTCCAGCGCGTTCTGCACGAGATTGCGCAACACGAGCGTGACGAGGTTTGCGCGCCGCCCGGACAAGGTGATTTCGGGCGGGGCGACGGTCTCGATCCTGACGCCACGGGTCGCGGCGTCGGCCCGGACTTTCGCGAGCACGACTTCCACGATGTCCGCGCTCGAAAGCTCATACTCCACGCCCGACTGCTCGTCGCGCAGGACGGCCACCACGTCGTTGACCATCGTGCGCAGACGCCGCGTCAATTCGGAAGCCGCGGCCAGTTCCCCATCGCGCTGCTCGGTGCGCCCGGCCGCCTCGGCTTGCGCCGCCACGATCGACTCGAGGCCCGCCAGGGGGTTCTTGATTTCATGCATCAGGTGCGCCGCGACCGTACCGAGGGCCGACGTCTTGGCCGCCAGCACCAGCTCGCGATTGGCGCGGAGCAGGTCCTCGCTGCGCGCGCGGAGGGCACGGTTCGCCGCATCCAGCCGGCGGAACGCCCAGCCCAACGTCGAGACGATGACGAGCGAGCCGGCAAACCAGGCGATCGCCGCCTGCGTCCAGAGTCGGCGGTCGTGAGCGCCGAGCTCCACGAGCAACTGGTCGGCCTCGACCCAAAACTGGGCGGCGCCGATGAAGGCCGAGGAGCGATTCCGGCGCAGCGGCACCCAGGCTTCGAACGCGGCGTCGGCCGCCGACGTCGGAATGATCTCGGCGTCGGGATCGCCGGACAAATCGCGAAACAGCCGTCCGATCGCCTCTCCGGCCGCCACGCGCTGCCAGAGCGTGTCCGGCGGTGGTGACGCCGCGGGGGGCAGCAGATAGGTGCCATTGAGCCGGCGTTCGGCGTCGTAGATGCGCAACCCGGAAACTCCCGCCAGCTTCTGGGTCTTGAGCACGGCGATGAACTTCGCCGCCGGCACGTCCTCGGCCGCGTCGTCGAGCTGCATCGAGGCGATCGCGGCGAGCATCTCGGCCTCGCGCCGCAGGATCTGTTCACGCAGGCCGTCGCGCAATTGCTGCGTCATCGCCGCCACCACCGCGCCGAACACCAGCACCGTCACTCCGAGCACGCTCAGGCGGGTGATGCGGCCGGATGACGGCGGGACGGCGGGGGCGGGCATTGCAGGCGGGTGGGACTATCTTTCCCAACTCCACCGCAGTCCAAGCAAGCCTTCGTTCACCCGGTAGGATGCATACGCATCGTTGGAACGGGAGCGTTCCCAGAAGTAGGAGCCGTACAGCGTCCAGCGCACGGAGAGCCGCCGTTCCACGTGCACGTCCAGCGTGAACTCATCTTTCAGGCGTGCCGGCGGGTCGATACTGATGCCGGCTTTCTGAACATCGAAATCGAGCCGGCTCGCAGTGCCGCCGAGTCGAACCAGCCACGCCTCGGTGCGCCACTCGACTTCCTGGCCCACCTTTTGTTCGCGGTAATTGAAATAGCCCGAACCGTTGTCCCGGTACTGCAGGAGGCTGAGGCGCGTGCTGGTTTGCCAGTGTCCGGCTTCGTCCCACGTCACGCCCGCCCGGGCCTCCCATTCGCGTTCCGCAATCTTGAGCGCAGTGTCCGGCAGTTCGCGCCCTGACGCCGAGTACTGGGCGCGGCGATCAAACGTCCGCCACCGCTGCGCACCCATCACGCGCGCCTCGAAACGCCCGCCGGGGTGCCAGCCCACGCGCACGGCGCCTTCGCCCAACCGGCCGTCGTTGGCCCCGTCGTCGAAGCGCTTCCGTTGTCCGCTGCCCTGGGCCTCGACCCACCAGGCCCGATGCCAGTCCCAACGCACGGTCGGCCCGGCCATGAGACCCCTGACCTTGAGCTCGGCCACGCGGCGTTCGACGTCGGTATCCGAGACATCGAAAACCTGGTCGTAATAGAAACCCGTGAGCGGCAGCGCCACCTTCACCGCGTCACTGAGGCGGTACGCAGGCTCGACCTGCAGCCACACCTTCGACTCCTGATCGGACGTGCGGGCCGAGAAGTAATGTGTCCCTTCCGTCTCGGCGAAACCCGAGAACTCGAATTTCCCCTGCGGCACCCGCAGCACCAGCAGCTCCAACCCGCTCCGCACGAACGCGCTGCGCTCTTCGTCCGCATAGCTCAACAGCAGGTTGTCCTTGTAGCCGTAACCGGCCCGCACCGACGTCGACACGCTCCATTGGGGCAACGACGCGAGCAGGGCGGCGAGGTCCGCCGATTTCGACGCAGGCGCGGACGCGGCCGGGTCACCCTGCGCCTGAACTGTTCCACCCGCCGCGGCCAGGAAGGCGGCGGACGACAGGACAAAACGTGGCAGGGAAATCACGACCGAAACAGGAAGGGTTGACGAGGGAGGCTGGGTCGACAGACCCCGGCACTCAAGTCATGTTCACGGGGAGTGCGGACGAAAAAAGGGCGGCCGCCGAAGCGACCGCCCTTTGACTGACATTACGCCGAAATAACAATTACGCCAAAAATCTGGATTTACCGTTTCGCCGCGCCGGCCCGCTGTTTGCGCTGCTCGTCGCGGATCTGCTTGTGCAGGGCGATGGTCATTTCCTCGAACGCCTTTTTGCGTTCCTCCATCTTCTGCCGGATCGCCTGCTTCTGCTCCTCGGTCGCTGCCACGAGCTCTTTCCGGAGGGCTTCGTAATCGGCGATCAGCGCGTCGCGCTGCTTGCCAGCCTCATCGAGCAGTTTCTTGAGATCAGCGGCCGTAGTGGCCCCTTTCTTCGCCCGCTCCCGGGCGGCCGTGCTGCTTTCCGCGCCTTGCGCCGTTCCCATGCCCAAAGCCAGGGCACAAAGCGCCGTGGCAAGGAGTCGGGAAGCGATGGAAGGACGCGACATGCGGAGGATGATTCTCCTTTGCACCTCGCATGCCAAGCTCAGCAAATCGCGTTTGCCCTTTGTTTTCAACGTTTAAGCCAGAAAGGTATCGTCCGCGTTCGCTGCGTAAAGTGGGGAAAAAATCCCATCCCTGGCTGAAGCCCGCGCACAATTCCCCAGCCTACTCGGTGGATCGGCCCCCTTTGAGCCGGTAACGAACCACATCGCGGGACACGCCGAGCAGACGAGCGGCGGCGGAGACGTTTCCACCCGCCTGTTTCATCGCGCGGGCGACGATCTCGTCGATCGCCGACTCCAGAGAAAACCCGGTTTCGGGAAACACGAAGTCCCGCCGCATCCACGAGCGCGCCGCTGCGTCGCCGTCGGCGGTGCCGAGGTGAGGAAACGCCAGTCCCTGCTCGCCCCCGAACACCACGGCCCGCTCGATCTCGTGCGCCAGCTCGCGCACATTGCCGGGCCAGCGATGCGCCAGCAGCCGGCTTTTTCCGTCGGGAGGAATCACCGGGACCTTTTGCCCGTAGCGTCGGCACACGCGGATTAGCAGTTCCTCGGCGAGGACGATGATGTCGCCGCCGCGGTCCCGGAGCGGGGGCAGGCGCACGCGAAACAGGTCCAGGCGATGCAGCAGGTCTTCGCGGAACTTGCCCACGGCAACGAGGGCGCCGAGGTCGGCATTGGTGGCCGCGATGACGCGGGCATCGACCGGAATATGACGTGAGGCGCCGACGCGGCGCAGGCTGTGGTCCTCGATGGCGGTGAGCAGCTTGGCCTGGAGCGGGAGCGAGAGGCTCGGCAGTTCGTCGAGGAAGAGCGTCCCGCCGTCGGCCGCCTCCATCAGCCCGATGCGGGCCGTCTTGGCGTCCGTGAACGCACCCCGCTCGTGGCCGAAAAGTTCCGCTTCGGCCAGCGCCTCCGGCAGTGCCGAGCAGTTGAGCTCGATGAGCGGTTCCTCGGCTCTCGGACCGTGACGATGGATCCAGCGCGCGATCGCCGTCTTGCCCGTGCCGGTCTCGCCCTCGATCAGGATCGGCGGCAGCGAGCCGCTCAGCCGCCGGTCGGCGGCGGTGATCTTGGCGAGTTGCTCGCGGACGCCGGCCAGGCTCTCGCCGAAAACGAGGCCCGAGTCCTGGCCGCGGCGAAACTCATCCGCCCGACGCGCCTGCCGGCTCCGCCGCGCCTGTGCGATCCGCAGCGGCAGTTCCTCGGGATCGAAGGGTTTGACGAGGTAGTCGGCCGCGCCCGCGCGGAGGGCTTCCACGGCGCCGGCGACGTTTCCACCCGCCGTCATCACGATCACGTTGGTGGTGGGAGGGAAAACTTTGTCCCGCAATAAATCGGTCCCCCGCCCATCCGGCAGGTTGACGTCGATGACGGCCGCCTCGAACGACATCGATTCGAGCACCTGCCGCGCCGCGGCCAGGCTGGCGACGGCCGTCACTTCCGCTCCTTCCCGCTCGAGGTAACCCGCGAGCCGCTTGCGCAGGACGACTTCGTCGTCGAGGAGCAGCACACTGAGTCCAGCGAGCGGAGATTTGGCCATGGCGCGACATTGCGGCTCCGATCGCGCCGCTCCACCAAAATTTCCGCGCGGGCTATTTCGCCGGCGTTCCCATCCGCTCGATCAACGGCGCCAGCTTGCTCAGCCGAATCGACGGATGCTGGGTGGAATCGACCAGGGCGATGAACTTGTTGCGGCGCAGGGCAAGCAGGGCCCGAACCTGCGTCTGCTGATTCGCATCGAGTCCGTACTCCTTTGTCATCCACTCGAGATGCGGAGTGACGACGACATACCAGTAGATCGAAGTGAGCGGCCGGTCCTTCGCCCGCTGGATATCCTCGTCGGAGAGCGGCGTGCGATCCGCCTGGCGCTTCGCGTCGCGCTCCGCCCGTTTCTTCTGATTGGCGGCAAACTTGTCCCGCTGCGGGAGCGTGAGCAAGTGCAGGAACTCGCGATCAAATTCGGCCTGAATCTCATCCAGCTGGGTGCTGTAAGCGTCGATGTGCGGCCGGAGCTTCTGGATCTCCGCGACCAGCTTGGCGCGGTCGAGTTGGCTGTCGGACTTCGTCTTGTTCGTCGACTTCGTGTCGGCGCGAACATATTCCTTGGCGAGCGCTGCCGGAGCAGCCGGCACCGCCTCACGCCGGTCGGTCCAGACCCGCGCAAAATAGCCGGCGAGAAACACCCCGACCGTCAGAAGGGCAACGAAGACCCGCTGCGTCATAGGCCCGCCGCATCGTCCTCGGCGACCGCCACGATCGCCTGCCATTCCGCGAGGTTCCGTTCATCCGCTGCCTCGACCGTCTGATGGTGGACGAACAGCACGGCGCCGAGACACACCGCTGCGGTGGCGGCACTGAGCGCGAATTGGCTGGCCAGGGACGGCATTTCCGCGGCGGCGCGCGCGGCCCGCAGCACCCGTTCGGCAAAACCCGGCCGCAGCTGGCGTGCGCCGACGGAGAAGAGGGCGCGCCACGAATCCTCCTGGGGGCCTCGCGCGGTGCGCACCACGCGATCCGCAAATCCACCGCGGAGCTGCGCCGAGGCGCGCCGCTGGAGTTCCTGCCAGGCGTGTTCTTCAGGTTTCATGGGGAGGTTGGTAATGCTCGCGAAGGTGTTCCCGGGCGCGATGGAGGCGAGCCTTCACCGCGGCGACACTGGTTTCGAGCGTTTCAGCGATTTCCGCATGACTACGCCCTTCCTGCACCAAGGCAAGCAGCGCGCGGTCCTGCGGGCGCAGTTGGGCCAGGGCATGCTGCAGGGCGTCGAGCTCCTCCGAATCCACCGCTCCCGGCGGTTCCGGAATGTTTTCGTGCTCCTCGCCGAACGGAAGGAAGATCCGGCGCAGCTTCTGCCGCCGCAGCTGGTCGATGCAGGTGTTGCGCGCGAGCCGGAAGAGCCACGACTCGAACTGCGCCGGAGCCTGCAGGCGATCGATCGCGCGGATCATCTTGATGAACACCTGCTGCGACAGATCTTCGACGTAATCGCTTCGGCCGGTCATGGCGTAAACGAAGCCCGCCACCCGGTGCTGGTAACTGACCACAAGTTCCCGCTGGGCGGCCTCGTCGCCCTTTTGAGCCCGCCGCACAAGGTCGGCCAGGGCAGTCGGTGAAGTGGATTCCATGCGGAGCGCATTCGTGTGAGCAGCAAGACGCAGGAAAGGCCAGAAAGATTCAGGGTTGCCATGCCCGTCCTTGCCTTAGCCGCAACCTTCGCCTCCGCTTGGCGTCGAACGACGTTCCCATGAAGCTCCCGGCGTACTCTCCCCAGATCCTCTCGATCGCTGCTCTCCTAACCGGCCTGCTGGCCGCCGCGGGCTGCGGCACCGGGGCCACCCCCCGCGACTTGATGATGGAAGAGGCGACCCGCCAGCCCGTGGAACGCCCGGTCGCCATGCGCGGCGAAAGCACGTTTCTCGAGGGCAAGGTGGCCGCGCTGGTCACCGTGAGCCGCGGCTTCGATCGCGGCGACCGCGGACCGGGCGGGCGCGGCAAGCGGCTCAACCCCGACGACAACATCTACGACGACCAACGCCGGAAGCGCCGCGATGACGTCGGTGCTTTTACCGAAGTTTACAACATTGGCGGCTACGGCGACTCGGAAGAAGAGCAGAAGGAAGCCATGCAGGACTACATCCGGCAGGCCCGGGCCCGCCGCGCCGCGGGCAGTCCGATGCCGCCGGTCACGCTCCGCGTCCTGTTCGAAAACAAGGGCACCGAACCGATCGAGCTCGAGGTGACCGAGGTCAATTCGGACCTCGGCAACTTCGCGGTCCGTCCGCCCAAGCTCACGATCGCTCCCGGCGAGAAGGCCCTGCTCGACCCCATGATCTCCCAGCTCGGCGTGACCAGCGACGAGATCCCGCTCAAGCTCGCCGTCCGCACCGGCGGCAAACGCGAGCAACAGGTCGTCGTGGTGAAAAACATCCTCGCCGCGTCGCTCCGCAAGGAATTCGAGAACGCGCAGAGGTGAGGACCGGATCAGTTGAGAGTTGAGGGTTGAGAGTTGAGAGACCGATCCAGGAGGGGCAGGCAACGCTTGCAGGCCGACGGTGCTACCGAGTTACGCCGTCTCTCAACTCTCAGCTTTCAACTCTCAACTCATCCGCCCGTCACTGCAGCATCCGCACCCGCCGGTCCTTCCGCGGGAACTGCAGGGTCACGATCGTGCCGATGCCTTCCTTGCTCTCCAGGCCGATCTGCCCGCCATGCTCGCGCATGATGCGCTGCGCGATCATGAGGCCGAGCCCGTGGTCGCCCGATTTCGTGGTCTGGTAGGGCTGGAACAGCCGCATCAGGTCCTCCTGTTTGATGCCACTGCCGGTGTCGGCGAACAACAGGTACACGGAATCATCGTCTGCCCGCGACTTGATCTTCAATTTTCCGCCGGGCCGCATCGCCTCCATGGCGTTCTTGGTGAGATTGAAGAAGACCTGCTTGATCTGGTTCCGGTCCGCAAGCACGAGCGGGATGTCCAGCGTCTCCGCCTCGACCTCGATGCCGCGGTCCGCCAGCTCCCGATGCTGGAAGCGCAGCACCTCGGTGAGCACGTCGTTCAAGTCCGTCTCCGCCAGGTCCGGCGGACGCGGCCGGATCGCCTCGAGGAAATTGCTGATGATGCCGTCGAGCCGGGTCACTTCGTCGCGGCAGATCCGCACGGACTCCGCGAGGGAATCGACGTCCTTCTGCGACTTCAGTTTCTTCAGCTTCCGCTCCATCAGCTGCAGGTGAATCGTCAGGGAGTTGAGCGGATTGCCGAGTTCGTGGGCCACCCCGGCGGCCAGCAGCAGGATGGAGGACGTGCGTTCGTTCTCGATTCGCTCTTCGGTCGACTGCTTCTCCTTTGTGACGTCGGACAGGATCACGGCAAACCGCCGCGCGGGGGTCGACCCGGCCAGACGAAACGGCACCATGTACAACCGCACCAGCCGGGGCTCCGGATAGGTGAGTTCGAACTCCCGCGCCACGACCGGCGCCACGCCGCCGCCCGATTCGTGGTCGAGCACCGCGCCGAGCGAGTTGCGCAGTCCCGGGACGAGCCGCCACAACGTCTGCCCCGCGAGATCGTCGCCGCCGAGGCCGATCAGCCGGTACGCCGCGGCGTTGGCATAGTCGATCGCACCGTCGTCGCGGACGACCAGGATGCCCTCCTGCAGCGTGTTGAAAATCTCCTCGAAGACCGCGCGTTCCCGCGCCAGCCGCTGCACCAGGTTCGCCAGGTTGACCGAATCCAGCGTGTCGAGCCGGCCGAGCACGCGGTCGAGCGAGGAGTTCTTTTTTCCAGCCACGGTCTTGCGGGGTTTATTCAAGCAGGTTCATCTGCGCCGGATCGACGCGCACCGCGAGCAGCTTGCGCAGGAACGCCTCGCGATGTTCCTGGCAGCGGCCCAGGCGCAGCACGGCCTCCCGGTGCTCGTCGGTGCCGTACCCCTTGTGGCGCGCGAAACCGTAGCCGGGATACTTCGCCTCGAATTCCACCATCATCCGGTCACGGGTCACTTTCGCGATGATCGACGCCATCGCGATGCAGAGCGAACGGGCATCCCCGTGCACAAAGGCCGCATGCGGATACGGGAAACCGCGCAGCGGCAGCCCGTCAACGATCACCCGGGCCGACACCGCCGGCTGGAAACTGCGCCGCTCCTCGAAGCTGGAAAACAAATCGGGTTCCTCCCGCTGGCGTTCGAACGCCTCCGGCGGGTACAGGGCCTCCAGCGCGCGGCGCATCGCCAGTTTCGTCGCCCCGAGGATGTTCAACTCCTGAATCTCGTCCACCGTCGCCAGCCCGTGTTGCGCATGGATGCTGCCGGCCGCGGCGAGTTCCTCGAACTCGACCCACAACTCCTCGCGCTGCTCCGCGGTCAGCGCCTTGGAGTCGTTCACGCGTCCGCTCTTCGCCACGGCCCAGCGGCTCTCCAAAAAGTCCCGCGACACCACCACCGCCGCCGCCACCACGGGTCCGGCAAACGCCCCGCGCCCCACCTCATCGACGCCGATCAGGTGGGTCACTCCCTGGATTTGCTTCAGGTCGAAGCCACGCAACTGGCGGCGCTTCATAGGTCGGGACCCGATCAAGTCCACCCCGGGGGTCGTGGCAAGCGCGCGCCTTGCGCGACCCGAGTGGCAATTTCTCCCCGGATGCGTTCCGTTGCCCCATGCAGATGCGTGAAACGTGGGAGCTCCTGAGCTACGTCGTCACGGTGGTCGGCCTGCCGTTCGCCCTCATCGTGTTCATCCTCGAACAACGCAAGAACCGGCTGAACGAGCAGGAGGAGATCTACCAGCGGCTCTCGGACGAGTACCGCGAGTTCCTCAAGCTCGTCCTCGACAACTCCGACCTGCAACTGCTCCGACGCGACGGCGGCCGCCGCGACCTCACGCCCGAGCAGGGCGAGCGGCGCTTCGCGATCTTCGGCATTCTCGTGTCCCTCTTCGAACGCGCCTACCTGCTGGTCTACGAGGAGAAAATGGACAAGCAGACCCGCCGGCTCTGGAAGTCGTGGGAGGACTACATCCGCGAATGGGTCCGCCGCCCCGATTTCATCGAGGCGCTGCCGGAACTCCTGCAGGGCGAAGACGAGGACTTCACCCGCTACGTCCAGACCCTGGCCGCAGCGGAACGGGAACGCTTGCCCACCCTCAAACCCGCCGCCTGAGGCGGGCTCATGCAGTTGAGAGTTGAGGGTTGAGAGTTGAGAGACGGACCCGGGCGCGGGCTGGAATCGCTGCCAGCCGGCAGCTCGCACCGAAAAGTGCATTCGCCTTCCGTCTGCCTACCCATTGTTCCTACCGCCTGGTTCGGAACTTTCAGCTTTCAACCTTCAACTTTCAACTGCATGCCTCCGGCTAAGCCGGAAAGCGGCCAACGCCGGGCGGCGCGTTCCACCGTCGCGAGACAGGCGGCTCCGCCGTTCAGAACTTCGTGCCGACGGAGAACTGCCAGGTGCGCGGATTGTAGTAAACGAGGGAACGCGCGGGAGCAGCGGTCGACGTGCCGACGGTGCCGCTGTAAACGATCCGCTCGTCCTTCTGGTCGTCGAGCAGGTTGTTCACGTTGAGGCGGAAGTTCCAGTCGCGCCCGGCGATCTTGCGCTTGAGGCCGATCGCGGTGTTGACGACGAAGCGCTGGGAGAAATCAGCCTTGAAGCGGCCCGTGACACGACGACGCAGCCCGTTGTCGATCGCGGCCTCGGCCTGGCGGCTGCCGAACCAGTTGA
>JAEUHA010000323.1 GCA_016793535.1 Opitutaceae bacterium | reverse complement strand
ACGCCGGGACCGTGCCGCCAGACCGCGCATTCGTGCACCGCCTGGTGGTTGGCGAAAACCGGATGCAGGTCCCAGTTGAGCAGGAGCAGTCCGATCGGAATGTGGCGGCTGAACTCCTCGATCACTTTCCGGCGCAGGCGCTCGTGCTGGAGCTTCTGCACCCGGTCGATCGCCGTCTCGATGTGCGGTCGCAGGGCGTGAACCCGCGCGATCTCGCCCGCGGAGAACTCGGGCTGCTCCGGCGACCGGTAGAGACTGAACATCGCCTTCACCTCGCGGCCCCGCCAGAAAAGTCCCGAGAGCCCCTTGTCCCAGCCTTCGACCCGGGCGAACCGACGGTAGAACTCCGTCCGGACAAAACGCGCCCGCGGCCCGACCACGTCACTGAAGCGATAGAACGGAATCCGGCGGTGCGCCGCGATGTACTCGGAAAACGGATTCAGGCGGCCGCGCTCCTTGTACCATTCCGCCGCGCGCTCGATCGGCGGGTCGGTGAACACCAGCCGCGCCTCCCGCATCTCGAAGTGACCGAGAAACAGGGTGACGCGCACGCAGGGCGCCAGGGTGCTCCGCAGCAGCGGGAGCACCGCGTCCCACAACTCGCCCACCTCCGTCGCCGCATGCAGCGGCAGCAGCAGGTGGTCGGAGGCGGCGGGGGCAGGCGGGATCACGCGACCCACGCTGCCGGCGGGAACCCGGACAGTCAACGGGCGGACCCGGTCTTCGCCGCACCGCTACTCGAGCCAGAAGTATTTCAGCCGGCGGTCCGAAAAGGAGCTGGGCACCCAGCCCTTTACGCTCGGGTGTACGAGCACCACCTGAGTGCTGAAGAAGAGCGGCAGCGCCGGGAGTTCCGCGAGCAGGCGCTCCTCCGCCCGGCGAAACGCCGCGAGGCGGGCGGCGGAATCGGACGACCACGTCGCGTCGATCGCGCGGTCGAACTCCGTGTTCGACCATTTCGCCTCGTTGTAGAGCCCGCCCGTCTGCCAGGCGCCGAGAAAGTAGAAGGGATCCTGGTAGGTCGTCGCGTTCCACGAGCCCCGCACGATCTGGAAGTCCATCGTGCGCTTCGCCGCGTTGAGCACCTGCGTCTCCTGGTTCCGCAGCCGCACGTCGATCCCGAGGTGCGTGCGCCACATCTGCTGCACCGCCTCGGCGACGATCACGTGATGTTCGCGCGCGTCGATCATCAGCTCGAGCGCCGGGAAGCCGCGGCCGTCCGGGAATCCGGCCGCCGCAAGCCGCCGCCGGGCCTCCGCCGGGTCGAAACGCAACACCGCGGGCGGCTCGTATCCACCGATCCCTGACGGCGTGAAGTGCGACGCCGCGCGCTTGCCGCCCTTGATCACATTCCGCACCAGCGCCTCCCGGTCGATCGCCAGGGACAGAGCCTGGCGCACGTCCACGCGGTCGAGCGGCGGGCGGGCGACGTTGAGGGTGTAGAAATACACGCCGCGATCGTCGACCGTGCGCAACACTCCCGGCTGCTCGCGCTGGTAGGCCTCGATCTTGTTCAGGGGCACGAAGGCGGTCAGGTGCAGCAGGCCGTTGCGAAAGGCGTTCTCCTCCACGGACGGGCTTTCGATGGGCGCGAAGTGCACCTCCCGCAGGCGGACCGCCGCGGCGTCCCAATAGAGCGGATTGCGCTCGAGCACGATCCCCTGGTTCGGCCGCCAGGCTTTCAGGCGGAACGGGCCGTTGCCCACCAGGTTGCCGGGCCGGATCCAGTCGCTGCGCCGCTCGTCCATCGGCGCGAATTTCTCGATCACCGGCTGCCGCACCGGGAAGAAGAGGGTCAGGGCGGACGGAAAGAACGGCGTCGGCCGCTCGAGCGTGAAAACCACCGTGCGCTCATCCGGCGCCCGCACGCCCACGGCGCCGAAATCGGTCACGGTTCCCGCCTGGTAGGCGCGGGCGTGGCGGACGAAGAACAGGTTGTTCTCGGCGTGGGCGGCACCGAGCTTCGGCGCCAGCAAGCGTCGGGCGCTGTACACGAAATCGGACGCGGTCAGCGGCGCGCCGTCGCTCCAGGTCACGGCCGGGCGCAGATGGAACGTGTAGGTCAGTCCGTCCGGCGAAACGTCCCACCGCTCCGCCACGCCCGGGCGCGGCTCCAGCGTCCGATGGTCGGGAACGACGAGCCCCTCGAACAGCGAACCCACCAGCGTCCACTCGACGGCGCCACGCACGAGATGCGGATCGAGCGACTCCGGCTCGGTGCTGTTGCCGCGGTGCAGCACCTGGTGGCGAATTCCCGCCTCGACGGGTGTCTCGCGCTTGGCGCAGCCGGCGATGGCGCCGGATATCAAGGCCACGATCACCGCCAGACCCAGGTTCGCGGCCGGACGCCACGAGCGTGGGGTATTTACGGCAAGCCCCGCCCTCCGCCCGACGCCTGCCGCGCACATCGGCCGCTCCCTCCGCTCCACACCAAGTCTCCGCATCGCGCCACCGTAACCGCCCGCTCGCTTCACGCAGGCAAAATCCCATACAACCAAGGTGGTAAACGGGGGCCCGCGGAGGTTTTCGCTTGGGCGAGCGGCGTTCCGTGGCTGACACTGCGGGCATGGCGATCCCTCGCTTGCTGCTCCTCCGGCTGGCCCTCCTCACCGCGTTCGCGGCGAGCGCGCGGGGCGCCGACTACGAGTATTTTCTCACGGGATCGGCCGCGGATGCGAAGCCGGCGCAGACCGGGGCCGGACTGCTGCTCATGGGCGGGGGCGGCGATGTCGACGCCGCGTTCCGATGGTTCGTACGCCAGGCCGGCGGGGGTGACATCGTCGTGCTCCGGGCGTCGGGTGGCGACGGATACAACGACTACCTCTTCTCGCGCATCGGCGGCGTCGATTCCGTGGAGACGCTGCTCTTTCACCAGCGCGCCGCGGCCGACGACCCGCGGGTGCTCGCCATCATCCGGCAGGCCGAGGGCATCTGGCTGGCTGGCGGCGACCAGTCGCGGTACGTCAAGTACTGGAAAGACACGCCGGTTGGCGCGGCTCTCGACGCCCATGTGCGCGCCGGCAAGCCGCTCGGGGGCACGAGCGCCGGACTCGCCGTGCTCGGCGAATTTTCCTATTCCGCCCTCGAGCCGGGCACCCTCACCTCCCCGATCGCCCTGCAGGATCCGTACGACCGGCGGATCACGCTCGAGCGCGATTTCCTGCACCTCGCCCGCTTGCGCGGCATCATCACCGACTCTCACTTCTCCCAGCGCAGCCGGCTCGGTCGTTCGCTGGCGTTTCTCGCGCGCCTCTATCCCGCCGGACGTCCGGACCGGCTCGCCGGCATCGGCGTGGATGAAAAGACCGCCCTCGCGATCGAGGCCGATGGCTCGGCCCGCGTGTTCACCTCAGGCAACGGCCGCGTCTGGCTGATGCTGCCGAGCCAGCCGCCGGAGACGCTTTCCGCGGGCCGCCGGCTCACCCTGCGCGACGTGCGCGTGATCGGACTCGGCCCCGACAGCCGCCTGGATTTCAACCAGCTCGAAGTGAAAAACCCTGCCGTCGTCTCGACCGTGTCGGTCGTCGACGGCCAACTGCTCGAACGGCAATGACCCTGCCTCCCTCCATCGCCAGCCTGCCTGCGCGCACCGCCGAGTTCGGCGCGCTGCTCGCCGCCTGGGCCAACCAGAATTCAGGCTCCGGCCATCGCGCCGGTCTCGACCGCATGCGCGTCGCCCTGCGCGCGGCGTTTGCCGGCCTGCCGGGCGCCCAGATCGACGAACCGGAATGTCCGGGCACCGCCGCGGCGCTGCGCGTGCGGATGCGTCCGTCGGCTCCGATCCAGATCCTGCTCAACGGACACTTCGACACCGTCTACGAAGCCAACGATCCCTTCCAGACCTGCCGCTGGCTCGACGCGGAGACCCTGAACGGGCCCGGCGTCGCCGACATGAAGGGCGGACTGCTCACCTTGCTCGCGGCGCTGCAGGCGTTCGAGGCCACGCCCCACGCGGCGCGCATCGGCTGGGAGGCGTTGCTCACGCCGGACGAGGAGACTGGTTCGCACGGCAGCGCGCACCTCCTGCGCGAAGCGGCGGGCCGCGCCCACTTCGGATTCGTGTTCGAGCCCGCCCGCCCCAACGGCGATATCGTGCAGTCGCGCAAGGGCACCGGTGGCGTGGTCGTCACCTGCCACGGCCGCGCCTCGCACGCCGCCAAGGTCCCGAACGACGGCCGCAACGCGATCCTCGGCCTCGCAGATTTCATCCTCGCCGCCAGCCGCATCCCGGAGGACCTCCGCGGCGTGATGGTGAACGTCGGCAACATCCGCGGCGGCAGCGCGGCGACCAACGTCGTCCCGGACCTCGCCGTGGCCGAGCTCGACCTGCGCATCACCCAGGTCGCGGACCGGCCCGCGCTGTTGGAACGACTTGAACAGATCGCGGCGGCGATCAACGCCCGCGAGGGTTTCAGGCTCGAGTATGTCGCGACCTTCAATCGCCCGCCCAAGGAATGCGTGCCGCTCGAGACGCATGTGTTCGCGGCGTGGCAGCAGGCGGCGCATGACGTCGGCGTGGCGCCCTTCACCTGGGTCCACACCGGCGGCGGCTCCGACGGCAACCTCCTCAGCGCCGCCGGCCTGCCGAACCTCGACGGCGTCGGCCCGATCGGCGACCAGTTGCACAGCAACCGCGAGTTCCTCCGGGTACCGACGATCGCGCCGCGGGCCCAGATCGCGGCGCTCTTCCTGCACCGGCTCGCCGCCGGCGAAGTCACGCTGCCACGTTGAACCGCCGCCGGCCCACGCGTCGACCGGACCCCAGCCGGCCCCGGTGCGGGCGGCCCCGCCGGACGCCGCCTCATCCCGGTGCCCACGTGCGCCATCCATCCTCCCGGGCCATCCTCCCATGCTGGTCTTTCGTCCCATTGCTGAAGCGGACCTCGCCGGCCTGCAGTCGCTCGCAGACCGCACGGGCGGCGGCCTGACCTCGCTGCCGGCGGATCAGGCGTACCTGGCGGACCGGATCGAGGCGTCCCGGCACGCGTTCCGGCCCCGCGTCCTCCGGCCCGGCGGCGAGACTTATCTCTTTGCCCTCGAGGACAGCGCCAACCAGACGCTCGCGGGCGTCGCCGGCATCGCGTCACGGGTGGGTGGATACGAGCCGTGGTACACCTACGAGATCCGGCCGGAGCGGCACGCGCACCCGCCGCTCGGCATCGAACGCACGATCCCCACGCTGCATCTCCGGGCGGAACACCGCGGCTCGAGCGAAATCTGCTCGCTCTTCCTGGCTCCTGAACGTCGCCGCGGCGGCGCAGGCCGGCTGCTCTCGCTGGCCCGCTTTCTCTTCATCGCCGCGCACCGCGAGCGTTTCACCGCCACGATCGTCGCGGAAATGCGCGGCTATCAGGACGACGCCGGCCGCGCCCCGTTCTGGGAGGCGGTGGGGCACCACTTTTTCCAGTTCGACTATTACCACGCCGATCTGCTCAGCGGGCTCGGGGAAAAGGAGTTCATTGCCGACCTGATGCCGCGGCATCCGATCTACATTCCGCTGCTCCCGCCGGACGTCCAGGCGGTGATCGGACGCGTCCACCGCGAGACCGAACCGGCCCTCGCCCTGCTGCGCGCCGAAGGATTCGCGGTGAGCAGCGAGGTCGACATCTTCGACGCGGGCCCGATTCTGCGCGCCGAAACGGCCACGATACGAACCCTCCGCACCGCCGCGCGCGCTCCCGTGCGGAGTGCCGCGAGCGACGTCGCGGCAGACCGCGAGCCGTGCCTCCTGGCCAATGGCGCGCTGGATTTTCGGGCCTGCCTCGGTGGCATGCTCCGGCACGACGACGGCAGCGTCTCACTCTCCCGCGCGGTCGCGTCCGCGCTCAATGTCGAACCCGGCGAAACGGTGTGGTGGGCGCCCCTGCGCTGAACCCTTCGCCGCCGACGAATCATGTCGACCCACCCTTTCACCTCCCGCGATCCCGCCACCGGCGAGGTGGTCTGGCGGGGCGCCGCTGCCAGCGCCGCGGACATCGCGGCCGCCGTGGCGGCCGCCCGCGCGGCGTTCCCGGCGTGGGCAGGACGCTCGCTCGAGGAGCGGACCGCGGTGCTGCGGGCATTCGCCGGCCGGCTCGATCACCACCGCGCGGCGTTGGCCACGGCAATCTCCCGCGAAGTCGGCAAGCCCCGGTGGGAGGCGCTGACGGAAGTCCAGGCCATGATCGGCAAGGTCGAACACGCGGTGCGCGCGTACGCCCAGCGGTGCGCCGAGTTCCGCGGCGGCCCGGCGGTGACGCGTTTCCGTCCGCACGGCGTCATCGCGGTACTCGGCCCGTTCAACTTCCCCGGGCACCTGCCCAACGGACACACCGTTCCGGCGCTGCTCGCGGGAAATGTCGTCGTCTTCAAGCCCAGCGAGCGCGCCCCCGGCGTGGCCGAACTCACGGCCGAGCTCTGGCGCGAGGCCGGCCTGCCCGCGGGCGTGCTCACCGTCGTCCAGGGCGGCCGCGACACGGGCGCGGCCCTCGCGGCGCACCCGGGCGTCGACGGGCTGTGTTTCACCGGCAGCAGCGACGCGGGGCAGCGGCTGGCTGAACTCTTCGCCCGGACGCCGGGGCGGATGCTGGCGCTCGAGCTGGGAGGCAACAATCCCCTCGTGGTCTGGTCCGTGCGCGACCGTGCCGCCGCGGCGAGGCTGGTGGTCGAATCCGCCTACCTCACCGCCGGCCAGCGCTGCACCTGCGCGCGCCGCCTGATCGTGCCGGACGGCCGTGACGGCGACGCGCTCCTGGAAGAGGTGATGCGGTTGCTGGCGCGCGTCCGGGTCGGCGCCTTCACCGCGGACCCGGAGCCGTTCATGGGGCCCGTCATCACCGCTGAGGCGGCGGCGGGCCTCGTCGCAGCCCAGGTGCGCTGGGTGGCGGCCGGCGCGCGCGTGCTCGTTCCGCTCCGGCACCTGCGCGCCGGCACGGGCCTGGTTGCGCCCGGGCTGATCGACGTCACGCCGGTTCTCGACCGCCCCGACACCGAGTGCTTCGGGCCGCTCCTGCAGGTCATCCGCGTGCCCGACTTCGACGCGGCGCTGCGCGAAGCGAACGCCACGCGCTTCGGGCTGGCCGCCGGGCTGCTGAGCGACGAGGCCGCGCGGTATCAGCAATTCCGTGACAGCGTCCGCGCCGGCATCGTGAACTGGAACCAGCCGCTCACCGGCGCGAGCAGCGCGGCGCCCTTCGGTGGCGTCGGTGCGAGCGGCAACCACCGGCCGAGCGGATTCTTCGCGGCCGACTATTGCGCGTTTCCCGTCGCCAGCATCGAGGCGGCCAAACTGAACCCGGACCACCCCCTGCCGCCCGGCATCGAACCCTGACTCCGCGGATTCCCGCGGTCGGCCCGTCGCCCCGCGCGTCGTTCCCCATGTCTCCTGCAGCTGAAGTCAATTTCGACGGTCTCGTCGGCCCCACGCACAACTACGCCGGACTTTCGGCCGGCAATCTCGCGTCGATGTCGCACCGCGGCACCCGTTCCAACCCGCGCGCGGCCGCGCTCCAGGGGCTCGCGAAAATGAAACGGCTGGCCGATCTGGGTGTGCCGCAGGCGGTGCTGCCGCCGCACGAGCGCCCGGCCCTCGCGACGTTGCGCGCACTGGGTTTCACGGGCCGCGAACCCGACGTGCTGCGCGCCGCGGCCCGCACGGCGCCCGCGTTGCTCGCGGCCTGCGCGTCCGCCTCCAACATGTGGGTGGCGAATGCCGCCACGGTGTCGCCGTCGGCCGACACCCCAGACGGCCGCGTCCATTTCACCCCGGCGAACCTGGCGAGCAAGTTTCACCGGGCGATCGAGCCGGCGCAGACGGCCCGCACGCTGCGGGCGATCTTTCGCGATGCGACCCGCTTCGTCGTGCACGAACCGGTTCCCGCCGGGGGCGGATGCGGGGACGAAGGGGCGGCCAACCACACGCGCCTGACTCCCAGGCACGGTGCCCGCGGCCTGCACCTGTTTGTCTACGGCCACCGCGCGTTCTCCGCGGGTGGAGCGGCGGCCCGACCGACGCGGTTCGCGTCCCGCCAGGCGTTCGAGGCGTCCGCCGCGGTCGCCCGCGCGCACGGTCTTTCGCCCCAACAGGTGGTCTACGCGCGGCAGCATCCGGCGGCGATCGACGCGGGGGTGTTTCACAACGATGTCATCGCGGTCGGAAACGAGCAGGTGCTGCTGTACCACGAGAACGCGTTCGTCGACAGCCGCGGCGTGATCGCGGCGCTGCGCCGGACGTATGGAAGCCTTCATCCCGGCCGGACGCTGACCGCGCTGCCGGTCCCCGCCCGGCGGGTGTCGCTCCGACAGGCGGTGCGCACGTACCTCTTCAACAGCCAGCTCGTCACGACGGAGACCGGCGGCATGGTGCTGGTCGCGCCCGCGGACTGCGAGGAGGAGCGGACCGTGAAGGCGTTTCTGGACGACCTGTTGACGGCACCGGGTTGTCCGCTCCGCGCGGTGCAGTTCGTCGATCTGCGCGAATCGATGCGGAATGGCGGCGGTCCCGCCTGCCTGCGGTTGCGGGTGGTGCTCACGGCGGCGGAGCGGAACACCCTGCCCCCGGGCGTCTTTCTCACTCCAAGCCGCTACGACGCGCTGGTGGCGTGGGTGAAGCGGCATTACCGCGACCGACTCGAGTTCTCCGACCTCGCCGACCCGGCGCTGCTGGAGGAGAGCCGTCGCGCCCTCGACCAGCTGACTACGCTGCTGGGGCTGGGCCCAATCTACGACTTCCAGCGCTGAGCGCCAGCGGCGGAGCATGGTGGAGGTGCGGCGTGCGGCCGCTCCTGCCGCCGCCCAACGTGCCCCACGCCGTGCCCAGCCCTTTCGAGATTCGTCTCCGGCGGGGGGGATGGCTGCCCGCCTACACTCCGGTCGGGGGGCAGGCGCCATGGCCATGAATTTGCGCCTTCCCCTCGGGCCCCGGGGTGCTTAATCCCACTCCTTTCGTCCGATGCCTCTCAAGCGCCTTTCCTCCTCCCCCGCATCCTCATCCCCGGCCGCCTCCGCCGCTCCGGCCCTGCGCCCGATTCGGAAGTTGATGGCCGCCAACCGCAGCGAGATCGCCGTCCGCATCTTCCGGGCCGGCACCGAGCTCAATCTTCGCACCGTCGCGGTGTTCGCCCAGGAGGACCGGCTGTGCATCCATCGTTACAAGGCGGATGAAGCCTACCAGGTCGGCGCCGGCAAGGGACCGGTCGCCGCGTACCTCGACATCGACAGCATTGTCGGGGTGGCGAAGGAAAAGGGCGTCGACGCCATCCATCCCGGCTACGGCTTCCTGTCCGAGAACGCCGAGTTCGCCCGCGCCTGCGCCCGCGCCGGCATCATTTTCGTCGGCCCGCGGCCCGACCTGCTCGACATGATGGGCGACAAGACCGCCGCCCGCGCCCTCGCGCAGCGCATCAACGTTCCCACGCTGCCCGGCACCGAGAACCCGGTCACGGATCGCGACGAGGCGCTCAAGATCGCGAAGACCATCGGGTTTCCCCTGATCATCAAGGCGGCGTTCGGCGGCGGCGGCCGCGGCATGCGCGTGGTGCACAAGCCCGGCGACCTCGCCAATCTGCTCGACGAGGCCCAGGGCGAGGCCGGCCGTGCCTTCGGCAATCCCGCGGTCTTCCTCGAGAAGTACATCCCGCGCGCCAAGCACATCGAGGTCCAGATCCTCGGCGACCAGCACGGCAACGTCATCCACCTGCACGAGCGCGACTGCTCCGTCCAGCGCCGCCACCAGAAGGTGGTCGAGGTCGCCCCTTCGTTCGGCCTGCCGGAGCACGTGGTGACGGAGCTCTGCGACGCCGCGGCGCGGATGGCGAAGGAGATCCGCTACGACAACGCCGGCACGGTGGAATTCCTCTACGACCTCGACCGCCACGAGTGGTTCTTCATCGAGATGAACCCGCGTATCCAGGTCGAGCATACGGTCACCGAGGTCATCACCGGTCTCGACCTCGTCCGCGCCCAGATCCTGATCGCCCAGGGCCACGCCCTGCATTCGCCCGAGGTCGGAATGCCGCAGCAGGCCGACATCGCCCGCAACGGCTACGCGATCCAGTGCCGCATCACCACGGAGGATCCGGAGAACAAGTTCATGCCCGACTACGGGCGCATCGTGGCCTACCGTTCGCCCGGCGGCTTTGGCGTGCGGCTCGACGGCGGCATGGGCTACTCCGGCGCCGTCATCACGCCCTTTTACGACTCGATGCTCGTGAAGAGCATCACCAGCGGCCAGACCTACGACATCGCGATCAACCGCGCGCGGCGCGTGCTCTCGGAGTTCCGCATCCGCGGCGTGAAGACGAACATCCCGTTCCTCGAAAACGTCATCGCACACCCGCAGTTCCGGGCCGGTCAGGCCACGACCACGCTCATCGACACGACGCCGGAGCTGTTCAAGTTCAAGCCGCGCCGCGACCGGGCGACGAAGCTGCTGAACTTCCTCGGCCACGTCATCGTCAACGGCAATCCCCACGCCAAAGGCTTCCGGCCGGAGAAACCGTTCCCGCTGGCCCCCCTGCCCCCGTACGACCACAGCACCGCGCCGGCGCCGGGCACGCGGCAGAAGCTGCTCGAGCTCGGGGCGAAGGGCTTTGCCGAATGGACGTCGAAGCAGAAGCGGCTGCTGGTCACCGACACGACCTGGCGTGACGCGCACCAGTCGCTGATGGCGACGCGCGTCCGCAGCTACGACATGCTGGCCTGCGCCGACGCGCTCGCCCGCCGGGCCCCGACGCTCTTCTCGCTCGAGATGTGGGGCGGCGCGACGTTCGACACCGCGATGCGCTTCCTCAGCGAGGATCCGTGGGAACGGCTCCGTCAGCTGCGCGCGCGCGTGCCCAACATCTGTTTCCAGATGCTGTTCCGCGGCGCCAACGCCGTCGGCTACACCAACTACCCCGACAACGTCGTCGCGGGTGTCGTCAAGCACGCGGCCGCGAGCGGCATGGACATCTTCCGCGTCTTCGACTCGCTCAACTACCTGCCGAACCTGCGGGTCGCGATGGAGGCGGTCAACGAGACCCACGGCGTGTGCGAGGCCGCGCTCTGCTACACCGGGGACATCCTCGATGACCGCCGCGACAAGTTCTCCCTGCAGTACTACGTCCGGATGGCCAAGGAGCTCGAGCGCATGGGCGCGCATTTCCTCGCGATCAAGGACATGGCCGGCCTCTGCCGCCCGTACGCCGCGCACAAGCTGGTGAAAGCGCTGAAGGAGGAAGTCGGGCTGCCGATCCACTTCCACACCCACGACACGAGCGGCATCGCCGCCGCCAGCGTGCTGCGGGCGGCCGACGCCGGCGTCGACATCGTCGACCTCGCCCTCGCGTCCATGAGCGGCAGCACCTCGCAGCCGAACCTCAACTCGGTCGTCGCCGCGCTGCAGCACACGCCGCGCGACACGCAGCTCGACCTGCCCGCGCTCAACGAGTTTTCCGACTACTGGGAGCTGGTGCGCGACTACTACCGTCCGTTCGACACCGCCCCCAAGAGCGGCTCGGCCGAAGTGTACCTGCACGAGATGCCCGGCGGCCAGTACACCAACCTCAAGGAACAGGCCGCCTCGATGGGCGTCGGCCACCGCTGGCAGGAGATCGCGCGCACCTATGCGGAGGTGAACCAGCTCTTCGGCGACATCGTGAAGGTGACGCCGAGTTCCAAGGTCGTCGGCGACATGGCGCTCTTCCTCTTCAGCAAGGGCATCAAGCCGGCCGACATCGTGAACCTCGAGCCCGGTTCGCTGGCGCTGCCCGAGAGCGTCATCGACATGATGATGGGCGGACTCGGCTGGCCAGAGGGCGGCTGGCCGGAGCGCGTTTCCCTCGTGATCCTGGGCGAGAAGCGTCATGCCGAGGCCCGGGCGAAGTACCTCGCCGCGACCTCCGCCAAGCCACGCGCCGCCGCCAAGCCCGCCGGCAAGGCCGCGGCCGCCGCCCCGGCGATCGACCTCGACGCGCTGCGCGCCGAACTGGCGGAGAAGCTCAAGCGGCCCGCGTCGGACGACGACCTGTATTCCCACCTCATGTACCCGCAGGTCTTCGCCGACTTCGCGAAGCACAGCGCGGCGTATTCGGATGTGTCCGTGCTGCCGACGCCGGCCTTCTTCTACGGCCTCAAGCCCGGTGAGGAAATCTCGGTCAACATCGAGGAGGGCAAGGTTCTGATCATCCGGCTCATTTCCATCGGCCAGCCCGACAAGGACGGCCGCCGGGCCATCAGCTACGAACTGAACGGCATCGGCCGCGAGACGTTCATCCTCGACAAGACCGTCGCGCCGAAGACGAAGGCGCGGCCGAAGGCGGACCTCAACGATCCGACGCAGGTCGCCGCCCCGATCCCCGGCCTGATCGCGCAGCTTCAGGTCTCCGTAGGCAGCAAGGTCGCGAAGGGCGAGAAGCTCCTCATGATGGAGGCGATGAAGATGCAGAACACCGTGTACGCGCCGTGCGACGGCGTGGTCGCCGAGCTCAACGTGGCGCTCGGCGACACGGTCGAGGCGAAGGACCTGCTGCTGAAGGTGCGCACGACCGCGTAGTCCGCCGCCATGGACCCGGTTTCGGCCCCCCGCCCCGCCGCGGCCCATGCCGGTCGCGGCGGGCTGCTGCCGTGGCTGCTGGGCTGGCTGGTCGCCACCGGCGCGGTGCTTGCTTTCCACGCGCGGCCGGCGCACACGCCCCTCGATGTCGACGAGTTTTACTGGATCGGTTCGGCCTACTATTATCATCTCGCATTCGAGCGCGGCGAATGGCGCCACCCCGACTGGCAGTTGCTGCCCGCGCGTGAAAACCCGCCGGTGTCCAAGTACGTGCTCGGCCTGGGCCTGACGCTCGGCGGCCAGTCGGTCGCGGCGCCCGACCTGCTCGGCGCGTTCTACCTCATCTTCCAGGGCGTGCCGCACGCCTGGGGCGAGGGCGAGGCGTACGCGAAGCGAAACGCGGTCGTGGAACGCATGCGCCCCGAACTGCGGAACCGGCTCCGCTCCGGCGCCCAACTGCAGCTCGACTCCAAGCTGCTGCTCGCCGGCCGCCGGACGATCCTCGCCTGCATGATCGTGACCAGCCTGCTCGTCTTCCTGCTCGGCGCGCGCCTGGCCCATCCGCTGGCCGGCCTGGCCGCCAGCATCCTGTTCGGCGTTCATCCGGCGCTGGTGCACTCCTACAACCTGGCGCACTCCGATCTCGTCGCGCTGCTGTTCTCCACCGCCGCCGCCTGGGCCACCTTCGCGTTCGTGGAACGGATCCGGCGCGAAACGACGCCCGTGCGCGCGCCGGATTTCCTGCGGGCGGGCGCGGCCGGCGTGCTGCTCGCCCTCGCCTGTGGC
>JAEUHA010000318.1 GCA_016793535.1 Opitutaceae bacterium | reverse complement strand
GTGGAGCTCCAGCTTGAGAATGTCGCCGCGCTGACCCTCTTCCCCGACGCGAAGGTCTTCGACCTCACCGGCCCGCTGGCGGTCACGGTGAACGGCGCCGCCGTTTTCGAAGGCGCCCTGCCCGGCGACCGGCAGCTGCGTGTCGTGCAGGAAGGGACGACGTGGCGCACCACGATCGAGCCGCGGCGGCCGCCGGTGCTGACCGGCTACCGGACGAATCCCGTGGCGGTGGCGCCGGAGGCGCTCGACAATACCGGCACCGAGGCGCGGCTCGCCAACTGGATCACGGACGCGATGCGCGCGGCCACCGGGGCCGACATCGCGCTCTACAACCGCATCCATGATCGCGGCCGGGGGCTGCCCGCCGGCACGGTCGACATCGTCGACCTGATCCAGTGCAGCCTCCCGTTCGACCAGTTGCTGGTGACGGCGGACCTGACGGGCAAGGACCTGCTCGAGATCCTCGAGGCCAATGTCCAGGAACCACGCCAGCTCGCCGCCCTGCCGCCCGAACGCCGGCATGCCGCGAACCGGCTGGTGCAGGTTTCCGGGATGCGTTACCGCTTTGATCCGTCGCGTCCCGCCGGCCAGCGCATCGTGTCGAGCGACCTCCAGCCGGACCGGCGCTATCGGGTCGTGATGGAGGGCCAGGTCGTCCAGCGTGAAACCATCCAACTGGCCGGACGATTCAAGCGGCTGCCGCACCAGAAGGCGGACGTCGCGTTCACCACGGCGCTCTATGGCCACGCGAAGCGCAGTGGAAAGATCGAAGCCCGCGTCGAGGGCCGCGTGGTGCAGGTGAACGCACCTTGAACAGGATTCGATAAATTCAACCAAGGCACTTTTGACCGCGGATCTCGCGGATGGGGCGGATAACGGCCGCTTCAGACAAACCGTGACAAACTGTCGAAGGCACATTTCCCCAGCCACGCTTCGCAGGCATCCGCGTCATCCGCGTAATCCGCGGTCAAACCTCAGGCCCCATCGAATCTTCATGTACCGCCTTCCGTCACCACCCCTTCTCGCGGTCACGCTACTGCTTGTGGCGCCGATGTCGGCCGCCGAGTCCGCGCGGCTGGACCGGCGCAATCTGCTCGAGTATCGCACCGCCCAGGGCGACATCGCCCCGGTGCGTTCCATCGCCGACTGGCGGCTGCGCCGGGCCGAGATACTCGCGGGCATGCAGCAGGTGATGGGGCCGCTGCCGGGGGCGGAGAAGCGCGTGCCGCTCGATATCCGGATCGAGGAGGAAAAGGACTTTGGCGCGTACGTGCGGCGCCGGATCACGTACCAGTCCGAACCCGGCTCGCGCGTCCCGGCGCATCTCTTCCTGCCCAAGGATGTGCTCGCGGGCCGCGGCGAACCGCTGCGCCGGGCGGTGCTCTGCCTGATGGGGTCGAGCGGTCACCGGCATGCGGATACCCCGCCGGGGCCCAACGCCAGCGCGAACCGCAACGACGCCGAGGTGCTGGCGGAACGCGGCTACGTCGCGATCTCCACGCCGTATCCGGTCCTCGGATTCGGCAGCCGCTCCGGCCTCGGCATCCCGCATGATCCGGATCTGAAGGCGCTCGGTTACAAGAGTGGCACGATGAAGGCCATCTGGGACAACGGGCGGGCGCTCGACGTGCTCGAGACGCTGCCGTACGTCCGGCGGGGCGGCTACGCCGCGATCGGCCACTCGCTCGGCGGGCACAATTCGGTCTACACGGCGGTGTTCGACGAACGCATCCGCGTGGTCGTGTCGAGCTGCGGCCTCGACTCCTACCTCGACTACCGCGCCACGCACTGGGCGCCCGGCCGCGGCTGGGCGCAGGAGCTCTACATGCCGCGAATCCTCGATTATCCCCGCGACCAGATCCCGTTCGATTTCCACGAGATGGTCGGCGCGCTCGCGCCGCGGGCGATCTTCATCAATGCGCCGGTTAATGACTCGAATTTCCAGTGGCGCAGTGTCGCGCGGATCGGCGCGGCCGCGCTGCCGGTCTACCGGCTCTTCGGCGTGCCGGAGCTCATCCGCATCGTGCACCCGGATGTCGCGCACGAGTTTCCCCCGGAGGTCCGCGAGGCCGCTTACGCGTGGATTGCGCAGAACCTATGAGAACCGTCAGTACCTTCACCCTGCTCGCCCTCGCGGGCGCCGCCTTCGCGGCTGAACCGGTCGGTCGGCTCGACCGCGAGAACCTGCTGGAGTTTCGCGACGAGCAGGGTGCGGTCCGGCCGGTGCGCACGCTGGCCGACTGGCACCGCCGGCGCGCGGAGATCCTGGCCGGCATGCAGCAGGTCATGGGCGCGCTGCCCGGCCCGGAGAAGCGCGTGCCGCTCGACGTTCGGGTCGAGGAGGAAAAGGACTTCGGCGCCTATGTGCGCCGCCGGATCACGTATCAGGCGGAGCTGGGTTCGCGGGTACCGGCGCATCTCTTCATTCCCAAGGACGCGCTGGCGCCTGGGGCCCGCCCGCGGTCCGGCGTGCTGTGCCTGATGGGCACGAGTGGCCACCGGCATGCGGACACGCCGCCCGGCCCGAACTACAGCGGCAACCAGAACGACGCCGAGGCTCTGGTCGCGCGCGGGTTCGTGGCGATCTCGCCGCCGTATCCGACGCTTGGATTCGGGGCCCGCTCCGGCATCGGCATCAAGCACGATCCCGACCTGAAGGCGCTGGGCTACGCGAGCGGCACGATGAAGGCGATCTGGGACAACATCCGGGCGCTCGACGTGCTCGAGACGCTCCCCTTCGTGAAGCGCAGCGGGTTCGCGACGATCGGCACGTCCCTCGGCGGGCACAATTCGATCTACACCGCCGTGTTCGATGAACGCATCCGGGTGATCGTGTCGAGCTGCGGCTTCGACTCGTACCTCGAGTACGCCGCGACGCCCTGGGAGCCGGGCAAGGGCTGGGCGCAGGCCCGGTACATGCCGCGGATCACGGATTATCCGCGCGACCAGATCCCGTTCGATTTCCATGAGATGATCGGCGCGCTGGCACCGCGGGCGTTCTTCGCCAATGCGCCGTCGCGGGACGCCAACTTCAAGTGGCGCAGCGCGGCCCGCATCGTCGCCGCGGCGATGCCCGTGTACCGGCTGCATGGTGTACCCGAACTCATCCAGATTGTGCACCCTGACGCCGGGCACGACTTTCCCCCGGCGATCCGTGAGCAGGCGTATGCGTGGATCGAGCGGTATTTGTAGGGTGGGGCGAACTCGATCGCGGTTCCATCGGCGCAGAGAGATTGCCCACGGAGCACACGCAATACACGGAAAGTCTCCTGCGTCCGTTTATTCCGTGTGCTCCGTGGGGCAAGGGATCGAGTCGTTTGGCATCCGCGTCATCTCCGGTAAAATCTCCGTTCTGCTGGCGCCCGTCACCGATAGTCCGCCCCGCGATTGCTGCGCTGGACGGACTGCATCCAGGCGTCGAGCTGCCGTTGCATCGTCGCCGTGCGCTGGGACTCGGAAGCGACGAGATTTTTTTCCTCTTTCGGGTCGCTCGCGAGATCGTAGAGCTCCCACTTCACGGCAGTGCTATCCCGGCTTACGATGCGATGTAATTTCCACGAGCCGTCGAGCCAGGCGGCGTGGCCCGCCAGGGTTTCGATCGTAGGCTCGGGCGTGAGTGTGGCGGCATCGCGGGCGAGCCGCAGCGGATCACTGGGTTCGCGACCGGCCCGCTGGTCGGCGAGGAGTTCGTCCATCCACTGCTTGGCCGGCGTGCTGATGCCGCGCACGGGTACGTCCCAGAAACCGATCGGCTGAGTCCGCTGTGTGACCCGACCTTCCAGCAAGGGCAGGAGGCTCACGCCGTCCAAGGTCGGCTGGTGCGCAACCTTGACGCCCGCGGCCTCGAGCAGGGTCGGGTAGATGTCGCTGGTGACGCACGGCACGTCGATGACGCGCGGGCGTTTGAGTTTCGCCGGCCACTCGAGCAGGCCGGGGACGGCGAGGCCGCCCTCGTAGAGCGACGCCTTCAGTCCGCGCCGATTGCCGGGCGTGCCGACCTGCGGCAGCGCGCCATTGTCGCTGCAGTACCAGAGGATCGTGTTTTCGCTCAGGCCCAGCTGCTTCAGCTCACTCCGCAGCCGGCCGAAGGCGCGGTCCATGCCGGTGATCTCGCCGTAGAAATTGCGGTGGGCGTCCGGCTGCCCGGCGTAGAGCTGTTGGTCGCTGGCGAGCGCCTGGTACGGACCGTGCGGGGAGCCGAACCACACGACGGCGAGGAAGGGTTGTTTCGCTGCGGAGGCCCGGCGGATGAATTGCAGCGCGAGCTCGGCGGCGATATCGGAGCTGTCGCCCTGGAAGGGCACGGCCTTGCCCTTGTCGCTCAGGACGGGATCGAGATCGTAGAAGTTCGGCGCGGAGACCCATTCATCGAATCCCTGCGCGCCCGGACTGGCCGCGCTGGCGGCCTGCACGCTGCCGAGGTGCCACTTGCCGAAATGGCCGGTGCGGTAGCCCGCCGGCTTGAGCGCCTCGGCGATGGTTTGTTCCTGCGGGCGGAGCGGGTGGCCCCACGAGTAGACGGCGCTCCGGTTGGGCGTGCGCCCGGTCATGACGCTGGCGCGCGTGGGCGAGCACACCGGTGCGGCCGCGTAGAAACGATCGAATCGGATCGCCTCGCGGCTCATGGCGTCGAAGTGCGGTGTTTTGAGCTGCGGGTGCCCGTAGTAGGCCATGTCGCCCCAGCCTTGGTCGTCGGCCATGACGAGGACGATGTTGGGCCGGTCGGCGGCGACGGCGGGCGATAGGGCGAGCAGAAGGGTCGCAAGGAGCGGCAGGGTGGAGCGCATGAGCAAAGCGTGGCGTGAGAGCGACGGGTTGCCAATGCCGGTCATCGTCCCGGGCGTCCGAGGCAGGTATGCGTGCAGACGTGGAGAGGGGACGAAATGGCGGTCAAGCCGGTGACGGCTTTGAGGTCGCCGACCCGAGCGCGCCGGATCGGCGGGGGAGCGTAGACGACGCCATGCGCTCACCGCGTGGGGAAGCCCAGCCTGACTCTCTGTTCAGCCGCCTACTTCCACCGCGTGAAAATCTCACCCGCGAATTGTATGGTCTTGCTGTCGCGAACCTCGATCGGACCAATCTCCGTGCGAAACACCGGAGTCTGGTTTGCAAGCAGTGCGAGTACCGATCGCACCGTGATGTCCGCGGCCACATCACCATCGATTTCGCGGGTAACGTAGTAGACGCTGCCGTCTGCGCGGATGGTGAGCGAACATTGGGTTTCGTTATCCGCCCTGTATTCCCCGACTGCGCTGCTGCGCACCCGAGCGATTTCTGCCGTGGATGTCACTGCCGTATAGGCAACGTCCGCGTCCAAGGGTTCAGGCCTGAAGTTCACCTGGGCGGAAACCGCGAGCGCCGAGAGACCGGCGAGCGCCCCTGTCACCGCCAGCGCAGTTTTCGATCGGGACCGGGGCCGCGGCGGAGGTGCATCCGCCACGCCCGGCTCGGCTGCCGGTTCGGTGCCGGCTTCCGGCGGCAGGCAGGTTGGGCCGTAGTCGACGAACGCCGCGATGTTCACCGCATCGAGTCTCAGGAAATTTCTCGACGGATCGGCAACGTCATAGACCAGCAGCTTGGCCGCGGGGGCGTTCCGAATCGCGAATGTTCCGGAGCGGCCGACGACCGTGAGGTGCGGATCGCACTCGTCGTCTGTGGAGTACGCAAGGGTCGAAAACGTCTGCAGCAGTGCGGTCAGGCCAGTCTCATCGAACTTTCCGAGCGCGACGCGACCCGAATCGGGGGAGACAGCCGTGGCGTCCGGCGTGAGGTTCGTCGCGAAGACGGTGAAGCGGGCTTCTGACATTGGTGGAGGATTAGTATTCGATGATATAGACGGGCTCGTTGCCCGTCCCGAGCCGGAAGTTCCCGCCGTTCAGGTTTCCGTCGTCGATAAGGCGATCAACGGCGAGCAGCAGCGCACGATCACGGGTGACCTTCTGCCGCTTCTGGGAGTTGATCGCGATGCCCGCCTTGATTTTCATTCCGCGAATATTCCGCCCGGACTCCCAGTTGTAGTAGCCCCCGATCGGGGTCGGGTTGATCCAGACGTCTCCCTTTGCGTGTCCAGCCGCCGCTGGCGGCATCTTGCGTCGCCCCGTATCCTTGGGGTAGCGACCCGCTTGCTGAGCAATCGCGCTCATGGTCGAGGCGAGGAGGCGTAGATCGTTGGCGACGGCTGACGCCCGCGCAGTATTGGCGGCCTTCTTCGCCTGGGGAAGCATGATGCTTCCCAGGGTGCCCGCGATGCTAACCACGATCATCACCTCAAGCAGAGTGAACCCGCAGGTGATCCGCCTTCGATTGCGAGTCGCGAGGGTGGCGAAAGTGGCGCGCGTTGCCAGGGAATGCGACATGGACAGAGGTGGTGGAATCCTTCCCATCGGCGCCGGATGTCGGTTGGTGAGGTGAAATCTGTGAATAATTGGTAGTATTCCGGACGATTCCGGAGCCGGAGGGGCGCTTTCATGGTGAGACTTCGAAATCAGCGGTCTGCGGCGGCGTTCACGGCACCTGCTGGCCTAAGTTGCCTCGGGGGTTGAAATGGGGTCAGGTTGAGAAAACTGCGCGCAGCGCTTCCCAAGCGGGTCGCCGCATCGACGGTTCGCGCGGGTAGCGCGCGATGTTCCGGGTGGCGCCGGGCGGTGTGTCCAGGTGCAGGAGCCGGAACAGCCAGGGCTTCCCGGCTTGCGAGCGGTCCTTGAGCCAACGGGCGATCGCGAGCTTCCCGGGTGCCGACGTTCGGCACGAAATCAGAGCTTCGGATGATGTGGGCGACCGCCGTGCCCGGCTCGGAAACTCACTCGCATCCGCGGCGTGGCCGCCGGATCAGAACGTCCCCTTCACGCCCATCGTCCACAGCGACCCGAAGTCGGCGACGTCCTGGCGCAGGCGGGCGACCACGGGCGTGCTGGGGCCGGCGATCTCGAGCTCGTCGTACGTGTGAGTAAGGTTGCGGAGGTTGGCGAAGACGGCGACGCGCTTCCAAAACCGATACTCGATGATCAGGTCGGTCACGCGCCGCGTGTTGCCCCACTGGTAGGTGCCGGGCTCGATGCTGTTGCCGGCGGCGACGGCGCCGCGGCGGGCGCGGCTGCGGTGGTTCCAGTTGAGGTGCACCGTGAATCGCTCGCGGGTGAGACTGGCGCCCCAGCTCGCGCTGCGGGGAATGAAGCCGGCAAAGTTGGCCGTGGCGTCGCCGAGGGCGCGTTGCGCGCTCAGGTTGCCGAACACCTGCACGCCGCGCGCCCAGTGCGGCAGGAACGTGAGCGCCTGTTTGTAGTTTGCCGTCACGCCCTGCATGCGCACGCGGGACGTGAGGTTGCGCTGCGTCGCGACGTCGTAGTCGCCGTAAACCTCGGGATCGAGGCCGTAGTTGGCGAGGAATGCGGCGTCGGGGCGAAAGACATCCGCGGCGAAGAAGTCGCGGAACTCGCGCCGGAACGCGCCGACGGAGAGCTGGCCCAGGCCCTCGAAATAATACTCGAGGCGCACGTTCACCGTGCGCGCGCGCCAGGGCTTGATGCCCGTGTTGTTGACGGTGGTCCGGTTGGCGTTGGACGGCGGCAGCTCGGTGTCGGGCAGCGTGACGCCGCCGGAATACTGGTTGAAATCGGGCCGGCCGATCGACGTGTAGATCGCGGCGCGGGCGATGAGGTTTTCGCGCACGTTGTAGCTCGCGTTGAGGCTCGGGAAGAGGCGGAGGTATTCCTTCTTCGCCCGGCCGCCGCGGTCGAGGTAGGTCAGCTGCGAGACGCCGAGTGCATCCGAAGCGGGCACGATCAGGACGGGTTGGACGCCGGCCTGGGCGGGATTGCCGTCGATCACGCGGCCCTGCGCGTCGCGTCGGAAATTGCGCGTGGGATCGCTGAGCGGGCCGGAGGCGTCGATGTTGGTCTGCTCGGCGCGCACGCCACCGACGAGCTTGAGGCGGTTCTTGAACAGGGCGAGGTCGCCGCGCAGGTAGCCGGAGGAGACGATTTCCTCCGCGATATTGGACAGGCTGACCTCGGAGCGGTAGAGCGTGTTGGCGTTGGGCGCGCCGAATTGCGCGGGATTGGCCCGGAAGTGGTCGGCCAGCGCGCCGCTCGAGATGCCGTGGATGCGCGGGAAGCCGTTCACAAAGATGCGCCGGCCGTGCGTCGGGTTGGCGAACGGCAGCGCGAGATCGTCGCTGCCTGCGGTCGTGGTGCTCGCGACGCCGTTGGGGCCAAGGTAGGTGTACGCGGCGCCGAAGCCGCGGCCGTCACGCTCGACCTGCCGCACGTCGAGGCCGGCCTTGAGGGCGAAGGGCACGGGCCACGAGAAATCGCGGCGGGCATTCGCGTAGAGGCTGCGACGCGTGTCATCGGTGGCGCGCATCGAGCCGTTCGCGGCGGTGACGACGTAGTTGCCGACCGAGAACGGATCGATGATCTCGCCGGTCGTGCCGTCGGCCACGGTGATCCGGCCGGGGCGCCGATAACCGACGTCCTCGAACGACACGGTCACATTGCCGCGGCGCGACGTGGTGGTGCCGAAGAGGCCGTCCTGGATATTGCGCGTGCGATTCAGCGCCCGCGCGTAGGCGACACCGGCTTCCGCCTTCCACACGGGTCCGTCGTGGCGCCAGGTGAGCGAGGGCAGGTAACTCCAGTTTTCCCGGAGGCTGCTCGTGGTGCCGAGCTGCACGAAACCCTGGCCGGGGGCGCCGCGCACCGTGGAGGTTGAGAACTGGCCGGCGAGCACGCGGCCGACGTCCCAGGTGAGCGTGACGTGATCGAGCACGACGTCGAACGACGAGTACTGCAGGCCGAACGCGAGCCGGTCCCGCGGCGTGAGCTTGAAGTCGAAGGTGGCGGCGAGGGAGTCGCGCGCAGCCTTGCGGCCGGTGGCCTGCGCGACGTGCGCAGAGAGGTACGGCTGACCGATGGGCGTGTTAAGGTACGCGGCGCCGTTGGTCGCGGTGCCGCCGCCGCGCCAGACGTTCTGGATCACGGGCGTGTCGGTCATGCGCACGGAGCCGCCGCCGGAAAGCGTGAAGCCGAAGCGCTTGTTCACGGGCACGACCCAGGAAAAATCGAGGCCCGGGTGCACCTTGCGGAATGGCGAGCCACGGTGGAAATCGCGGCCGTTGTTGAGCAGCGAGACGAACGCGCTGGCGTTGAACACCGGGCGCGTGCGCTCGAATGCGCTCCGGGGCACGAGGTTCACGGAACCGGCGAGCGCCGCGCCCTCGGACTCGGGCGTGGGCGAGAACGACACTTCGATGCGCGAGAGATTGCTCGTGGTGAAGACGTCCATCGAGTTGCTGCGGCCCGTGCCGCCGTCGCCCCCGTTGCCGATCGGACTGGCCACGCTGAAGCCGCCGATCGTGACGGGCACGTAGGCCGACGGCACGCCGTCGAGGGAGATTTCGCGCGCGCTGTTCATCGTGACGCCGGGAAGGAATTTCAGGAACTCGGCGACGTTGCCGTCGGGCGAGTCGCCGAACTCATCCACCGAGACGACATTCTTCATGTTGGGCGCGAAGCGCTGCTCGTTGATCGCGATGGCGGTGCCGCTCATCTCGCGCGAGTCGCCGACGACGAACTCGGCCAATTTGATCGGCCCGCCGGCCGCGGGCGTGGTGCCGGTCCCGCCCGGAGCGGCGAGCGCAAATTCGTGCGTGACGGCCGCGCCCGCGGTCACGGTGACCGCATGCGTCGACGTGCCGAGGCCGGTGTAGAAGACGCGCACGCGTTGCGGGCCCGCCGGCACGCCGCCGAGGCGAAACTGGCCGTCGGCATCGGTGAACACCTCGAGCGCCGTGCCTTCGACGGTGACGCGGGCGAGCTCGAGGTTGGCGCCCGTGGTCCGGTTGAAGACCCGGCCTTCGAGCACGCCGCTGGCGGGCTTCGAATCGGCGGCACGGAGCAGGGAAAGCGCGAGCAGCGCGGCGATCAGGACAAACCTTCTCATGGTGGGGTGGGGTTGCGCCGCCAGGCGATCGGCGCCGAGTTCTGGTGATGCGGGATTGGCGCCGGAGAGGCGAGGCGCTTTTCGCGGGGTTGACTCCGGGCCGCGCACATCGTGACGCTGCGCCATGCGCACCCCACGTCTCGTTCTCGTCGCGGCCGCGTTGCTGGTTCTCGCCGCGCCGCGCGTTCACGCCGCCGCGACCGCCGTCCGCCCGCCGAACATCGTGCTGATCCTCGCTGACGACTTTGGCGTGGGCAACGTACGCGCCCACTATCCGGCCAACAAGATCGCCACGCCCGCGCTCGACCGGCTCGTGCGCGAGGGGATGAGTTTCACCGACGCGCACAGCGCGTCCGCGGTCTGCACGCCCACGCGCTACGCCCTGCTCACGGGCCGCTACGCGTGGCGGACGCGGCTGCAGGAGTGGGTGCTCGCGGTCTACGAGCCCCCGCTCATCGCCGCGGAGCGTCCGACCGTGGCCTCGTTTCTCCGCGCGCGCGGCTACGCGACCGCGTGCATCGGCAAGTGGCACCTCGGGTGGGAGTGGCCCGGTCCGCAGCCGAGCCGCATGACCGACGTGCAGAACGGGCAGCGCACCCTCACGTGGGATTTCAGCCAGCCGATTCGGTCGGGGCCGACCACGCGCGGTTTCGATTATTACTTCGGGCCCGACGTGCCGAACTTTCCGCCGTTCACCTTCATCGAAAACGACCGCATCCTCATACCGCCCACCAGCCGCTACGCCGTGGACGCCGCGCAGGGCGTGGTGCTGCCGCGGGTTTTCGCGGAGAGCCCGGCGGCGCCCGGCTGGCGCTTCGACGAAATCCTGCCCGAGCTCACGCGCCGCGGTGTCGCGCATATCCGCGAGCGCGCGAAGGAGAAGAAGCCGTTCTTCCTCTACTTCCCCCTGACGTCGCCGCACGAGCCCGTGTCACCGTCGGCGGCATGGCGTGGGAAAAGCGGCATCGCGCCCGTCGCAGACTTCATCATGGAGACCGACTGGGTCGTGGGCGAACTCGTGCGCGCCATCGACGAGGCGGGTGCGGGGGCCGACACGCTCGTCATCTTTTCCGCGGACAACGGACACTCCGGCTACACCGGCTGGAACGAACTCGTCGCCGCCGGCCACCACCCGAGCGGTCCGTATCGTGGCCGCAAGGGCGACGTGTGGGAAGGCGGCCACCGCGTGCCGCTCATCGCGCGCTGGCCGGGACGCGTCGCCGCCGGCGCGACGAACACGCAGCCCGTGTGCCTCACGGATTTCTTCGCGACCGTCGCGGAGCTGACGGGCACCGCGCTGCCCGCCGCGGCGGCGGAGGACAGTTTCAGCTTTGCTCCCGCCCTGCTCGGGCGCGCACCCGCCACCGCGAGCCGGCCGGCGCTGATCAATCATTCGAACCCCGGTGAGTTTTCCTACCGCGAAGGCCCGTGGAAACTCGTCCTGCGCAACCGCGACGTCCTCGCGAAGTCGCGCGGCCAGCCGCGGAGCACGGAGCTCTACCACCTGGAATCCGATCTCGCCGAGACGAAGGACGTGGCCGCGCAGAACCCCGCCGTCATACAGCGCCTGCGTGCCGCACTCGACGCCGCCGTGGCGCGCGGCTCGCTGCGCGGCGTGGCCGGCGCCGCCAACGACGCGCTCGTGCGCACCGACGTCACCCAGGTCCGGCGTTGGGCGGACCCGGTGCGGTAAGGGGCTGCAACGTTCGGCGGGGCCGCGTAAGGGCATTCGATACGACCTCGCGCGGAGACGCGGAGCGCGGAGAAACGCGAACGGCTGCGAATGGGAGCGGTGTCCAGCGTCGGTCCGCTCCGCCTTCAATTCCGCCTGCGAAGCGCTGAAATGGGGTCAGGTTGAGGAGATTGCGCTCAGCGATTTCCAGTCAGGGTCAGAGGATTTGAGGTTAGCCCGGTAGCGCGCGATGTTCCGGCTGGCGCCGGTCGGCGCGCCCAGGTGCAGGTGCCGGGACAGCCAGGGGTTCCCGGCTTGCGAGCGGGCCTTGAGCCAGCTGGCGATCGCGAGCTTCCAGGGTGCCGACTTTCGGCACGCGATCAGATCCTTGGGTGACCTGTGCAACACGCCGAGCGCAGTACTCAGCAAGAGTGCCCACCTAATTTCATGGACCTCGCGCGCTCCCGTCGTTTCCCAAGCTCGCGACAACGCAGCCACTTTGTGGTCCTTCACGAGGGCCGTCTTGAAATCGCGGCTGCCGAGCGCCCAGCCGCGACTGAGATTGACGTAGGCGCTGGTCTTGCCCGCCGGCCCTTCCTCGGCCTGCCATTCGAGGTACGACTGATAGCATCGCTTGCCCGCTGCCGAGTCACTCAGTTCCCCTGCGGCCTGCAGCGGCGCGGTGAAGCGCATGCATCGCCGGCGTTGCGCCGTGTGGTGCAGGTACCAGTAACTGCCGTACCGATAGGTTGCCAGCTGCGCAGTGGCGACCACCCCGGCGCGCACCGGATTGAGGTGAATGTAGTCGCATACCGCCCCCAGCGCCGGACCGGCTTCAAGCAGCAGGCTCTTGTAGCGGCCCTGAAAGAGATGGCCGCTTTCGCGCCGCAGCCGGTTGAATCGATTTGCGAACGTTGCCTGCAACCACTGCATGCCCGCGACGAGGTTTCCCTCAGGCGTCTCCACTGCGAGGTGGTAGTGGTTTCGCATGATGACAAATGCATGTAGCACCCATCCGCTCCGTTCACATCCTTCGAAAAGGCAGGATTCGAACGCAGCGCGAGTCGAAGGCGCGTCGAAGATCCATCGCCGATAATTGCCGCGATTAATGATATGATACAGGGCCCCGGGGAATTCCAGCCGCAGCTTGCGCGCCATTCCATACGACATGGCTCAGACTCCTGACCGGGCCACTCTCCCGACGACGAATCTAGAGGGTGGGCCCGTTCCGCAGCCGCGGCGCTGAAGGCAATTTCCTCAACCTGACCCCCTTTCAATGCTGCGCGTGCACTTCGCCGCGCCAGATCGATTTGGCCAGAGCGATGCCCCGACGGGGGTGGCGCTTTGAAACCAGGCGATGAGGTCAGTCTGACGGCGCTTGCATGTCGAACTCGCGGCGTGAGCCGTTGCCCGACGTGAGGTTCGCCATGGGCCTGCCGTGATCGCTTATTGAGAATACCCGCGAGTTACTGCGAGGAAACGAGAGTTCCCGGGGGGCGGATGGGGGCGGGGCTTGTTGCATCGTCCGCGGCCAGCACCACGGCGAAACGGCCGTCCATCGCGGTCAGATGGTGCAGCAGGGCACGGATGAAATACAGGATGCCGAACATCTCCAGGCCCTCCTCGAGATGGGTCCAGAGCAGATACGCGCCGTGCCGGCCATGCGCTTCGTCCGCTTGTCCGCCGAGCATCTCCATCCCGATCGCCCCGCCCAGGAAGAGCGCCGCCGCCACCACGAAATCCCGCCGGCTGATGGGGGGCAGATGCCACAGGAACTTCCAGAAATACACGCCGGCGAAACCCACGAAGATCAGCGCCGGGATGACCCAGGCGAAGTAGAACACCCCAAGTTCGCGGCCCCCGAGCAGGCTCCTGACGGGCGCGATGAGTTTTTCGTGCAGCGAGCAGGTCTCGTCGACCGACATCAGGATGAACCCGAGCGACAGCACCAGCCATTGCAGGCAGAACGGGCTTTCCTTGCGCCGTTCCATCAGCGCAATCACAGCCAAGAGCACGCCGGCTGCCAGCAGCTGCAACGCCGAGTAGTAGGTCGGCAGGTTGGCCTCCGCGTCGACAAAGAGCAGCGCGTGGGCGTTGGGCCGCACTCCGAAGGAATGCAGCACCGTCGAAAGGACGCTGGCGCCCAGCAGGACGACGATGCAAGCGCCCAGAAAGTGAACCACGCCGGAGACACTGACCGACACCGGGCTGGAGGCGTTGAACATGGGTCTCACGGGTTGACTCGACCAAGGGTAGATCGGCTCATTGCACCGCAACTTGAGACCGAACGGGGTGCTGCGGGTGCTCCGCGGATCCCCTGCCTCGTCCTTGCCGCGCTTCAGAGACTGACCCCATTGCGCGTCCTCCGGAGATCCCCGCGGGATGGAAGTGATTTCGCATGAGCACAAAGGCATGCAGTCGCCAGTCGTACGCGCACAGCGGGCAAACTGATGGCGCGCGTTCGCGAGTGCGTGGCCATTAACGCGGCAATTGGTCCATGATCCTCGGCGCTAACGTGCCTAGCGGGGAAGCGTTTCTCGCCGATGGTCTGCGACTATCAAAGTCACCCGATCGATGGAAACAACGTGAGCCGCTGGGACGCACGCTGCGATGGGCGGATGGCCCGACCCCTTTTGGTTGATCCGAGTGGGGATGAACTGGCCAGCAAATCCACCCGCCCATCGCTGACGCGCGCCAAATCACCGCGGTGTCGCCGGCAAGTGTTCCGCAAGAAATTTCTCCATCACCACGCTGACCCGTGCGTGCATTTCCGGCCGCCCCTTCACAGCCGATTCTTCCAGTACGAACGGCGGGTATCTCGTCGCCTTCAGCTTCTTGATGAAATCGCTTGTCGGACTGGGGAAGTAGCTGGCGGATGTTTGCTTCAGCGTCACGGCCATCACCGGCCGGGTGATCTCTGCGGCAAACATCGCTGGCGACCACTTCTTTAGGCGCTCGTCGGTCGGCCCGAAATACAACCTCTCCACCTCGCGCATCCGCGCGAAAAGGGCTTCGGTGCCCGACCCATCGCGAACGCGATCGCGGATGTCGGCCAACCGGCCATCCACCACGACACAGGCGACACGCTCCGGCCTCAGGATCGCCAGCTTCAGGGCAAGCGTCGCGCCAAAGTCGGAACCCACCAGCGCCACTTTGCGGCGTTCGAGCTTCGCCTCCGATGCGACCCGATCCAGCGCGGTGAACACGTCTTCCGCCACCACCTCGTCCAGCCGGCCGCGCCCCGCCTCCCAATGCGCCAGGCCGAACCCGACCGAGCCACGGTGCGCAACTTCGAGCACCGCGTAGCCCATCTCCACCAGCGCCCTGGTCACGGGAAGATAGTCTGGCGCCCGCGCGCCTAGAGTCGGCAGGCTCAAGATCGCCGGATTCAGCGCGATCACGACCGGCGGCGACCTGCCACGCTCGCCCAGTGGCATCGTCAGATGGCCCGTGAGCCGCGTGCCATCCGGTCGCTTGATCGTCCACTCGGTCGCGTGCACGGCCGCCAAGGCTGCGAGCCGGGGAGCGCTGTCGAGGAAGCGGCTGAGCTTGCCGTCCGATCGCGAATAGACGGCAAAGCCGCCCGGGTCGGCGCGATGGGAGAGGCGCACGAGGAAGCGTTTCCGCGCATCGTCCCAATTCTCGATCCTCACTGCGTAGTCCGGCGTCATGCGAGCGATGCGCTCCTGGACTGCGCGCAGCTCGGGGGCCAACCACACTGTGCCCGACGGCTGCGCCGTCATTCGCGCGCCGACGACTTCCCCCGTCGTTCGTTCACGCACGAGCACGGCCTCGCCATTGCGCGGCAAAAACGGTGGCGCGAGATCGAGGTTCGGATGCTCGATGGCGAAGCTCGTCCGTCGATTGGTCCGGAAGTCGAGCGCGTAGATCCCGAGGGTGTCGCGGCCGACGTTGGACGCGAGGTAGAGCACGTTGGGATCGCGGTCGAAGCCCAGCGGCACGGAGCGCGGACCGTAGACATTTGCGGCGGTGAGCACGAATTCCGGCTGCTTCTCCGTGCCCCGCACGCGATCCAGCGGCACCCACCGTGGCAGCATCCGATCCATCGCGCGCACTTCGTAGCCTTCCGGCTTGTCGCGACTCACCGTTCGAATTCGCGCCGCACCCGTCCGGTCGTAGATCACGGGCGCATCGCCGGAGCCTTCCCAGACGACTTCCGATTTCCCGGTGCCGTGGTGAACCCGCACCACATTCACTCGGCTCAACCACGCCGCCTCGACATGGACGAACTCCGGCCGGTCGGCCGACCACGCGACAATCCTGATGCTTCGCGGGGAGGCGCGGCCCGAGGAAAGCACGGCTTCGCTGTACCAGTGCGGCTGCTCCCAATCGACGACCCGCATGAGGTTCCCGCCGTCGGCGTCGATCGCCACGATCTCCCGCCGGCCTACCTGCGCCACCAGCCGCGTGGCGCTCACCCAAAGGATGCGATCAAACGCCGCTTCCGCGGCGATTTCGGGATCGACGCGCGCGCTGGCCTTCGCCGCGGCCGAATCGAGGTCGAAGACGCGCACCTCTACGTTCCCCTTTGCGCGCACGATTGCCGCAAGCGAGTTCCCATCCGGCGAAATCGCCGCCGACTCGCATTCCAGCGGCGCATGGATCGCCTGAAAGGTTTCCAGCGAGGCCGCGTGCAACGACCCGACCGATGCAGGGAGCAGACGCCTCATCCGATTATCATGATCACGGAGCAGTGCGACGCGCGCACAACGAAATTGCGGTTTGGAGGCTGCGTTTTCAGAGGGATCGGATCCGTGAGGGGTTTGAGGGCGAGGAGGCAGACGGAATCGGACTCCTGCGCCTCCGTGCCTCGGCGCGCGATTGGTTTGGGCGCGAAAAAAGCCCCGCCGGTGAGGGCGGGGCTTGGGGAGTCGGGAAGAGTCGAACCGATTACTTCTTCTTCGCGGCCTTCAGGTCGCTGACCGCGGCCTGGGCGGCGGCGAGGCGGGCGACCGGCACGCGATAGGGCGAGCAGGAGACGTAGTTCAGGCCGATCTTGTGGCAGAACTTGACCGAGTCCGGATCACCACCGTGTTCGCCGCAGATGCCGAGCTTGATGTCGGGGCGCTTGCTGCGGCCCTTCTGGATCGCGATCTGCATGAGCTGGCCGACGCCGGTCTGGTCGATCGAGGCGAACGGATTCTTCTTCACGATCTCGGCCTCCGCGTACGGCGGGAGGAACGAGCCCGAGTCGTCACGCGACATGCCGAGGCAGGTCTGCGTGAGATCGTTCGTGCCGAAGCTGAAGAACTCGGCCGTCTCGGCGATCTCGTCGGCGGTG
>JAEUHA010000282.1 GCA_016793535.1 Opitutaceae bacterium | reverse complement strand
GGCGATCCCAATCGCGAACGGCGCGAGCAGGCGCGCCGCCTCCTCGCCGCGCGCCCCGAGGCCATCGCGGCGCCGTTGCGTGCGCTGCTGGCGAAGGGCGACGCGACCTCGCTCGAGGCGTTCTGGGTGCTCAATCTCCGCGGCGAACTCGATGAGTCCGGACTCCGCGCCGCGCTCGCGCACGCCCAGGCCCACGTCCGCCGCTGGGCCGTGCGCCTGCTCGGTGACCGCAACAGCGTCGGACCAGCGACCCGGGAAAGCCTCGCCGCGCTCGCCCGCAGCGAGCCCGATGTGGAGGTGCGCAGTCAGCTCGCCGCCAGTGCGAGGCGACTCCCGCCTGGCCAGGCGTTTCCGATCCTCCGCGCGTTGCTTGGCCGCGACGAGGATGCGGCGGACAAGCATCTGCCGCTGCTCATCTGGTGGGCGATCGAGGCGCAGGCCGAACGAGGCCGCGACGAGTTGCTCGCCCTGGTGGGTGATCCCGCAGTGTGGCAGTCGAAGATTTTTTCCACGCACACCGCTCCGCGCATCGGTCAGCGCTTCACCGCCGACCAAGGACCGCGAAAATACGCCACGCTGAAACAGGGGGTTTACTCCGATTGGATCATCGAGCGCGCGCCGGAGTATCTCGCGCGCAATCTCGACTTTTGCGCGCGCCTGCTCGACGCCGCGCCCGATGCGACGAGCGCGGGGGTGTTGCTCGGTGGCATGGCCAGGGGCCTTGCCGGCGGACAGGTTGCATCGGTCCCTGCCTCGCTGCGCCACGCTGTCGCGCGGGCCTGGTCGGCCGGCCGGCCCAGCGCAGCGCTCGTCGCGTTCGGCGCGCGGCTCGGCCGGCCCGAGGCGATGGGAGAAGCAGTCGCCGCAGTGCGGCGCGCGGGTCTGTCCGAAGCCGAGCGCCAGACTTTCCTCGATCTGTTCTCCGCGACCGCGGCGCCGGAGGGTCTGCCGATCATCGCGGAACTCCTACGCACCGAGAAAGACGAGGCTCGCCGGCTCAAACGGCTGGCCGCGCTGGGTGGTTACGACGGTGCCGCCGCGGCTGAGGTGGTGATGGAAGTTTTCCCGTCGCTCACGCCGCGTTTGCAGGCGACCGCGCAGCGCATGCTCGGCGAGAGGCCCGCGTGGGCTTACGCGATGCTCGCGCGGCTCAACGCCGGCACCTTCAAGGCCGGCGTGCTCAGCAGCGCCAGCGTCGCCGCCATCCGTGCGCACAACGACCCCAGGCTGACCTCGGTGCTCACCACCTACCAGCAACGCAACGCGGAGGACCCCGCGCTGCGCGCGGCGCAGCAGGCTTTCGAGACCGGCCGCATCGCCTACAACATCGCCTGCGCGACCTGTCACCAGGAGGACGGCCTCGGCCGCACCGCGCTCGCCCCGGCTCTCGCCGGATCGCGCTGGCTGCAAGCCGGCGACGATGCGCTCGCGCGCATCGTGCTCCACGGCAAGGAAAGTCCGGCCCGCGGTTTCGTGATGCCGCCCTGGCGCCAATTCGACGATGCGCAGATCGCCGCCATTCTGACTTATGTTCGCCGCGAGTTCGGCGGGCAGGCCGTCGCAGTTCGTCCGGAAACCATCGCGGCGGTCCGCGCCGCCACCGCCACCCGAGAGAAGGCATGGACCGACGCCGAGCTGGAGGCGTTCGCCCATCCAGCAGCGACGAAGTAGTCGGCGAGGCGAAGGGCCGGGTCGTAACGTGCACCCATGGAGCCGAGGCAGTGGTTGCGCCGGGGCTGGCGTGGTCGCATCCGGCCGTGCGGCAACCCCGGAGGTGAAATGCCGGGAACGCGTCAGCCTTCGAGCCGCGGGAACGTCCGTCGGGCGCGCTCCACCTGCAGGCGGATCACGCACGCGGGGGCGTGGTCGTTGACCAGTCCCATCGCCTGCATGAACGAGTACACCGTGGTCGGTCCGACGAACTTCCAGCCGAGTTTCTTGAGGGCTTTCGACAGCGCCTCCGATTCCGGGGAAACGGAGACGAGCGCCGGTCGGTCGGCCGGGGGCCGTTTGGGCGCGTAGCGCCAGATGAAGTCGGCCAGCGAGCCTTCGCGCTGGATGAGTTCCTGCGCGCGCCGGGCGTTGTTTACGACCGCCTCGATCTTGCCGCGATGGCGGACGATGCCCTCGTTCTTGAGCAGGCGTTCGACGTCGCGCGCCGTGAAGCGGGCGATCCGGTTGAAATCGAAATCGTGAAACGCCGCGCGGAACGCCGGGCGTTTCGTGAGAATCGTCCGCCAGCTCAATCCCGCCTGAAAGCCCTCGAGGCAGAGTTTTTCGAACAAGCGGCGATCGTCGTCGACCGGGAAGCCCCATTCCTGATCGTGATAGGCCACGTACTCCGGTGTCGCCGCACACCAGCGGCAGCGGGTTTTTCCGTCGGGACCGGTGAATGTCATGCGCTGCCGTGAAAGCCTTTTGGCCGCTTCGGTGCGAGCCGGGAGTGGGTCCCGGCGCAAAAATGGCGGGGCCCGGAGGTTTGGCCCGGTCGCGGTCTTACGCATTCCGGTCTTCGCGGGTTGAATTCATCCGCCGCTTCCGTTCACTGCCTTTCTCCAACGTCACCCCATGGTCACCCTTTCCCGCGTTTCCGGAGCGTTTTTCCTGATTGGTCTGGCCGCTGGCGCCACCGGGTGGGCGGCGTCCGCGCCGGTCCGGGCCGAGGTGAGCTACAACGAGCACATCCAGCCCATCTTCGCGGAAAACTGCTTCCACTGCCATGGGCCCGATTCCGGCACGCGCAAGGGTAAGCTCCGGCTCGACCGGGCGGCCGAGGCGACCCAGCCCCGGGGCGATCGCGAAGCGGCGATCAAACCCGGCAACCCGAAGGAGAGCCCGGTGATCGAGCGGATCCTTTCCACGGATGCGGAGGAGCAGATGCCACCGCCGGAATCGCACAAGAAACTCAAGCCGGAAGAGATCGCGCGGCTCCAGCGCTGGATCGAGCAGGGCGCGAAGTATGAGGAGCACTGGTCGCTCATCGCCCCGCAGCGCCCTGCGGTGCCGGAGTTGCCGCGTGGTTTTCCGGCGGCGTGGGAGAAGAGTCCGATCGACCGCTTTCTGGCGGCGACCCTGGCGAGCTCCGGCCTGAAGCCGAGCCGCGAGGAAGAGCGTGCGCGACTGCTGCGGCGCGTGACGCTTGACCTCACCGGCCTGCCGCCGACGCCGGAAGACCTGAAGGCGTTCGCGGCCGACCGTGCGCCCGATGCGTACGAGCGGGTGGTGGATCGCCTGCTGGCCACGGACGCGTCGGCGGAGCACTTCGCCCGGTACTGGCTCGATGCGGTGCGCTACGCCGACACGCATGGCATCCATATCGACAATTACCGCTCGATCTGGCCCTACCGCGACTGGGTGGTGAACGCGTTCCGGCAAAACATGCCGTTCGATCAATTCACGATTGAACAGGTCGCTGGCGACCTGCTGCCGAACGCGACGCTCGAGCAGAAGATTGCGTCGGGGTTCAACCGCTGCCTGCCGACGACGAGCGAAGGCGGCGCGATCGCCGAGGAATATGAGGCGATCTACGCCAAGGATCGGGTCGAGACGCTCTCGACCGTGTGGCTAGGGCTCACGACGGGTTGTGCGTCGTGCCACGACCACAAGTTCGATCCGGTTTCGCAGAAGGACTTCTATTCGCTGGCGGCGTTTTTCCGCAACAACACCATGCCGGCCATGGACGGTAACCGGCACGACACACCGCCGACACTGTTCGTGCCGGCCGTGCCGGATCGGGGCGCGTGGGAGAAGCTGCAGGCGGAGATCGCCGGGCGGAAGCGGGAGCTGCAGGCGCGCAGCAAGTCGGCCGACGCCGATTTTGAGGCGTGGCTTGCGACGGCAAAGGCGCTGCACCGGACCCCGGCGGACCGCAACGTGCGGCTCGAACGTGCCCTGGTCGAAACCGCGGGCGCCCCGGCGACGGGCATCGAGGGTCCCTTCGGTCGCGCGCCGAAGCTGAACGACCTCGACCTCGTGCTGGGTCCGCCGGTGCCCTGGCTGCGGGAGCGGGCGGAGAGTTTTTCGTTGTTCGTGCGCGTCGAGCAGAAGCCCAACGGCACGCTGCTGTCGTGTCTCGATGCCGACGCCAAGACCGCGGGCTGGGCGCTTTTCCTCGAGGAAGGTAAACTGGGCCTGCACGTCGCCGACGACCAGGGCGCGGTCAAGGTGCGCAATGTTTCCAATGGCACGCTCACTCCCGGCAAGTGGCA
>JAEUHA010000265.1 GCA_016793535.1 Opitutaceae bacterium | reverse complement strand
ACCAGTGGCTACTGTTGGAAGAGAAACTCGGGTGAATTCAGCAGGGCCCAGATCGTGTCCTCCGCCGGCGTGAGGCTGGAGGCCGTGGCGCTGGCCAGCGTGGCGAGCTCTCCGTCGGTCGGGGCGCGCACGAAGACGGCGCGGTAGATGAGCGCCAGCATGCGGTCCCGGTTGCCCTCGGTTGTCGCCAGCTGGCGCCGCAGGAGGGAATCGGGTGCGACGATCCGCGTGACGAGGTCGCCGTTCATCAGGGCCAGCGCGTGCGTGGTGTTGGGATCGCGGTTGAAGGCGTCGATCTCGCGCCGGTCCGACTGGCCGAACTGCCGCAGGAAGTGGCCGAGCGGCAGCGGCAGCGGAATCTCCGAGGCGCGGAGAAAATCGCGGGGCAGCGACTTCCAGCGAGGGTCGGTTTCCGGCGCCGGTTGGGCGCCACCCATCTCCAGTGCCTGCAGCTCCGGACTGAAGAAGGTCTCGTTTTCCCGCTCGTGGGCCGCCTGCAGACGACTTACCTCGGCGACATCGCCGCGCGCCTGCGCCGTCGTGAGCTCCTTCTTTTGGTCCGCGAGGCGCAGCGTGAATTCGCGCCGCCGGGCGCGGTAGGCCATTTCGTCGCGCGCCCGGGCGATGATGGCCTCGGCGGACATCGTGGTCAGTTTGCGCAGGCGGGCGGGATTCAGATTCGAACCCTCATGGCGCAGCGCGGGCTTCCGCTCGTCGAGGTCCGGCACGAGGAGCGCGAGATGCGAGTCCCAGATCTGCTCGGCCGAGAGTCGTCGCAGCAGCGGCCCCTGCAGGGCGAAGCTTGCGCCGGGCTCCGGTCGTTCGCGCACGGCTGCGCTCTGGTACAGCCGCGTGTTCAGCACCACGGCGAGGAACGCCCGTTCGTCGAAGCGAAACCGGATCAGCGTGGCGGTGAGAAAGTCGAGCAGCTCGCGGTGCTCTGGCGCCGGCAGGGCCGAAAGGCTGTCGACCGGCTCGATCAGGCCGGCGCCCATGACCCGCTTCCAAAGCCGGTTGGCGGCGTTGCGGGCGAAGCGCGGATTGCGCGGCGACGTCATCCACTCCGCCAGGGCCCGCCGGCGGTCGCCGTCGATGACCGGGGCTTCGTCGCCAAACAGCGTGCGCGGAGCGACGGGCTGGCCGCGCGCGGCGGGGTCGTACGCGTAGGTCGCGGGAAACGTGAGCGGCTTGTCCGTGTCCCGCGTGAGCCGCTTCAGCGGCGCGATCGCGCGGCTCACGCCGTCCTGCAGCGCGGCGTCCTTGCCCATCCGTTCCAGCAGGGCCTTGAGCTCCGGCCACTGCCGCACGTTGTCGTTGGAGTAGCCGCTCGGGCTGCTCAGGTTGGAGACGCCGGCGGTGAAGGCCGCCATCTGGAGAAAATCCTTCTGGGTCACCGGCTCGAGCGGGTGATCGTGGCACTGGGCGCATTCCATGCGGGTGCCGAGGAAGACCCGGGACAGGTTCGACGCATGGTCGAGCGGCATGCCGAGATCGCGGAGGTAAAAGCCGGCCGCGCCATTTTCCCAGAGGTAGCCGCTCGCGGTGATCAGCTGGCGCACCGTTTCGTCATGCGGCAGGCCCGACCGGATCGCGTCCTTCACCCACTCGTCGTAGAGCCAGCCCGGTTGTCCGGCGGCCAGCAGGCGCGGATTGATGCGGAGCTGGTCCGCCTTCCAATTGTAGGTGTGGCTCACGTAGCCCTCGCTGCCGAGCAACGCGTCGATGAGCCGCGCCCGTTTGTCCTCCGCCGTGGAGGTCAGGAACCGGGTGCTTTCATCGAGGCTGGGAATGCGGCCGACGACGTCCAGATACACGCGGCGCAGGAACACTTCGTCGCTGACGGGCGCGTTCCGTTGCGTGCGTTGATTGGCGTGGTGGCGGTCGACCAACGCATCCACCTGGCGCGCGACGTCCGGCACCTCGGCCCGCGCCAGCGTGGCGCCGGCCGGAGCGAGGGGAGCGTCGCGATGCTCGAACTTCACCCATCCGCCCAGGTCGGCGCCGGCTGCAACCCACGCGCGCAGCAGCGCTCGTTCGGCGTCGGAGAGCGGCTGCGCGCCCCCTTTCAGGGGCGGCATCACGTCCTCGTCCGTGAGCGGCAGCGACACGCGTTTCAGCAGCTCGCTGGCGTCGGGTTTGCCTGGCACCACGACACCCGCTTCTTCGATCGCCGCCGCCGAGTCGAGGCGCAGCCCGCCCTTGGGCTTCGCCTGTTTCTCGCTGTGGCAGCTGAAGCAATGCCGATACAGCACCGGGAGCACGTCGGCCTCGAACCGCGGCGTCGCGGCGGCACCCAGCGAAGCCGTGAGGCTGAAGAGCAGGAGGAGCGTCGATCTCATCACGGGGTTGGGGTGGTCATGGAGCAGCAGCGCGGGCTCGGCCGACCTGGGGAAGGCGGAGAGGGTGGAGCAGACCGGCGGCGGGGACGATGATGGTCTCGTTGAAACCCTTCAATTTGGGCCGGCAGGGTGTCCGCTTGATCGCCAGGTGTTGGCGGCGTGCATTCGCATGGTCGGCCTGGACCCATCCTACACGCCCCAACCCGGGCGGTATTCGTAACCGGGTCCGGCGAACACATCGCAATCCGGGCGGTTGGGAAAACGGCCGGCGACGGGGTCCCAGTCGAGTCGGGCCTGGGCGCGTTGCGCGGCGACGCCCAGCAACACGACCTCAGTGAGACCGGCAGCGTAGTCGAAGTTCGAACCGCACTT
>JAEUHA010000256.1 GCA_016793535.1 Opitutaceae bacterium | reverse complement strand
GCACGCTGGATATGTATCTCGGGGCGCTGAAGAACCTGTTGAGCCTGGGAGCTTGAGCCCTGGGTGCGCGGACGCCCTCGTCCGCAGTCTACACAAGCACGAGGCAGAATACTTCGTCTCTTCTGCAGCGGACGCGGACGTCCGCGCTCCCGGGGAAGCCGCTATTGCATCGTGCCGATGCGGCGCGACGTCACGGCGTCACCCCGCTGGGCGCGCCGCAGTTCACGGCGGAGCCAGTCGAGGGCGGCGTTGACCGCCCGCACCTTCACCGTCGAGCGCGGACCGGGATAACTGAGCTTCTTCGACCACACGCCCGCGGGCGAGTAGAGCGCGACGAACATCGTGCCGACGGGATTGCCGCTGTTGGCCCCGGCGGACGCCGCGCCGGCGAAGCCCGTGACGGCCAGCGCATAATCCGCCGCCAGGGTCTCCGACGCGCCCGCCGCCATCGCCACCGCCGCCTCGTCGCTCACCGCGCCATGTTGGAGCAGGATGTCCTCGGGGACGTCGAGCAGCTGCATCTTGGCGTCATTGGAACAGCAGACCACGCCGCCGGCGAAAAACTTGCACGCCCCGCAGACTTCCGTGAACGCATGCGCCAGGAGTCCGCCCGTCGCGGTCTCGACCACGGCCAGCCGTTTTTCCTGCTCGCGCAGGAGCTCCGCACACACGCGCGCGAGCGAGTCGTGGCCGTAGCAGACGAAATCATCGCCCAACAACTGCGCGCACTCGGCGGCGACCGCCTCGAGCTGTGCATGCGAAAGCGCCCCGCTGGGCGAGCTCACGCGGCAGTCCACAGCGCCCTGGTGCGCGCAAAACGCGACGCTCAGCCCCGGGCCCACGCGGTCGAAGATGGGCTGCAGTTTCGTCTCGAGCGCGGACTCCCCGATGCCGGCCGTCCGCAACTGCACGTACGCCTCGCGCTCGAGCAGCAGTCCGCGCGCGGCCAGCCGCGGCACGACCTGTTCGGTGAACATCGGCTGCAGTTCGTTGGGCGGCCCGGGGAGCATCACCAGCACGCGGCCATCCTGCTCGACCCAGAGTCCCGGGGCCGTGCCGTTCGCGTTGGCCAGGACCTCGCCGCGCTCGAACACGTAGGCCTGCTTGAGATTGTTGTCGGTCATCTTCCGGCCGAGCCGGGAAAACCGTTCCTCGATCGCCTGGCGGATCGTCGCGTCGAACACCAGCTTCTGCCCCAGCACCTCGGCGATCACGTCGCGGGTGCGGTCATCGCACGTGGGCCCGAGCCCGCCGGTCGTGATCACGACATCGGAACGCCGCCAGCTTTCGCGAAACTGCTCCGCGATCGCGTCCGCTTCGTCGGTGAGCGTCACGTTGCGCTGCAGCAACGCCCCCCGCCGGCCCAATTGCGCGCCGATGAAGGTGAGGTGTCCGTTGGCCGTGAGGCCCAGGAGGAGTTCGTCCCCCAACGTGAGCAGTTCGTAGCGTACCTGGCGAAGCGACGCCTGGGGTGAGGCGCCATCGGCGTTGTTGACGGAAACCATACTTGCTGGAGGAGAAATTAGGCGGATTCTGCGAAAAGGCCAGAGACGATCTAGGGCCGAAGCCGCACCCTGTCACGCAATCCAATGTCGACATTTCTCGTCATCCGACTTGACGCCGTCCCGCGAACGCATTCGCGCCCGCGCGGCGGGACGGCCCGCGTATGAACGAAAACCAGCCCATCACGCTGAAGGAAAAGGTGCGGCAGCTGCCCGACCGTCCGGGCGTCTACCTGATGAAGGACCGGCTCGGCCGGATCATCTACGTCGGCAAGGCGCGCAGTCTGAAGAAGCGGGTGTCGTCGTATTTCCAGCGCGGGCGCGCCCGCACGATCGCGCAGCCGAAGATTCGGGCGCTGATCGACCTGATCGCGGACGTCGAGACGATCGAGGTGAAGTCGGAGCCCGAGGCGCTGCTGCTCGAGGGCCGGCTGATCAAGCAGTGGCGGCCGCGCTACAACACCGATTTCACCGACGACAAGCGGTTCCTGCAGGTGCGCGTCGACCTGGGCGAGGAGCTGCCGCGCTTCCGGCTGACCCGCCTGCGCAAGGAGGATCGCTCGCGCTACTTCGGGCCGTTCGCGCACAGCGGGCTGCTGCGCAAGACGCTCGCGCAGATGCGGCGGCAGTTCGGCATCCTGCTCGGCGACGCCACGCCGCAGAAACAGCCGGACGGCGCCTGGCGGCTCTACGACGACGTGCGCGAGGAACTCTACGGCACGGAGAACGTCGTCACGCCCGAGGCCTACCGCCGCCGCGTCGAGGACGCCTGCGCCTTCCTCGAGGGCAAGTCGCGCGAGTGGCTCGAAACGCTGCGCGCGGAGATGGCGGCCGCGGCCGGGCGGCAGGAGTTCGAGAAGGCCGCGGAGCTGCGCGACGTGGTGTTCGCGCTCGAGGAGACGCTGCGCAAGACGCGCCGCTTCGAAAGAGCCGATCCCACGCGCCCGGCGGTCGATGCCGAGGCGCTGGCGGCGCTGCAGCGTGCGCTCCAGCTCGGGCACCCGCCGCGCACGATGGAGTGTTTCGACATCTCGCACATCTCGGGCACGTTCGTGGTCGCGTCGATGGTGCATTTCGCCGACGGCCGGCCGGACAAGGACCAGTACCGCCGCTTCCAGATCAAGAGCTTCATCGGCAACGACGACTATCGCGCGATGGAGGAAGTCGTCGGCCGCCGCTACCGCCGGCTGGCGGAGGAACAGAAGCCAATGCCCGACCTGGTCGTGATCGACGGCGGCCGCGGCCAGATCGGCGCCGCACTGAAGGCCTTCGTCGCGCTCGACCTTGCGCCGCCGCCGCTGATCGGCCTGGCGAAGCAGCACGAGACGATCATTTTTCCCGACGAACGCGCGCCGCTGAACCTCCCGCTCAACCATCCCGGGCTCAACCTGCTGCAGCGGTTGCGCGACGAAGCGCACCGTTTCGCCAACACGTACAACG
>JAEUHA010000183.1 GCA_016793535.1 Opitutaceae bacterium | reverse complement strand
CACGCGACCGCGGTGACTACCGCGGCGGCGATCGCATCCGGCGCGGCGAGCCGGCGGTATCATGGCGGGCGGTCGAGACGCGGCTGCCGGTCGTGGTCGAACGGTACGCGGATCATCCCGAGAGCCGCGATTTTTATCATGCGCCGGGCGTCCATACCGCCGCGGTGTTTCCGATCGTGCGGGCCGCGGAGTGCGTCGGCGTGCTCGGCCTCGCGCGCGAGCAAACGGGATTTCCGTTCACCTCCGAGGATCTTCGCGAGGGCATGCTGCTCGCCCAGATGGCGGCCCTGGTGCTCAACAACGCCGCGATCCACGAGGAGGCCGTGCGCGAGGCCGAGGCCCGCACGGTCGCGTTGCGCGAAAGCGAGGAGCGTTTCCGCGGGGTCTTCGACCGGAGTCCGATCGTCATCGCGCTGCTCGCGATGCCCGACAGCCGGATCGTCGAGCTCAACGCCGCCGGCGTCAGCGCCTTCGGCCGCAGCCGCGAGGACTCGCTCGGCCGCACGCCGGTCGAGCTCGGCTGGTGGGTGGACCCCGGCCGGCAGGAAACCTACCTCGCCCGGCTCGCGGCCGAAGGTTCGGTCACGGGATTCGAAGCCGAGATGCGGCGGCCGAACGGCGAGACGTTCACCGCGCTGCACAGCGGCTGCCTGATCACCATCGACGGACAGTCGTACAACGTCAGCTCGCTGCAGGACATCAGCGGCCGCCAACAATCCGAGGCCGCGCGCGACCGTTCCCTCTCGCTGATGCGCGCGACGCTCGAGTCGACGGCCGACGCGATCCTGGTCGTCAACGGCGAGGGCCGGCTCGAGACCTACAACCAGAACTTCGCCGAGATGTGGGGCGTGGACATCGCGCGCGCGGGCGACCGCGAGTACGAGGCGGAGCTGCTGCGCAAGGTGCTCGGCCAGCTCGTCACGCCCGAGATGTTCCTCGCCAGCGTGCGCGACCTGTATGCGCGTTCCGAGGACGAGGTGTTCGACATCCTGTACGCCAAGGACGGGCGCGTGATCGAACGCTTCTCCCGGCCCCAGTTGCTCGGCCACCAGCCGGTGGGCCGGGTGTGGAGTTTCCGCGACATGACGGAGCAGCGCCAGGCCGAGGCCGCGCTCCGGCGGAGTGAGGAGCGTTTCCGGGTGCTGGCGGACGTCTCGCCGGTCGGCATCTTCAGTTCCGATCCGCAGGGCCGCACGGTTTTCGTCAATCGCCGCTGGTGCGAAATCGCCGGGCTCACGCCCGAACAGGCAGTCGGCGACGGCTGGAAGGCGGCGTTGCACCCCGAGGATCGCGCCCGGGTGTCCGACGGCTGGACCGAGGTCGTGCGACAGGGCGGCTCGTCGTCGGCGGAGTTTCGTTTCGTGCGCCCTGATGGCACGGTGACCTGGCTGGTCGGGCAGTCGCGGGTGCAGTTACACGCCGACGGCACGGTCGCGGGCTTCGTCGGCACGATCACCGACGTGACCGACCTCAAGCGCGCCGAAGAAGAGCGCAAGCAGCACGAGGCCCAGATGCGCCAGGGCCGGAAGATGGAATCGCTCGGCACCCTCGCGGGCGGCATCGCGCATGATTTCAACAACATCCTCACCGGCACCTTCGGTTTCGTCGACCTCGCGCGGCTCGAACTCGAGCCCGGCCACCCGGCGCACGCGTGGCTCGACCGCATTTCCACCTCGAGCCAGCGGGCGCGCGACCTGGTGCGCCAGATCCTGACGTTCAGCCGGAAGAACGAAACCGAGCGCATGCCGCAGCGGCTGCAGCCGGTCATCACCGAGGCGTTGAAGCTGCTGCGGTCAACCCTGCCGCCGATGATCGAGTTGCGGTCGACGATCGACGAGTTCACGCCGCCCGTGCTCGCCGACTCCACGCAGATCCACCAGGTCATCCTCAACCTCTGCACCAACGCCTGGCATGCGATGCCCGACGGCGGCCGGATCGACGTCGCGCTGGGGCCCTGCACCGTGACACCCGAGCTCGCGGCCACGAATGCCGACCTCAAGCCCGGACCCGCGGTGCGCCTGCGGGTGGCGGACACGGGCACCGGCATGGACGCGGCAACGCTCGAGCATATCTTCGAGCCGTTCTTCACCACCAAGGGCACCGGACTCGGCACCGGGCTCGGGCTTGCGGTGGTCCACGGCATCGTGAAATCGCATGAGGGCGCCATCACCGTACGCAGCACGGTCGGCGCCGGCTCGACGTTCGAACTCTATTTCCCCGTGGCGCCGGAAGACCGGGAGCAGCCGGCGCGCGCACCGGGCGAGGTCCCACGCGGCCGGGGCGAACGCATCCTCGTCGTCGACGACGACAATGTCTGCGGCTTTGCGGTCGAGAAGATTGTCGAGAGCCTCGGCTACGTCGCGAAACGCCACAATCGTCCGGAGGACGCGCTCGCCGACTTCACCGCCAACCCTGCCGCGTATGATCTGGTGGTTTCCGACCTCGCGATGCCGGGCATGGATGGCGCGGAGCTGATCGGCCACCTGGTGAAGCTGCGGCCCGGGCTGCCCGTGATCATCATCACGGGCTTCATCGAATCCGCCCGGCAGCGGATGCTCGACCAGTCACCGGCCCGCGCCGTGATGCGGAAGCCGGTGTCACGGGACGACCTGGGCCGCGCGATCGCGCAGCACCTGCCCCGCCGGAGTTGAGTGGCCGGAGCCGCTGGCGGCACGCTGCTCCACCGCAGGGGCGGGGCGGCGCTCTCCATTAGCCGTGTTGGTGTTCCGCAGCAGGGCCCGTGGTTTCGGACCCGATCGGCGCCGATGCCACGCTTTTCCTTTGAACCGCGCCACGATCAGCGTACTAGTGCCCGCAGCTTTCCGAGCCCGCGCCCAGCGTCGTGGGTTCTAACCCTAAAAACGCGCGTCCGCAGCGCCCCCTTACGCACCCATGAGTACCTCCGCCGCCGGCGAATCCGTCCCAGCGTCCAACTCCGTCGTACCCAAGCCCGTCGCGCCGCCGCGTGCGACGCCGGCAGCGAGAGGAAAGCCCAAGTACCCCGGCATCCGCGTCACCTGCAACGGCAACTTCCTCGTCACGCAATACGTCGAGACCCGCATCACCGAGGGCGGGGTGTTCTATCCGATCACTCCCTCCACGGAAGGTGGTGAGATCTACCAGCAGTCGTTCGCCTCCGGTGAGCTGAACGTCTGGGGCCAGCAAAAGGTCGCCGTGGAAACCGAGGGCGAACACGCCGCACAGGGTGGCGCCACCGCCTATGCGGTCCAGGGCCGGCGCACGGTCAATTTCACGTCCGGCCAGGGCATCGTCTACGCGATGGAGCAATACTACCACGCGCCCGGGAAGCTCTCCACGATGGTGCTGCAGATCGGCGCGCGGGCGCTGACCAAGCATGCGCTCAACGTCCATTGCGGCCACGACGACTTCTATGCCGCCCTCGACACGGGCTGGACGATGATGATGGCCAAGGATGCGCAGCAGGCCGCCGACCAGGGCATCATCATGCGCAAGGTGAACGAGCTCTCGCTGAATCCGGGCATGAACATCCAGGACGGCATGCTCACCACGCATTCGGAGCGCATGTACCTCGCGCCCGAGTCGGAGTTTCTCCGCGAGTTCCTCGGGGCGCCCGACGACATCATCGACTGCCCGACGCCCGCGCAGCGCGAGCTCTTCGGCCCGAAGCGCCGCCGGGTGCCGCGGATGATGGATCTGAAGAACCCGATCCTGCTCGGCCCGGTGCAGAACCAGGAGCATCACATGAACGGCGTCGTCTCCCGCCGGAACAATTTCAACGAGCCCATCCTCGGCATGATCCAGGAGGCGATGGCCGAGTTCGGCCGGCTGACCGGCCGCCACTACGGCTTCATCCAGGAATACAAGACCGAGGATGCCGACACCGTCTTCGTCTCCCTCGGCTGCGCCGCGGACAACATCGAAGCCGCCTGCGATTATCTCCGCGAGCAGCGCAACGCGAAGGTCGGCTCGATCCACGTCAACGTCATCCGCCCGTTCCCGGAGGCCGCCGTCATCGCCGCCCTACGGGGCAAGAAGAACGTGATCATCCTCGAGCGCACCGACGAGGGCCTCGCCGGCGACAACCCGCTCGCGCGCGACATCCGCGTCGCCTTGGGCAAAGCCAACGAGAAGTCTCGTTTCGACGGAGGAACGAGGACCCTGGGAGCGCGGACGCCCTCGTCCGCTGGGAACGGAACTGCATCCGAAAACAGCCACGCTCCGTCGTTCGAGCAAATCCCCGCCCTCACCCCGGCCGAAACCCCGCGCCTGTTCCGCGGCGCCTACGGCATCGGCTCGCGCGATTTCCGGCCCGAACACAGCCTCGGTGCCTACGAGTTCGCCACCGGGCAGACGCAGCGCAAGGACGGCCGCAGCGCCGCCGACGGCGAGTCGTTCTTCGTCCTCGGCGTCGATCACCCCTACGCCGTCATCAGCAAGGACACGCCGTCGCTTCTCCCGGAGGGCGCGATCGCGGTGCGGTTCCATTCCATCGGCGGCTGGGGCATGATCACGACGGGCAAGAACCTCGGCTCCATCATCGGCGACTTCGGCCAGTTCATCTCCGAGCAGAGTCCGAGCTACGACGCCGACGGTTTCCTCGTCGACAAGCTCTTCGTCATGGCGAACCCGAAGTATGGTTCGGAGAAGAAGGGCGCGCCCACGAATTACTACCTCACGGTCGCTCCGTCGCAGATCAAGGTGAACTGCGAGCTGAATCACGTCGACGTCGTCCTCTGCTGCGACCCGAAGGCGTTCACCCACACCAACCCCCTCGAAGGCCTGAAGAAAGGCGGCGCCCTGGTCTGGGAATCCAGCGAGTCGCCGGAGGCCGCCTGGCAGCGCGTGCCGGCGAAGTACCGGCAGTGGATCATCGAAAACAACATCCGCATCTACATCCTGCCCGGCTTCGACATCGCCAAGAAGGCGACGAGCCAGACCGAGCTGCAGCTGCGCATGCAGGGCAATTCCTTCCTCGGCGCGTTCTTCCGCGTGTCGCCGTTTCTCAAGACGTTCGGCATCTCGGAGGAGCAGTTCCAGAGCGTCGTCCACAAGCAGTACGTCAAAAAATTCGGCCGCTTCGGCGAAGCCGTCGTGAAATCGAACATGACGGTGATGAACGAGGGCTGGGCCCGCGTGCAGGAGATCAAGATCGGGCGCGGTGATGACCCCGACCGCTCGTCGATGCGCAACCCGCTGCTCAAACCCCAGGGCGACCATCATTTCGAGCCGACCGCGGGCTGCAGCTCGTCCGGTTGCGGCAGCATCCCGATGCCCGCCGCCCAGCCGGCGCGGGCGCCGTTCCAGACGCTCGCGAAATTCGATTCCGAATTCCGCGCGGGCCTCGGCTACCACCAGCCCGCCGGCGCCTTCGCCTCGGTTGGCGTGATGGGCGCCGGTTCCGGCGCCACGCAGTCGAAGTACGTCGCCCGGCGCGAGACGCCCGTCTACATCGCGGAAAACTGCACCCAGTGCATGGAGTGCATCACCGCCTGTCCCGACACCGCGCTGCCGAATACCGCGCAGGACGTCGCCACCGTGCTCCGCACCGCGGTCAACAATTACGTCAGCGACCTCGCGGACCGCCGCGCGTTCGGCGACGAGATCGCGGGCCTCGAACAGCGCGCCCGCGCGAAGATGAACGAGTCGGTGAAGGCGAAGACCAACGTGCCGTTCAAGGACATCGTGGCCGCCGAGGTCAACGCCCTGACGCGCGTTTCCGCCCAGGGCCGCGCCGAGTTCGTCAATATCATCAGCAAGCTGCCCCTCGCCTACTCGAACGTCCCCGCGATCTTCCGCTCCATCGAGGCGAAGACCCCGGGCGGCGGCGGCCTGTTCTCCATCTTCGTGTCCGACCTCTGCAAGGGCTGCGGCGAGTGCGTCCAGGTCTGCGGCGATCACGACGCGCTGCGCATGACGCGCGAGACCGAGGACCTCAACGCCGAGCTCACCACCGCCCAGGTGTTCTCGCGGCTCCTGCCCGACACGCCGCAGAAGTTCCTCGGCCTCTACAACGACGCCGACGCCGCCAATTCCCGCGAGGCCGCGCTCCGGAATCACCTCATGGTCCGGCGCAACTACGAGGCCCTGGTGTCGGGCGACGGCGCGTGCGCCGGCTGCGGCGAGAAGAGCATCCTGCGCGCCGCCGCCAGCGTGACCGAGGCCTTCATGCGGCCGCTCTATCACCGCAAGGCCGACCGCCTCCGCGCCAAGGCCGCGCGGCTCAAGTCCGAGGGCGCCGGAAAACTCGCCGCCCTCAAGGCCCGCAGCGAAAAGGAATACGCGCTCCTCCGGAAGACGTTTGCCCACGTCATCGTCGGTCTCGGCGGCGAAAACGACGCCGACACCGCGAAGCGCATCGCCGCCTACGAGGCGAAGCAGGGCGCGATCACCGACGATCAGATCCTCGGCGGACTCGCCGCGGTGCTCGAACAGGACGCGTTCAACCACAAGGAACTCCAGGCGATCGACGGCCGCCGGGCGAACGGCATGTCCGTGATGATGATGGGCGCGAGCACGGGGTGTAACACCGTCTACGGCTCCACCCCGCCCTCTAACCCGCATCCGTATCCGTGGATGAATTCACTCTTCCAGGACGGCGCCACGATCTCGTGGCTCATGGCCGAGTCGATCATCGTCGACCACGCCCGCCGTTCCGTCGCACCCGAACGCCTGGTCGACGCCCTGCTCGACCGCACGGAGAACGTGGCCACCGAGGCCGAGTATTTCACCCTCACCCGTCTCGACGATGCGCTCATGACCGAGCAGGAAATCCGCGAGCTCCCGAAAGTCTGGGTCATCGGCGGCGACGGCGCGCTCGGCGACATCGGCTTCCAGAACGTCTCGAAGGTCGTCCTTCAGAACCGCCCCAACGTGAAGATGCTGATGCTCGACACGCAGGTGTATTCCAACACCGGTGGCCAGAATTCCGACTCGTCGACGATGCTCGGCGGCTACGACATGAACCAGTTCGGCGCGGCCTCGCAGGGCAAGCTGATCGAGAAGAAGAATGTGTCCGAGGCGTTCACGAGCGGACACGGCTCGCCGTTCGTCGCGCAGGTCTCGATGGCCAATGCCGCCAAGCTCTACAAGGCGATGCTCGACGGCCTCGAGTACCGCGGCACCGCCTTCTTCCAGGCCTACACGACCTGCCAGCCGGAGCACGGCGTCGCCGACAACATGAGCGCCGACCAGGCCAAGATGGTCCGCGACGCGCGCGGCATGCCCGAGTTCGTCTTCAACCCGCGCCGGGGCGAAACCGCGCAGGAAGCGTTCGACCTCAAGGGCAACCCGAGCCTGGACCGCGACTGGTGGCGCACGAAGTACGCGTCCACCGGCGAGGAGTACAACTTCGGCGTCGGCCACTGGGCGATCACCGAGGCCCGCTTCCGCAAGCACGTGAAGCAGATCAAGGAGGAGGAGGCCGCGAACCTCACGCTGCTGGACGACCAACTGGTCTTCATCACGCAGGACGACGTCATCCACCGCCGCGTCTTCGACCCGAAGCACCGCAGCTTCGTGAAGAACTTCGGCTGCTACATCAAGGCCGAGGAGCAGGGCAAGATGACCTACTACGCCGTCACCCGCCAGATGGTCCTCTTCGCCGTCGAGCGCCGCAAGGCGTGGCGCATGCTGCAGAGCAAGGCCGGCATCGTGAACAAGGACTACCTCGCGCAAAAGGCGCTGCTCGCGAAAGTCGACAAGGGCGAGATCCCGCTGGCCGACGCGAAGGCGAAGGTGCGCGACCTGATGGCCGCGGAAGTCGCGGCGGTGAAGTAGGAGTCCAACCCAGGTCTCGCGCAGAGGTACAAAGGCGCGGAGGTCGATCCCATAACCCCGGATTGGTCTCCGCGCCTCTTCGTCTCTGCGGGAGAACCTTTAGTCTCCTTCATGAAGCCCGGACCAACCGATCCCTCTTCGCGTGATCCTGCCGCCGCTAAGGGTACTGACATCGTTGTTTTTATCACTCGCCACGACGGCAAGTGCGCAGAGTGCGGTGCGGACTTCTTTCGTGGGAACTTCATCCGGGTGGAAGAGCAGCGCGCGCTCTGCCTCGGCTGCGCTGACCTTGGTCATCTCGAGTACCTGCCCCGAGGTGACGTCGCGATTACCCGGCGCGCCACCAAACACTCGCCCCTGCGCGCGGTCGTCGTCGAGTGGTCGCGTTCGCGTCAGCGCTACGAACGCCAGGGGATCCTCGTTACGCCTGAGGCCATCCGGGCCGCTGAAGCCGAATCGCTGTCCGACGCCGAGGCCCGCGCCCGGGAACGCGAGCGCGCCGCCGACCGACGCGCGGCGCAGGAGCCCGTCTTTCTCGCCGCATTGACGGCCGCGATTCGCGCCCAGTATCCCGGCTGCCCGCCAGCCGAAGCAGAGCGCATCGCCGGCTGGGCGGGCGCCAAGCATAGCGGCCGGGTCGGTCGCACAGCGGGCGCCAAATCCCTCGACCTCGAGCCCCTGCGGCTCGCCGTGATCGCGCACATCCGGCACGAGCACACCGCCTACGATCGATTGCTGATGCGACACGGCGACCGAAACCTCGCGCGCCAGGAAGTCTGGCCGGTGATCGAGGACGTGGTGCGGCGGTGGAGCGCCGGCTGAATCCGACCGGGAACTGATTCGGCGCTTCTATCGGACGCCGCTTTCGACCTAACTGCACCGTGATGCTTTTCGGCCGACAACGCCTGCTGCTGGCCCTGGTCGATTCGCTGGGCGGCGCAGCAGCTGGCACGGACTTCCAAAAACTGCTCTTCCTTTACACGCGCGAGTGGGAGGACGAGCCGAGTTTCGATTTCGTACCCTACCAGTACGGCAGCTTCTCGTTCAGCTCCTACGCCGACAAACGGAAGCTCATCGAGCGCGGCTTGCTGGAGGACGATGCCGCGCGCTGGGCTCTGACGGACACCGGGCGACTCGCGGTGCGCCGGGAGTCCGCGCTCCTCGACCGCACGCGCCGTTTCGCCGCCGCGCACCCGCGTCGTGGCGATGCCCTGATCGCGGACGTGTATCGGCGCTATCCCTACTACGCCATGCGGAGCAAGATCACCGAGCGCGTGCTCCCGACCGCCAGTGACCGCGACGCGATCGCCGCCGCCCGCCCGGCGCCAAAGAATGCCGGTGTCGTGACCATCGGCTACGAAGGCCGCAGCCTCGAGGTCTACCTCAACGCCCTGCTGCAGGACGCGGTGACCCTGCTGTGCGACGTACGCCGCAATCCGCTCAGTCGAAAATATGGCTTTGCGAAGAGCACCCTCTCGAAGGCCTGCGAAAACGTCGACATCCGGTACGAACACCTGCCCGAACTGGGCATCGCCTCGGAGCAGCGGCGCGAGCTGGTGACGCAGGCGGACTACGACGCATTGTTCGACGAATACGAGCGCACGAGCCTGCCCAAGCAGGGGGCGGCGCTGGAAAAGATTTTCGGCTGGGTACGAAACGAGAACCAACGGGTCGCGCTCACGTGCTACGAAGCCGAACCTTGCCAGTGCCACCGGCACCGCGTAGCCGAAGCGTTGGCCCGGTTGGGCGGCGACTTGCTGACGCCGCGGCATCTGTAGTTCCCGAAATCCTTGACCACAGATTTCCCAGCGCGGCGTAGCCGCAATCCAAGTGAACCAAACCAGGCAGTTCTTACAGGAGGTCGCAGAGAGCGCAGAGCAAAAATACCGTGTGGCAGAGTCTCTCTCTGCGTCCTCGGCGACCTCCTGTAAGAAGTCTGAGGATTGAATGCCTCGAGAATTAGCTGCTCGACGAAATTGTTATCACACCTCCGCCGGCGATCGTTTCTTGCCTGACGCCGGCGCCGCTGGTCTGCTCCCGCACCGCATGGCGAACGAAGCCGACACCTGCCGCAAATCCGTCGTGCCGGCCTTGCAGGCCGCGGGTTGGGACAACGAGCCGCACTCGATCGCCGAACAGCGCACGATCACCGATGGCCGCATCGTCCCCCGCGGCGCGGGCTTCGTCCGCAAACCCCCGAAGCGGGTCGACTACCTGCTCCGCTACGAGCGCAATTTCGCCCTCGCCGTCGTCGAAGCCAAGGCCTCGTACCGCACCGCCAGCGCCGGCCTGCAGCAAGCCCGCGACTACGCCACGATGCTCGGGCTGAGTTTCTGCTACGCCACCAACGGCACCGAGATCGTCGAATTCGATTTCTTCACCGGCCGGGAATCCCTCGTCCCCCGTTACCCGACCCCCGCGGAGCTCTGGACCCGCTACCGTGCCGGTGCCTCGCTCTCCAGCGACCGGGCCGCCGGCCAAGTGCTCACGCCGATGAACCACAGCGTCGGCAAGGGCGAGCGCTACTACCAGGAAATCGCCGTTAACCGCACCATCGAAGGCATCCTCCGCGGCCAGCGCCGCCAGCTTCTCACCATGGCCACGGGCACCGGCAAGACCGCCGTCGCTTTCCAGATCTGCTGGAAACTCTGGACCGCCGGCTGGAACCGCGGCGGCGAGCACCGCCGGCCGAAGATCCTCTTTCTCGCCGACCGCAACATCCTCATCGACCAGCCCAAGGACGGCATCTTCGCCGTCTTCGGCGACGCTCGGTGGAAGATCGAAAACGGCCAGACCAACTTCGGCCGCGAGATGTACTTCGCCATCTATCAGGCGCTGGCGAAGGACGAGCGCCGCCCCGGCCTCTTCCGGGAATTCCCGCCGGACTTCTTCGATCTCATCATCGTCGACGAGTGCCACCGCGGCAGCGCCCGCGACGACTCCAACTGGCGCGAGATCCTGCGCTACTTCGAACCGGCGTTTCAGCTCGGCATGACGGCCACGCCGCTGCGCGACGACAATCGCGACACCTACCACTACTTCGGCAATCCTATCTACAGCTACAGCCTCCGGCAGGGTATCGAGGACGGCTTTCTCGCGCCGTATCGCGTGCATCGCGTCATCACCGAATGGGACGCCGCCGGCTGGCGCCCCAGCCAGGGCGACCTCGACCGCTACGGCCGCGCGATCCCTGACGAGGAATACGAGACGAAGGACTTCGAACGCGCCATCGCGCTCCGCGCCCGCACCGAGGCCATCGCCCGCCATCTCACCGCGTTTCTCCGGCGCACGGACCGTTTCGCCAAGACGATCGTCTTCTGCGTCGACCAGGAGCACGCCGACGAGATGCGCCGCGCCCTCGCCAATCTCAACGCCGACCTGACCGCGCAGCACCCGGACTACGTCTGCCGCGTCACCGCCGACGAGGGCGACATCGGCCGCGGCCACCTTTCCCGCTTTCAGGACGTCGAAACCGTCACGCCCACGATTCTCACCAGCTCCCAACTGCTCACGACCGGCGTCGACGCCCCGACGTGCAAGAACGTCGTGCTCGCCCGCGTCGTCGGCTCGATGAGCGAGTTCAAGCAGATCATCGGCCGCGGCACCCGCGTGCGCGACGACTACGGCAAGCTCTGGTTCAACATCATCGACTACACCGGCTCGGCCACCCGGCTCTTCGCCGATCCCGACTTCGACGGCGATCCCGCCCGGCTGACGCAGGAGGAGATCGACGCCGCCGGCAACGTCGTCGCGCCTCCCGACTACCCCCAGCCCGATCCCAACGGCCGGGAATTCGTCGACGGTCCCGTGGTCATCGAGCCGCCGGCCGACGATGCCCGCCGTAAGTTCTACTTCGACGGCGGCCAGGTCGAAATCGCCGCCCACCTCGTCCACGAACTCGATCCCGACGGCCGGCAGCTCCGGGTCGTGCGCTACACCGACTACGCGGCGGAAAAAGTCCGCTCGCTCTGTCGCTCCGCCCTGGAACTCCGCGCGAACTGGGCCGACCCGCTCCGTCGCGCCGAGATCATCCGGCAGCTCGCCGAGCGCGGCATCAGTTTCGACGACCTCGCCGCGCAGGCGCAGCAGCCCGACGCCGACCCGTTCGACCTGCTCTGCCACCTCGCCTTCAACGCCCCGCTGCGCACCCGCCGGGAGCGCGCCCAGCGGCTCCGGACCGAGCGCAAGGACTTCTTCGCGCGTTTCGGTCCCGAGGCCCGCGACGTGCTCGAGATCCTGCTCGAAAAGTACGCCGAACACGGCGACGCGCAGTTCGTGCTGCCCGACATCCTGAAGGTCCCCCCGCTGTCTGATCGCCGCCAGGTCGCCGACATCATTCAGCTCTTCGGCGGCGCAGAGCAGTTGCGCACCGCGGTCTCGGAGCTCCAGAGTGCGCTCTATGCCTCGTAAGTCACCGGCCGCCGCCGCGGCGCCCGCGCCCACCACCGCCCAGTCCCTTGGCTCGCTGCTCAAGTCCGCGCGCGACCTCATGCGCAAGGACAAGGGCCTCAACGGCGACCTCGACCGGCTGCCGATGCTCACGTGGATCATGTTCCTGAAGTTCCTCGACGACCTCGAACTCCAGCGGGAACAGGAGGCCGAGCTCGGCGGCCGGCGGTTCAAGCCCGCCATCGAGGCGCCTTACCGCTGGCGCGACTGGGCCACCAATCCGCAGGGCATCACCGGCGACGCGCTCATCCAGTGGGTCAACCAGGACGAGGCCGTCGGACCTGACGGCCGGCGCGGGCCCGGGCTCTTCGCCCACCTGCGCCAGCTCACCAGCAGCAACGGCGACAACCGCCGCGACGTCATCGCCACGGTCTTCAAGGGCGTGCAGAACCGGATGGTCAGCGGCTACCTGCTGCGCGACGTCGTCAACAAGATCGCCGCGATTCCCTTCACCGCCAGCGACGAGCTGCACACGCTCGGCGCGCTCTACGAGTCGATGCTGCGCGAGATGCGCGACGCCGCCGGCGATTCCGGCGAATTCTACACCCCGCGCGCCGTCGTGCGCTTCATCGTCCGCGCCACCGACCCGCGCCTCGGCGAACGCGTGCTCGATCCCGCCGCCGGCACCGCCGGGTTTCTCGTCGAGGCGTTCGAGCACTTGAAGCGACAGTGCCAGACCGTGCAGCAACACCGCACCCTGCAGGAGGCGTCGCTCTTTGGCTGCGAGCCCAAGCCGCTGCCCTACCTGCTCGGCCAGATGAACCTGCTCCTGCACGGACTCGACGCGCCGCAGATCGATCCGGGCAACGCCCTGCGGTTCAAACTCACCGAGCTCGGCGAGCGGGACCGCGTGGACGTCATCCTCACCAACCCGCCCTTCGGCGGCGAGGAGGAGAAGGGCATCCAGGGCAATTTCCCCGAGGACAAGCAGACCGCCGAGACCGCGCTGCTCTTCCTCCAGCTCATCATGCGCAAGCTGCGGAAGACGCCGCGCGCCGGCTTCCCGCCCGCCCGCGCCGCCGTCGTCGTGCCCAACGGCACGCTCTTCGGCGACGGCGTCTGCGCCCGGATCAAACAGGAGCTGCTGACCGAGTTCAACCTGCACACCATCGTGCGGCTGCCCAACGGCGTCTTCGCGCCGTACACCAGCATCCCGACCAACGTCCTCTTCTTCGACCGCGCCGGGCCGACGCAGGACGTCTGGTACTACGAGCAGCCGCTGCCCGAGGGCCGGAAAAACTACACCAAGACCGCGCCGATCCAGTTCGACGAATTCGCCGGCTGCCTCGCGTGGTGGAATGACCGGAAACCGAACGACCGCGCGTGGAAAGTGCCCGCCCGCGAGCTGCTCGCCGCCGGCTGCAACCTCGACCGCAAGAACCCGAGCGCGAAGGAAGACGTCACCCACCTCCCGCCCGAACAGCTCGCCGCGAGTATCCTCCAGAAGGAGCAGCGGATCGCGGAGATTGTGGGCAACATTAAGAAGCTGCTCGCGCAGTCGGGGAAATGAAGGCGTGGCCGAAGGTGAAGTTAGGGGAGGTGCTGCGACGCCGACCCTTGAACGTGGACGTGAATCCGGGCGAAGAATATGAATTCGCCGGCGTTTACTCCTTCGGCCGCGGTGTTTTCCGGCGCGAGTCACGTCACGGTAGTCAGTTCTCGTATCGTCAGCTTACCCGGCTCGAGACAGGAAATTTCGTGTATCCGAAGCTCATGGCGTGGGAAGGCGCGTTCGGCCTCGTTCCCCCGGAATGCGACGGTTGCTGCGTCTCGCCGGAGTTCCCGGTGTTCGAAGTGAGCCGCACTGCGCTGATGCCGGACTTTCTGGGGCATTACTTCCGCATCCCCCGAGTTTGGGAGGAGATCTCAGGCGGCAGTACCGGCACGAACGTCCGACGGCGCCGATTGAACTCCGTTGACTTTCTGAGGAGTGAAATCCCGCTGCCGCCGCTGGCGGAGCAGCGGCGGGTGGTGGCGCGCCTCGAGGAACTCGCCGCCCAAATCCACGAAGCCATCAGGCTGCGTCAGCAAGCCGAAGAAGAAGCCGAGGCACTTTGGGAACGGGCGGCCGCAGACATTCTCGAAAATGCTGCAGCGTCGCACGCCACACGACAACTCTCGGAACTCGTCGAAATTCGCGGTGGCGGCACTCCATCGAAGTCAGACCCATTCTACTGGGATGGTCACATCCCGTGGATAACGCCCAAGGACATGAAACGTCGCGAACTGAGCGATGCCATCGATCATATCTCGGAACGCGCGACTCGGGAATCTCCAGCAAAGCTGATTGTTCCCGGAGCAGTACTGGTGGTGGTCCGCGGAATGATTCTTGCGCACACCTTTCCTGCGGCAGTGCTGCGTGTCCCGGCTGCAATCAATCAGGACATGAAAGCTCTTGTCCCAAATCCCGAGATCCTACCGGAGTTTTTGTGCGCCCAATTGTCGGCAAGAAACGAAGAACTGGTCGGACTGGTGGCCAAGTCCACTCACGATACGCGGAAATTCGAGACCGACGTACTGCTCAGTGTGCAGATACTGGTCCCACCCCTCCCCGACCAACGTCGCATCGTCGCCGAACTCAACGCCCTGCAGGCCGAGGTCGACGCGTTGAAGCGCCACCAGGCCGAGACCGCCGCCGAGCTGGACGCGTTGCTGCCCGCGATTCTCGACCGCGCCTTCAAGGGCGAGCTCTGATTCGTCGCCGGGCCGGTTGACACCGTGAGTCCGGCCGCTGACGGTCCTGCCACCGCGCTCACTGTCTTCCCCTTGGCACCTGTCGAAAGATCCTTCCGGCTTGAAGCTCCGTCGGGCCTTGGCCGCGCTCCGCGGCCGGACCTGATCGGGCCGCTGCTCACGCACCTGCCCGGTACGCTGCAGGACGCGGTGCGGATGGGTTTCCTGCACTCGAGCCGGTCGCGGGGCCGCGTGCCCGATGCGCTCAAGGCCGCCTGCGAGGTGCGCTTCCGCGGTCACGAAGCCGATGGCGAAGGCGCGACCCTGCTGCATTTCGAGGTGCCGCGCTTCGGCGACGTCGCCGGTGGGGCCTTCCGCCAAATGCAGCTTTGGGAGGACGGTCCACGGCCGGAACAGACGGCGTTCGAACTGCTCGGCGCGGCGTTGCGCGACGTGGAGATCAAGCGGGTCGACAGCAGCCGGCTGGATCGCGGGCTGCTCAAGCGGATCGGCAGCTATGCCCGCATTCTCAACCGCGGGCTCAGCCGGGTTGCCCTGCCCGACGCCGACCTGCCGCATCCGGCCCGCATCGATGCCGACATCGTCCGCTCCGCCGCCGCGCTCTCGGCCGCCATTCCCCCGCCGCAACGCGTACGCATCGCGGGGCGCCTCGACCTGATGGGGGCGAGCGAGGCCGTGCTGAAACTGGAGGTGAGACCCGGCGTGATCGTGGCCGCCCTTTGGGAAGGGGTCCGGCCCATCGAGACGTTGAAGGAATTTTTCAACCGCGATGTGGTCATCGAGGGCGACGGGGTGTTCCGCCCCTCCGGTTCGCTGTTGCGCATCGATGCGGACGCCGTCGGGCTCGCTTCGTCGCAGGACGAGTTCTTCCGGCAGGTGCCGCAAGCAGCGGTCGAAACCGATCTGATCAAGGCCGCCCGCCTGCGTCCGAACGAGAGATCCGTTTACCCGCAGATCCTCGGCAGCATTCCGCCCGGGGAGTCCGACGAAGCCTTTGTCGCGGCGGTGGAAGAGATAAGTTGAGGTCATGACCGCTGCGACGGCCTACCTGCTCGACACGAATGTCGTGCTACACGCCACCCGTCAGGGCAGTCCAGTCGCGGCCGCGGTCGAGGCGCAGTTCAAGTTGAGCCAGTCGCCATTCCGGCCGGCCATCTGCGAAGTCACGGTTGGGGAGCTGTGGGCATTCGCCCAGTCCCACACCTGGGGTGATGCGCGCCGCGACCTCCTGCGTCAGACGATCGAAAAACTGCTTGTCCTGCCGATCTCGCGTCCCGCGATCCACCGCCGTTGGGCCGAACTCTATTCGCACGCCCGAGCGAACGGCCTCGCGGTGCAACACGACCACAATGATGTCTGGATCGCAGCCACGAGCCACGTAGCCGGATTCACCCTGCTCTCCACGGACCAATCGGCCTTTCTTCCCCTGCGTGGCACATCCTGGTTGTCGGTTCGCGTGCTCGATCCCAAGTCCGGCGTCGAACTTCAATAACCCCGCCCTCTCGGCGCGAGGCGTCTCCCTTGCCAAACTTTGATTCCGCAGCTCAAGTCAACCGCAGATAGCTCAAATTATGCCCTGATTGGCGGCTTCGCAATGGCGCTCCGGGGCGTGCAGCGCGCCACGATGGATCTCGATTTCATCCTGATGCTCGACGACCTGGAAATCGCCCACGCGATCCTGCTGGAGTGATGGATGCATCAAGCCAGGTCTCGCGCAGAGGCGCAAAGACGCAGAGATCGAATTTTCCCGATCGGGTCTCTCTTCGCGCGAGTCATCTCTGGTCGAACTCCTGCAACAGCCGCGTGAGCACCGCCCGCACCCGCGCGCACCGTTCCTCCACCGTTCCGGTCAGTACGTCGTAGGGCACACCCCGGCGCGCCAGTTCGCTTTCGTACCACGCATGCTGCCGCTGCCGGAAAGCCGCATCGCTCCGCGTGCCGTCCTGCACAAAAGGAAAATCCGGTGCGCAGAGGAACACGTGCGCATACGGCCGCCCGGCCAGCCGTTCGACTGCGGGATCGACGGCTCCGAACAGCTCCTCCGCATAAAACCGGGTCGTGAGCGGCGTGGTGTCGCAAAACAGAAACCGCACGGCCCGCTCCGCCGCCTTCTCCTCGCGCGCCACCTGCTCCTCCGCGATCGCCCGCAGGTCGTCGCGCTCAAGTCGGCCGGACTTCGCTGCCCAAACATCACGGCCGTATTCGGCCACATAGGCCGTGCCGTGCTCCGTCGCCAGCCGCGCGGCCAGCGTGCTCTTGCCGCTGGACTCGCCACCCAGCAGCGCCACGCGCGCCACGAACGTCGCGTACACCCGCGGGTCGAGCCATGCCCGCTGCGCGTGCACGTCGGTCCGCAATTGGGTGCCCGACACCGGCACGAGCCGCCTCACCCGATCCACTTCGACGTGCACGACCGACGGCACCCCGGCACCAAAGATTTCCCGGAAACAACGCGTGAGTTCCTCGGCAAATCCGTCTCCATACGCCTCGCTGGTGAACACCGCGTCCACCGGCCCGCCGACTCGCTGCACGATGACCCTGCCGACAAACCGCCGGTGCGTGAGGTCATCTGCATCGTTCGCCGGCAGGCTCGTCGCCGGCTCCGCCAGTACGATCACTCGCGCCGCCGGAAACAACCGCGTCAGCCACTCTGCCCGACGCTCCGGCCCGCAACCCGCCAGCTCCGGTTTCGAATAACTCAGCAGCACGACTTCCACGCACTCCGCCTCCGCCCGGCGGACGACCTGCTCGTGCCCGCGGTGCAGCGGCGCAAACTTGCCCACGACCAGCCCGCGACGGAATCGCTTCACCGGATTCATCGGTCCCGCGGTCCCCAGCCCGCTCTCTGTGACTGCTCGCGTGATCTCATGCCGCTCGCTCGATCGCCAGCAGCCCGCGCCAGCGCCGCAGGGCCACGAGCGCATTCACCCAGAACGCGGCGTAAAGCACCGCGGTCACGTACAGGCCGCGCGACGCGAACAGCGGCACGGCGACGGTGTTCACCACGAGCCAGCACCACCAGGTCTCGTACCGCCGCGCCATGAGCAGGAACTGCGCGAGCACGCTGAAGGCGAGGACGACTGAATCCACGAATGGCGCAAACGCATCCGTGAACCGCCACAGCAGCGCTCCGTACCCCGCGGCGATCACCACGCCCAGCCCGAGATAAAGCGCCAGCCAGCGGGGCGGCGTCCGTCGCACCGGCAGTTCACCGCCCGGACGGCCCGGGCGCCAGCGCCACCAGCCAACGGCACTCGTCGCGATGAAGAAGCCCTGCAGGGTCACGTCGGCGTAGAGCTGCGTCCGGTAAAACACCACCGCGAACACCGCGCAACCGGCGATGCCCGTCCACCAGGTGTGCACGCTGTTCCGCGCGGCGAGCAGGATCGACAGCGCGTTGAGGGCGTTGGCCGCGACCTCCCCGAGGGAACTCACAGCCCGGCACCCTCCAGCTCCGACGTGTACTGCACGACCTTGTCCTCCCACTGCGGATCGGATGCCACGTGCAACGGCTGTCCCGCGCCAAACAGCGCGGTGATCCGCGCGGTCGCGGCGGCTACTTCACCGGCATCGGTCCCGGCCGGCAGCCGCATGCGCAGCGCGCCGTCAGCCGACTGGTGCAGCGCGAACCGCGCGAGCGCGCAGGGCTGCAGCGCGTGGGTGATCTCGATGTTGTTCAGCCACTCGCCGGCCCGGGTCCGGAAACGCACCGGCGGCCGGCCTTCGAGATCGACCAGCACGGGTTCACCGCCGGACCAGCGCAGCGCGGCGAAATCCCCCGTGCGGTAGCGCAGCAGCGGCAGGCAGAAGTTGAAACCGCCCGTGAGCGTGATCTCGCCCCGCGCCCCTTCGGCCACCGGCCGGCCCGCGGTGTCCAGGATTTCCAGATACAGCCGGTGCTGCAGCAGGACATGGCCGCCCGCGCGCGCGTCGTACACCGCGAGGGGCCCCGCTTCGTTCATCGAGTACAGGTCGAGCACCGGACAGCCGAAGCGCGCCTCGAGGCGCTGACGCAGGCCGGCGGACAACGCCATTGAGGTCGAGAACAGCGCGCGCGGCCGGACGTGCACCGGCAGCGTCAGCAGTTCGGCAAACGACAGCGGGTCGCCCGCGAACACTTCGGGGGCCAGCGCGTCGAGGTAGGCGGCGCGGTCGGACGGATCGCGCCAGTCGGCCGGATGCAGGTTGATCTTCGCGAGCCCGCACTCGTCCTGCGTCGGCGTGACCGAGACGTACGTGAAGCACTTGCGCTGCAGCCCGAGCAGGACGACCCCGACCTGCCCGCGCCCGTGCTGCAGCTCGAGGCCGAAGCGCCGCAGCGCACGGCGGTGAAACGCGAGGTAGCTGGCGGCGACGACCGGATGCGATGCCAGCAGCAGCGGATGCCCGGTCGTCCCGCTGGTGCGAAAGTTGATCAGGCGGTCGACCGGCACCGGATCGGGCACGAAGGCCGCGATGTCGCGGCTCAGGTCGGCGCGTGAGATCGTTGGCAGGTCGCCCAGCCGCCGCGGCCGCGAACCGTAAGAGCGGTAGAACGGCACCTCGTCGAGCGCACGCGCCACGAACGCCTCCAGCCACGGCGGTTCCTCGCCGGGCGTCCAGCCGACGCGGGCCGCCGCCACCTCCTGCTCAAACGCCCGCACCCGCACGACTTCCTCCGCCGTCAGCCGGTTGCCGCTCTCGTTCCGGTAGATCGGCGCCCGCGGGTGCTCCCGGAGAAAGTCGAGCATCGCGCGGCCCGCCGCGCTCAGCGTCGGATAGCGCTCGGCATCCGTGATCGTCTCAGATGGAGCGTTCGTCATCGGCCGCAGGTGGCGCCGCCGCTCATTCGCGCGTCCATTTGTCAGCCGACTCCTCCGCCGCCTTCCGGGCCAGCGCCTCGCGGATCTCCCGCGCCCGCTGCGCCGCGGCCTGCGACACCCTCAGCACGCGGGCGCGCTCGACGGAACTCAAGGTCGTGAGCCGGTCCTGCGCCTGCGCGGGAGTCTCGCCGGCCGGACGCGCGCCGAGCCGGGCGAGCACCAGTCGCGCGAGCTCTTCGCGCCGCTCCGCCTCGGTGACAAACTTCCGCGCCGCCACCAGTCCGGCCAGGTCGCGCAGGTCGTCCTGCAGGATGCTGAGCAGTTCCCGTGCGGGGAATTTCGCCGCGAGGAACCATTCGTCCGCCAGCAACCAGGTCGCGATCAGGACGGACGCGAGCCGGTTGCGGTCGCGCCGTGCGTCCTCGCCCGCGAACGCCGCGAGCGGAGCGGGCTCGGGCCGGTGACCGCCCAGCCGCAAGAGGTCCGCCACGACCGCGCGCACCTCGATCACCCCGGACGCGCCGAACCGGGGCTCCGCGAGAAAGTCCTCCGGCGTCTCGGCGAGCCGGCGCAACAGCGCTTCGAGGGGTGGGCCTTCGCGCTGCATGGTCAGGCCGGCACGCAGCCGGGACGGAGGTCGCTGGTTCTCATCGCTGGAATTTCGCCCAGACCTGGGTGCTGTGGCAATCCTCGCACGCCGCCGGCCGGCAGCGGGCGCGCGCCGCCGCCAGCCGCGCGGGCAACGCTCGCCATGCGTCGATCGCGCCCAGTTCGGTCAAGGGCACGCCGAGCTGGGTGGCGGTGAAATGACACGGGCCCGCGCGACCGGCCTCGTCGACGAAGAGGAAGTCCTCGCCCGGCCGGCAGTCGGCCACGGCGCGCGCTTCGCCGGCCGCGGAGGCCTGCATCCGCGCGAGATACGTTTCGCCGCCCACCAGGTTCACGCCCGCGGCGGCGAGCTCACGCCGCAACGACGGCAGCCGGGCGGCGAAGTCCGCGACGTCCGCGGGCCGCAGGCCGTGCTCCGGAAAAAACTCCGGGCGGTCGCGGCCGCCGAGCGCGTTGAAGGTCAGTTCGTCCACGCCCCACTCCGCCGCCCGGCGGCAGAGGGCGTCGTACCCGCCGATCGTCGCGCGCATCAGCACGGTGTTGATCCGGAGCTTCGGGCCGCGGCCGCGCTCGCGCCGCCGCTGCACGAGTGCGGTGATCACCTGCTCGAGCGCCGCAAAGCCGCCCGGCCAGCCACGCAACGCGTCGTGCTGCGGGCCCACGGCGTCGACGCTCACGGTGAGTTCGGCGAGATGGTCGCCCACGAACGCACGCAACTCCGGGGACTGGAGGGCAGTGCCGTTGGTCGTCACGCTGACCGCGAGCCCGCACGCTTCGACCAGGTGCACCGTGGCGGCGCGAAAATGCCGCCACAGGAGCGGCTCGCCGCCGAGCCAGCTCACGAGCACGCGCCGGCCGGTTTCGCGCTGCAGCGCGCCCAGCACGGCACCGAACGCCTGCACCGTCGGGAGGTCGGCTTCGGCCCGCGGGCCCGGGCGCGTGCGGTCGTAGCTGCAGAACGGGCAGCTCAGATTGCACGCCTGCGTGATGCGCCAGACGACGATCATCCCCGCGCTCCGGCGACCGCCGGCTCCGTCACTTCCGATCCAAACTTCCGTCGGCTGAACTCGCGGGCGAACGCCACGAGGTCCGGCCACGTGGCGACGACCCGGACGGCCCAGCCGAGCTCGTCGCGCGCGCGCACCAGCCGGCCGTAGTCGACATGTTGCCGCCCGAGCGTTTCCCAGCCGTCGGGAATGTTGAGTGCCAGCGTGCCGCCGCCGCGGGCGTTGGCCAGGGCCATCCGGGCGATGTCCCAGCCGTTCCCGCCGCGTTCGTCACGATCGAACATGGTCGTCACCCCGTCGTCCGAAATCACGAGCAGGTGCACCGCCCGGTCGCCCGGCAGGCGCGAGGCGTACGTGTCGCGCAGCACGTGGATCGGGAACGCCGTGCCCCCGCCGAAGTACCCGGTGAGCACGCGCAGGATCGCCTTTTCATCCCGGACAAACCCGCGCGTCGTCGCGACCTGGTGCGTGCCGCTCCAGAGCGTGGCCTGCACGCGCGCGCCGGCGCGCAGGGCGGACAACGCGAGAATCGCGCCGGCGAGCGTGGGGTACGAAACGAGATGCTGCGGATTCGGCATCGAACCGGAGCAATCGACATACAGGTCGAGGTCGAGCGGTTCGCGCGCCGGCTCCGCGCCTTCGCTCGTGCCCCACACCCGCTGGACGGTGGTCATGCCGGGCACCACGTGCGGACTCTGCAGCACCGACTGGAGCCAGTCGGCGGCATCGAGCGCGTCACCGATTTCCCAGGGCTCGAGGCCCTCGGGCAGCGGGTCGGTCGAAACCGGCAGCCGCCGACTCGGAAACGGCACGAGGTGCGGTTGGGCGCGCTCCCGATAGTAGCGCACCGCCGCCTCGTGATCGTTGATCTCGAGTCCGGTGGCGCGGAGGATTTCGCCGAATTGAAACGGTTCGCGAGCCTGGCCTGAGGCGGGCAGTTGCGCCGCGCTTTCGCCGGGTGGCGAACGGGGGTCGTCGCCGGCCGCTGGTTCCTCGTCGCCGTTGAGCGCGGGATCTTCGGCGGGATGCAGCACGCCGCCGGCCTCGTCGGGGTCCTCCGCGGTGAGCCCCGCGGGATCCCCGTCCCGGCCGGCGTGGCGCGTATCGAGCAGCCGGCCGATGAGTGGACGCGAGGTTTCGTCGTGCAGCAGGTACGGCAGGAGCAGCGCGGCGAAACGGCCGGCGCCGTCGAGCCAGTCGCGCGCAAAACTGCGCACCAGCCGCGCGCCGAGCAGCGCGTCGCCTTCCTGCGCGTCGTCGGTCGCCCCGCCGCCGAGCGCCCCGCGTTCGAGGCTCCAGAGGATTTCGTAGATCCGCGTATAGACCGTCCACAGCGCGCCGCCGGCCCCGCCGCGGCGGGCGAGCGCGCGATAGACGTCCGCGATCCGCAGGCCCGCGGCGCGCTGCAGCCGGTCGTTGATCAGGAGGTCGGTGTAGAGATTCGCGATCATCGGCGCCTCCGCCTCGACCGTCGGCAGCGCGCGCCGCATGCGCGCCAGCGTGCGGGCGTGGTCCGTGAGCGTCGCCGGCGCCAGCACATGGTGCCCGATCTCGTGCGCGAGCACCTCGACCGCGTACGGTTCGACGCCTGCGGCGACGACGGCGGGCAGGCTCACGACCACCGCCTGGTCGACCAGCCGGATCATGGCGAAGCTGCCGGTGAGTCCCGCGGCGCGGGCTTCGTCCGCAGTCAGGCAGAGGTGCGGCGACCGCAGCCGGGTGAAACGGCTCCACGCCGCAAGCGCGGCCGGCCAGGCGGCCAGCCACTGGTCGTGCAGCGAGGCGAGCGCGGCGGGCGACGGAGACGGCGGGGCGGCGCTCATCGCGGTGGCAGGGCAAACAGGAGGACGCGATGGGTCAGCGTCGTCGTGAGCGCGAGCGTCGTCGCACTCGCCGCCGCACTGGTGACCTCGCCGAGGTCGGGCACGTTCACCTCGCCGCCCGCGAAGGCCACGCCGCCGGCGCGCACGCGCAGCCGACCGCCAAGGGCAGGATCTCCGGGTTCGCCCGCGGGCTCGTCGGGGCGCGCGCGATGCAGCGTCGCGCCCCAGGCATCCGCGGTGAGCACCCAGCGGTCAGCGCCCGACTGCACCTGGAAGTGGTCGGCGTGAAACGCCACCCGGGGCGGGCTGACGAACGCGCCGCCGAAGCCGCGAAACGCCCCCGCCGTGCCCGCCAGCCGCAACCGGCCCGCGGCCGCCGGGCCCGTGGCGGGATCATACCACGGATCGCGCCGCAGGTGCGCGGCAACATCGGACCACGCCGCCTCCGGCGACGCCCCGACCAGTCCGAGTGCCACCGCCGGCGGCAAAGAGTCCGCGAGTTGCAGCGCCGGGGCGCGGAAATGCGCCAGGCCCGCGCGCCAGGCCGCGACCTGACCGAGGGCGAGCCACGCCGCGGCGTCGCCCGCGACGACCGGACCAAAACGCGTCAGCAGATCGATCCACTCCCCCGGCCGCGCACCGGGCGTGGCCGCGAGGGTGTGCAGGGCGTTCGTGGTCGCGCCGAGCAGCCGCACCGGATCGGTGGCGATCAGCCCGGGCACGCCCGGCAGCAGTTGCTGCCAGCCGGCCTCGATCCAGCGCCCGCGCCCGCCGCCGAACAAGCGCTGGCCGGCGAGTTCGAGCGCGAGGTCGTAGGCGGCCTGCGCGACGTCCGCGCCGCGGCCGGGCACGGCCTTTTCCACCGCCTGCACCACGCCGTCGACCGGACCGGCGAGAAACGCCGTGAACCCGGCGGCATCGAGACCCGGCGTGACGCGCCGCGCCGCGGCGAAGCGCGCGTTGAAATGCTCGCGGCCGGAGCGGAGGAGTTGCGCGAAGACGGGGCTGACCATCGGGCGAGGCGCCGGTTACGGGTCGAACGGCGCGCCGTTCACTGGGTTTTCAGCCAGCGCAGGTAATTGGTGTAGCGCTGGTGCAGGTACTTCAGCCGGAGCAGATCGTCGTAGAGGTGGCCGTAGAGCTTCCGGCCCTTGGCCCATTCCGCGATCAACCGCTCGATCTTCGCGAGCCGCGCGCGGGTTTCCGCCTCCGTCACGCCATCGAGGCCGCGGCCGAATTCCGCGCCGAGCGCGGCCACCGGGTCCTCGCGGTCGAGGTTGAGCCGGTCGTAATCGGCGCAGGCAAGGTCGAACAACCGGCGCAGCCAGCCGATGCGGTCGGTGCGGCACGCCGCGTTGCCCGGCGCGTCGAAGAACGGCGCCTCGACGTCCGGCACGAGCTTGTCGTGCAGGACGAACGGCAGGACCTGCCTCAGGTCGTCGAGCTCGACCGCGCGATTGCCGCGGAAGTACGCGAGCGCTTTCGCGTAGATCATGAGCGTCATGAGGGCGCGGACGGAAAGGCCGTTGGTCGTCTGGCAGCCGATGTCCTTGAGCCGGTCGCGGCCGGTCTCCTGCGCGGTGAGCGCGCGCCAGTCAGCCCCTGCCAGCCGCGCCGTGTCCTTGGTCTTGTATTCGAACTGGTCACCGGCGACTTCGCAGAATTCGAACTGGCTGGCGAAGAACTCGAGCCGGCGACGCACGTCGTCGGGCAGCGTCACGGCGCGGATCTCACCCTGCAGCCGGTCGACTTCCGCCTCGGTGAAGATGATCTGCCGGGGCACGACGTCCTCGGGGCGGACATTCTCCTCGATGCGGACAAGCAGGTCCTGGAGGAAGCGCGGATTGAAGGCCAGCGCCTGCACGATCACGTCGATGCGGTCGCGCAGGGCCTCGATGACCTGGTACGTGCCGCCGCCGCGATCGTCGTTGGCGGTGAGGTACCAGGCGGACTCGGGGCACTCGTAGACGTGATTGAGGATCTCGGCGTAATTGTCGCCCATCACGGTGAGCAGCGCGCTCTGCGTGCGCGTCGGGATCCGGTTGTATTCGTCGATGATCTTGACCCGCATGCCGAGCCATTTGCGCCAGGAGATGCGGATATCCTCGATCTTCTGCGCGTGCACGAGGTCGGCCGGCAGCGGGTTGCCGAGCAGGTCGGCGATCGTCATCTGCGGGTGGCCGTGCTGCATCGCGCGGCGCACCTCGCGCACCGGGTAACCGGCAAGGATGCCCATCAGCAGGGCGCTCGCGGTCTTGCCCCGGCCGGGGCCGCCGACGAACAGGCACTTTCTTCGCGTGGCGAACGTCAGCAGCGGCAGCAGGACGTAACTCGAATAACTCTGGGCCGACGGCAGCGTGAGCCGGCTCTTGGTGTCGCCGAGGACGTACAGTTGCGGCGGCACGTCATTGTACTCGATGTCGTAGTGCGGACTGATGATGGCGCTGTTGACGATCCAGAAGTAAGCCTGGCGGAGCTTCTCATCGAGCGGCGTGCCCGCCGTGTCCGCCGCCGGCTCCGCCCCGGCCGCGACCGGGCCGCGGTAGAGGTCGGCGATATCGAACGCCCGCGCTGGCGCCGCGGGACTGGGATTGGTGGGTGCCTGTGAGAGCCGCTGGAAGACGTTGCGCATGCCCATGACCGTTGCGCGTGAATGCCGGTGGCCGCCGACCTTGGCAAGCGCGGCGGCGATCGACCCGGAGTAGCGGGAGCATCCTGCTCCCGTGAAGGAGGAAGGCGGAACGGGCTATTCCGGGGGCAAGATGCCCCCGCCACTTTGGAACGCGTGCTCCCTTTCGCTATTCCTGGTCTGCCCGCGTGGCGGGAGCATCCTTGCTCCCGGGGATCAGAAATCCGGACCGACCTCGGCCGGGAGCAGGATGCTCCCGCCACACTGACCGGTCTCACACGATCCGCCGCGCGCGGGGGCGCAGCACGTACGCGCAAAGCTCCTCGAATCGGAACTTCAATTGCCGCACGTCGGCGACGTCGAAATGCCCCGGCACGATCCAGCGCGCCCCGAGGTCCCGCGCGCGGCGCAGGCTGGGCACCACGCGTTCGGGCGCGGACGTAAAGATCCGGGGCGAAAGCTGCGTGCGCAGGAGGAATCGCACCCACAGGTCACCTGAAAACAGCAAATCGTGGCGCAGGGAGAGGAAGCCACAGTGACCCAGCGTGTGCCCCGGCAGGTGCACGACCCGCAGTCCGCCCCAGAACGGCAGCACGTCGCCGTCCGCCAGCGGCACATCGATCCGGGCCGGCCGGTAGCCTGTGACACCCCGCGCCACCGCCTCGAGCACGCCGCACACCCGCGCCAGGCCGGAATACGGATAGACGCCGTCCAGGTGCGCCTGCTCGAGCGGATGCGCGTGGACGGGGGCGCCGGTCCACTCCCGGAGCGCGGCGGCGTTGCCCGCGTGGTCGATGTGGCCATGCGTGAGCAGGATCGCGCGCACATCGCGCGGACCGATCCCGGCGCGCGTCATCGCCGCCCGGATACGCCCGAGGTCACCGGGAAAGCCCGTGTCGATCAGGACCGCCCCCTCGTCGTCCACGAGCAATTCCGGGACGCTCATGATCCCGCGCACGGGATGGAGCCCGGAAGGCCAGCGGGTGGTGTGGATCGTCATAGAGGGTGGGTCCGAGCGGACGTGGACCAAGAAGAGGTGGAGTGCAATGCGAAGTCTGCCCCGGGACAGCGGAGTGGAATCGGATGGTGGCCGTCCCCCTGTAGGCGGGGTGCCCTCACCCCGCGCGTAAATTCGGTCGTGCAATCCTGCGGGGTGAGGGTACCCCGCCTACAAGGGTCAGAGTTTCGAAGCGTGTCCCGCTTCGCTTGGCTCGCCGCCTGCTAAGCCCTCCGCGTGCTCTCCAACCCCGCATGCGCCTGCTTTTCGTCGCCGACCTGCATTATTCGCTGAAGCAGTTCGACTGGTTGCTCGACCAGGCGGGCGGATTCGACGTCGCCGCCATCGGGGGCGACCTGCTCGATCTCAGTTCGGCCCTCGATCCGGATGTGCAGATTGCGATCGTCGAAAAGTATCTCGGCCTGCTCCGGCAGAAGACGAAACTGCTCGTGTGCTCCGGCAACCATGACGGTGACAGCCGCAACGATGCGGACGAATCCATCGCCGGCTGGCTGCAGTCGGCGCGCACCGAGGGCTTGTTCGTCGACGGCGACGGCCTCACGCTCGACGGCACGCGGATCACGCTTTGCCCGTGGTGGGACGGCGAGCGCTCGCGGGGGGAACTCCAGGCGCAACTGGAGCGCGAGGCGGCGCTCGTCACCGGCCGCTGGGTCTGGGTGCATCACGCGCCGCCGAGCGGCTCGCGGACGAGCTGGTCGGGCCGCAAGTTCATCGGCGACGAGTTCCTCCGTGGCTGGATCGAACGTTTCCAGCCCGACATCGTCCTGAGCGGTCACATCCACAATTCACCGTTCTACAGCGACGGCTCCTGGATCGACCGCGTCGGCCGGACCTGGGTTTTCAATCCGGGCCGTCAGCTCGGCCCGCAGCCCACCACGATCGTGATCGATCTCACCGCGATGACGGCGGAGTGGAATTCGATCGAAGGCCACTCAGTGCGCAACCTCGTCACCGGCGAGGGATGACGGCTTCGGAGGCACGCGTTTGCGCGGCTGCCGGTGCATCAGGGTATCCAGCACATCGTCGACCATGCCGAGGTGGCCGTCGCCGGTAAATTGCTGCTTCACGTCGACGAGGTATTTGTTGAGGGAATCGAGCCGCCGCGCCAGCAGCTCGCATAACTGGAGGCAGACGGCCGGGTGCTGGTTGAGAAACGCCCGCGGCTCGGCGACGACGTGAAACGCCGACTCCCGCAAGGCACAGACCGAGGCCGTATGCGGGACGTCGAGCAGGGCGGACAGGTCGCCGAAGATGGCCCCGGGATCGGAGACGCGGGCCACTTCCACGTCGTCCTTCATCACCACCACCGCCCCCGACACCAGCACGTAGAGCAAACCGGTGCGCTCCCCCTGGGTAAGGACGGCTTCGCCCACCGCATACGAGCGTACCGGGTACCCGCGGAGGACTTCGAGGACGGAGGGCATGACCCCTCCACCGAGCGACCGGCGTGCCAACGTGGGCGATTATTCGCCAGGGGTCGCAGATGCAATCGAGTGGCTCACGCGAAGGCGCGAAGGGCGCGAATCAGGAGGACGAGGCGCCCAGGCTGGGCCGAAGATCTGCCCGCCTGCCCGTCAAAAGCTGCCCTTGATACCGGCGCCGAGCTGCACGCCGTATTCGGCACTGGTCAGGACCTTGGCGTAATCGGGCGTCTGGGAGCCATACCGCAGCGACACATTCCGAGCGTCGAAGACGTTCCGGGCATTCACGAAGACCGACATCCGCGGGTTGAACTGGTAGTCGAGGTTGAGATCGAGGTGGGTGCGGGCGCCGGTGTAATTGTAGGCGTCGGGACCGAACGCCGGGAAAACGGCGTTCTTCTGTTCGCCGCGCCAGTTCCACTTGGCCATGACGGTGAGGCCCCGGCGGGCAAACGTGACTCCCCAACTGCGGCTGTCGTCGATGAAGCCGCTGAAATCCGCCTGCCGGTTGCCCTCGAGCCGAAGCTTGGTGGCGTTGAAGAACACGGAGAAGGGCTGGCCCCAGGCGCCGAGCGGTGCGAGCGAGTGGCGCAGGCTCACCTCGGCGCCGGACACGCGGGCGGCGCCGGCGTTGACCTTGGTCGTCACCTCGAACCCGGCGTAGCGCGGATCAAGTCCGTACTCCTCGGCCTCCGCCGCCGTGATCCGGCGCACGTCGTTCGCGAAGAAGTCGTCGATCTCCTTCAGGAACACCCCCGCCGTGAACACGCCACCCTGCTTCGTGTAGTACTCGAGCGACACGTCGAAATTGTCCGCGGTCCACGGCTTGAGCCCCGGATTGCGCAGGGTGATGAAGCCGGGAATCACGCTCGGATCGGCGAGCTGGTTCTCGTCCAGGTCGCGCTCGTTGATCACCACGTTGGGGATGACCTCGTTGAAGTTCGGCCGGCCGTACGTCTTCGCGTAGGCGGCGCGCGCCTGGAAGTTCTCCGTCAGCCCGTACGTCAGGTGCAGGCTGGGATAGTAGCCGTCATAGGAGCCGCTGGCCCGGTTGCCGCGTTCCCGGCGGGTGAGCAGCAGTTCCTCCATCGAACCGGCGGCGCCGGCCTCCGGTTTCCGGATCCGCTGGCCGGCGGCGTTGCGGGCAAAGGTGCCGTTGGCATTGCGGACGAACACCGCACCGGGGTCGAAGAGCGGCCCCTCGCCTTCGGCCGACGTCGACTCGAACCGCACGCCGGTGAGCACGCGCAGCCGGTTGCCGAAGAGCTGCAGTTCCACCTGTCCATAGCCGGCGCTGACTTCCTCCTCGATGAACTCGGAGGTGGTGATCTCGGATGTCCGGCCGGCGACCTGCTGCGCGAGCGTCTGGGAGAACAGGCGCGTGTCGGCCTGGTAGGCGCGCGAGGCGCGGCCGACATTGAGGAAGGCGACGTTCTTCGCGCCGAAACCGGAGTCCTGGTTCACGTATACCTGATACTGATACGGCTTGGCCGAGAGGCTGCCGTTCGCGCCATTGTAGGTGTAGGAGACCGACGGGATGCGGCTGTCGCGTTTCTGGATCCGATGCAGGCCGCCGACCTGGACTGCGGCCGGAAAACTCAGGAAGCCGAGCCGGCGGCGGACGTTGGCGTCGCCGAAGGTCATGTCGTCGGTGATGTCGCGAACGCTGATCGTCGCCGTCGTGACCCGGTAGTTGTTGAAGTCGTTCAGGTCGACCTCCTGGTTCGCGTTGTTGAAGACCGTGGCGATGATCCGGGAATCACCGTCGCCCACGGGGGCGATGTTCGACAGCGTGACGCGCGCCGGAAAATCCATCGTGCCCGCGATGTTGGTGAAAAACCACCCTTCGCCGCCGCCGCGGAACTTGGTCGACGACGCCGACCGGCTCAGGCCGGCGTTGAGGCGCCAGTCGCCGTTGTCGAAACGGTAGCGCACCTTGCCGACCTTCGTGCGTTCGTAGCGGTTGACCGAGTTGCCCGCGAGGTTGACGGAGCCGCGGCCGGTTGCACCGACCGTCTGCGCGGCGCTGTAGCTGAACGGCACGCCGCCGTTCGCCGGCGTGATCGTGGGCGTGCCGTTGGTGCCGGTGAGCGTGCTGCGGCTGACGTTGGCGACCTGCGAGTGGAAATCACTGACGTCGAGTCCGACGGTGAGCACACCGTTCGGCGTGACGCGCCAGTCGGCGGTGAGGCCGAGGGCCTTGCGCCAGGTGTAGCGCGGGGCGTCGATCACGACATCGCTCGAGAGAAACGGCCGGCTGATCGAGGCGCCCGTGCCTGCACCGGTCTCGGTCCACACCGTCTGATGGAGCCGCTGCTCGTTGTAGAAATTCGTAGTCAGCCCGGTGAGGACGAGGCCGAAATTCTTGCTCACCGGCAGGGTGTAATCGAAATCGAAACTCGGCAGGATCTTGTAGGTCTCCTCGTCGAACGTGTACGGGTCCTTCACCTTCAGCCGGTGCGAATTGCCGGTCAGGTAGAAGCGGTAACGCAGCTCGGCCCGGCTGCGCTCGAAGGCACTCTTGCTGACCATGTTGATCGAGCCGCCGAGCGAGTCGGCGGCGGACGACGGCGTGGGCACCTTGGAGACCTCGACGCGGGAAATGTTGTTGATCGACGTCTGCGAGAGGAACGGCGCGCGCGACGAACCGCCGTAGTTGGCATTCGAGATCTGGGCGCCGTCGGTCGTGATGCC
>JAEUHA010000140.1 GCA_016793535.1 Opitutaceae bacterium | reverse complement strand
CGCTCGCCCTCGACGCGGATGGTCGTCGTCTTGAACGGCTCGTAGGTGAAGGCGATGTGGCCGCCGCGAAAGACGTCGTTGGTGCCCTTGACGTAGGTCCGGTTGCGGCGGTTCGCGAGGTTCACCCGCATGAAGAACTTGTCGTGCAGCCGGCGGTTCGCATCCAACTGGAAGCGGAACGTGTCGTAGGAACCCACGCTCGCGAAGAACTCGGTCGCGTTCCGCGAACGCGCGCGCTTCGTGTAGATCGTCGCCTGGCCGCCGGGCGACGAGTCGCCGAACATGAGTGAATTCGACCCCTTCGCGAAGTCGTAGCGCTCGACGTTGTAGGCGTCGGACGGGACATACCACGTGAAGAAATTGCGCGACATGCCGCCGGTGCTGAGGCCGCGGTAGTTGATGCGCTCGTCGTTGCGCGACTCGAGCCGCGGTGTGACGTCGACGCCGGCAACGAACCGCGCCGCATCATCCAAGCTGAAGGCGCCGAGGTCGCGCATGAACTCGGAGGTGATCACGTCGACGTTCACCGGGACCTTGATCAGCTCCTGGTTGGTCCGGCTGCCGATGAGTGTGGTCGTGGCCTGCCAGGACTTGTCGTCGGTGTCGGAGACGGTGAACGGAGAGAGCGATACGACCTCTTCGGTCGTGGATGTGCCCGGGGTTTGGGCGGCGGAAGCGACGGCGGTGTCGAGGGCGACAGCGGCCGCCACGGCAAGAATGCGGCGGAGGTTCATGGGGTCACGGGGTTGCGAAGGGAGGTCGGCGCGCAGGATTGCACGATCGCGTCACACGACAAGCGGGGAAATCGCCCATGGACGATGCGCCCAGCACGTAGTTCTTGACCGCGGCTTTCCTGGGGCGACGCAGCCGCAACCAAGCCCCCCACTGTCAAACCGCTTTGACCGCGGATAGCACGGATGGCACGGATACAAGCCAGTCAACGCGGCCGGTCTTGCTGTTTTCAGCGGTGTTATCCGCGAAATCCGTGGTCAACGGTTTGGCAGAATTGCGACAGAGTCCCCGCGGCCCGCGTGCAGTCTTGGGCATAGCTGAGCGAATCACGCGGATACTCCCCGATCATCCGCGCCGGCCAATTGGCCCGGCGCCGGCCGGCTTCGCGCCCTTCGCGGTTTCGCGCGAGACCGGTGGTTGCTCACGCTAAGCGGCGATGGGGGCTATGTCGGACGGCCGTGTACTTCAGCGCGGCCGCCGCGGCCTCAGCTCCCAACCACCCCTGCTCGAGCACCCTTTGCGCCTTCGCGCGCGAGCTCTACCTGGGTATCGTCACCCGGCCCACGATCACTTCCTTGGTTTTCTTGATGATGGAATAGAGGACGCCCGGCTCGTGCGGATCCCAGCAGAAGGCCTGGCCTTCCGACGGAAACGGAATCGTGGCGATCCAGCGCAGCACGGAGCCCGCCTGCGGAAAGGTCACGACGTACAGCTCGGTGTTGTCATGGCCGGTCAGATACAGGTGTCCGCCCGGACCGAAGCCGCCGCCGGAGGCGCTGTACCCGCGGCCGCCGAAGCGTTCGATCAGCGCCGGCGGCAGCGCCCAGCCGCCCGTGCGGCGCCACGCGTCGTCGAAGGCGATGATCTGCGTCCAGGTCGCGTCCCGACTGGGCTCGGCGCCGCGGTTGCCGTAATGGACGAAGCACGCGATCCAGCGCTCCTCCCGGCGGCCGGCCGCGAGCACCGTCGTCCGGTCGAGCCAGGTGAACGAGCCGTCCATCCGGCCGAAGCTATGCGAGCCCGTGTGCTTCAGCGTCGCGGGGTCGAAAAGCTCCAGCGAACTGAGCATCGGCACGCCGGGATAGTTCGAGTGGATCGCGTACAGCCGGCCGTCGCGGATGAAGCCGGCGTTGAGATGGATGATCTCGCCCCCCGCCCCGCCCTCCCACTGGGCGACGCGCTCGCCGGTCGCCTTCCGATATTTGCCGATCGTGTGGTTGTTGATCGCGTAGAAGAACTCGCGGTCGACGGCCACGCCCTGCCCGGCCTCGGGGGCCTTGTAACGGCGCAGCTCCTCGTAACGCCAGCCGGGCGTCGTGAGCTGGCCGATCGGCGGGGTCGGGGTCTCCGCGGCAAAGGCGGGACACAGGAGCAGGAGAAGAACGGAAAGACGATTCATGGGCAGGAAGGGGCAGACATTGCACAGGAGGGCGCAGAGCCCGCGGATGACAAACGCGGCGAATTGGAATCTCCACGCTCTCTGCGGCCTCCGGTACAACGATTGGACTCAGCCGGACTCATGCAGTTGAAAGTTGAAAGATCAGAGTTGAAAGACGTGCCGCCGCGGACGCGGGCTGGAACCGTTGCCAACCGGCAACCCGCACCGAAAGGTGTATGTGGCTTCCATCTGCCAACCGGTTGTTCGTCCCGTCAGGTTCGGGTCTTTCAGCTTTCAACCTTCAACTGCATGCCTCCGACTCAGAGCCGCCAGTTAACGCCGACGTTGGCGTTCCACGAGTAGATCTCGTAGCCGCTGGAGCGGCCCGGCTCGCCGGAGTACGTGCGGAGCGGCTCCTTGTTGACGTTGAGGGCGTCGATGAACACGCGGAGCCGCGGGTTGATGCGGTAGCTCAGCTTGACGTCGATCGGCCGCCGCCGGTCGGTGTACTCGTCGCTGTCCCGGGAGTTGCCGACGCTCTCGAGGTAGGCGGCGTTGAACGACAGCGCGACACGGGCCTCGAATCCATATTTCTCATACAGCAGCGCGACGTTGCCGATCTCGTCGGATTGCTTGAAGAACGGCAGCTCGTCGCTGCGGCCGAAGACGGTGACCGACGAATCCGTGACCGTGTAGTTGAAGTTCACGCCGAAGCCGCTCAACGCCCCGGGCAGCGCGTTGAAGAACTGCTGGTAGTTCAGCTCCAGTCCGTTGATCCGGCCGGTGCCGGCGTTTTCCGGCCGGGTGATGCCGAGACGGGAAAAGCTGCGCCCGCCGTAGGTGGTGTTGAACAGCGTGTACGACCGGCGGTAGACGGGATTCTCGATCCGCTTGCGGAACAGGCCGACGGAGACGATGCCGGCGGACTTCAGGTAGTACTCGGCCGTCACGTCGAGATTCATCGACTCGAAGGGCTTCAGGCCCGGGTTGCCCGACGACAGCCCGCCCTCGAACACTCCGCCGCCGAGATCGACGCTCTCGAGCACGTTGCGAGGCGCGAGATCGGTGTAGTTGGTTCTCCCATACGTGTTGGTCCACGCGCCGCGGACCGCCACCTGGCGCGTGGGGCGCCAGTTGAGGTGCAGCCCGGGCAGCACCTGGGTGTAGTCCTTGGTGAGCTCGACCCGGCTGTAGCCGGTGAACGCGCCGGCGCGGGTGTTGATCTCGTTGGCGGCATAGCGCGCCTCGGTGTGCTCGACGCGCACGCCGCCGACCACGGTGAGCGTGGGCGAGACGTTGAGGCTCGCCATGCCGTACGCGGCGCGCACCTGCTCGGTCGCATCGAAATCCGCGGTGATGGAGTTATCCAGCGAGCCCGCGGCGTCATAGGTGAAGCGCCCGGGGTTCGAGCGGAAATACGACTGCAACGCGGGCAGGTTGAGGGTGGGTCCGAACCGGTAACGACCGCGCATGAAGCCCGCCGGCTCGGCGCCCGCGAGCCCCGAATCGCCCAGGGTGAAGAGATTGGCCGCCCCGGCGGCGAGGTTGTAGTTGGCGTTGGTGCGGTCCTGGTTCTTCTCGCTCGTCACGAGCTTGCCGCCGACCTTCCAGAATCCACTCAGCGCCCCGAGCCGGGCGTCGCGGCGCACGTCGGCCTGGAGCGAGAAGACCTCCTCATCCTCGATGTCGGTGCGGAACCGTGCGCGCCGGAACGGAAAGCTCGCCGGGTTGAAGTAGGCGGCGTTGGGCGTGATGATCGGGATCGTCCCGCCGAGGACGTACGCGTTGGGGAAGGCATTGGCCGCGGAGCGGAACTCCCAGTCCACCCGCCGCGGCGTCTCACGTTCCGCCTTCGAGTTGCCGGCCTGCCACTCGAGCACGTAGCCGTCGGCAAACTCGCTGCGGCCGCCGAGCGCGAGGGCGTCGATCAGGTGGTTCTGCTTGTAGTCGCGAAACTCCTTCGTGGCCCGGCCCTGGCTGTACGCGCCGCTCGTCGCGGTCTGGCTGGTGAGCGTGCCGAGCGCGAAATTGAAACCCGTCTTCTGCCGGCCTTCCTCGTCGGTGAACTCGTTGTAGTTGTACCGGAGGTAAAACTGGTGGGCGTCCTGCGGACGATACTCGATCGCCGCGTTGGCGCCGAGGCGCGTGCGCTCGATCTCATAGTCGAACGACTCCTGCGTGGCGGGACGGAAGTAGGCGCCGGCCTGCGACCAGTCGATGGCATCGGAGGTCTGCGAGGCGTATTCGCGGCGCGAGTAGCTGACTCCGCCGATGACACCCCACTTCCGCTGGGGGCCGAACACCCGGCCGAGGGTCACGCTGCCCGCCTGCCAGCCCCATTCGCCGGCGAAGTCGTTGTAGCCCGCGCTCAGCGATCCGAAGGCGAACGGTTCGGCGCGGTCGAAGGCGCTTTGCGTGACGATGTTCACGGAGCCGCCGATGGCGTTGTGGTCGCGGTCGGGCGTGACGGCTTTCACGACTTCGAGGCGTGAGATGAGGTCGGCCGGCACGGAGTCCATCGCCAGGCCGCGGCGGCCCTGCTCGGCGGGCGAGCCGACGTTCTGGCCGTTGAGGGTCACGTTGTTCAGGGCGGCATCGACGCCGCGGATGACGACGAAGCGGCCTTCGCTCTGGTCGATCTCGAGCGAAACTCCGGGCACGCGCCGCAGGGCTTCGGCGGCGTTGCCGTCGGGAAACTTGCCCACGGCGTCGGCGGAGACCGCATCCATGATCATGTTCGCCGAACGCTTCTGCTGGAGCGCGCGCGCCTGGCCTTCGCGGGCCCCCTCGACCACGAAGCTCTTGAGCCTGACGACTTCGGCACCGATCGCGATGTCGAGCGGCCGCGCCGCGTCGGCGGGCAACGTGACGGACTGGGTGGCGTCGGTGTAACCGAGATACGACGTCGCGAGCGTGTAGGTGCCGGCGGGCACGTCGGAGAAGACGAAGCCGCCCTCGCGATCGGTCGCGGCCTCGCGATTCAATTCCCGGAGGGAGACGGTGGCACCGAGCAGGAAGGCGTTGGTGTTGGCATCGCGAACGCGGCCGGAGAGACTCGCGGCGGCGGAAAGGTGGCAGACGGCGAGCGCGGCAACGCTCACGACCAGCAGGCGCAGGGTCAGGCGCATGACGAGGAGGGGGTTTCGAGGCGCGTCAGGGTGGACGCGCCCTTTCCTGCTACCAGCGACTCCCGTGGAGTCGATGCCGATCTGGGTGACGATCGGATGACGGGAGCCGCGCACCGGCGACAGGCAACGAAGCAGGATCCTGCGTCCCGTTTCGCATTCCGACGACCGGCGCGTGCTACAGCGTGGTTTGGCGCCGCCTCCGGGTGCAGATCGTACAGTGGCAAGGGCGGCGTTACGCCGCGACTGAACGCGATCCCGTCCGCGGGGTCGCGGCCCGCGGATGACGACAAGCAGGCCAACTCAACCCGCGCCGCCGCTGGCGCCGATCGACTCGGGCCGGAAGGAGGCGCGCAGGCTCGCCTTGAAGTAGTCGCGGTTCATGCGCGCGATGAAGTCGTGCGAGATGAGCTTCGGACACGCGGCGCTGCACTCGTACTGGTTGGTGCAGTTGCCGAAGCCGAGCTCGTCCATCGTCTGCACCATGGCGAGCACGCGCTTGTCGCGCTCCGCCTGGCCCTGCGGCAGCAGGCCGAGGTGGCTGACCTTGGCGGCGACGAACAGCATCGCGCTGGCGTTCTTGCAGGCGGCGACGCACGCGCCGCAGCCGATGCACGTCGCGGCGTCCATCGCGAGGTCGGCATCCGGCTTCGGCACCGGAATCGCATTCGCATCCGGCGCCGAGCCGGCGCGCGCGGTGATGAAACCGCCGGCCTGCTGGATCCGGTCGAACGCGCTGCGATCGGTGATCAGGTCCTTGACGATCGGGAACGCCTCGGCGCGGAACGGCTCCACCGTGACGACGTCGCCGTCGCGGAAGCTGCGCATGTAGACCTGGCAGGTGGCGACGCCGCGGCCCGGGCCGTGCGGCTTGCCGTTGATCGTGCAGGAGCAGGTGCCGCAGATGCCCTCCCGGCAGTCGTGGGCGAACGCGATCGGCTCCTCGCCCTTCGCGGTGAGCTCGTCGTTCACCACGTCGAGCATCTCGAGGAACGACATGTTCGGACTCAGGTTCGCCGACCGGTAGTCGACGAACTTGCCCGGCTGCTTCGGTCCGGCCTGGCGCCAGACGCGAAGGGTGATGGAGAAAGGCTGGGAGGACGTTTGGGCGGCGACCATGGTCAGGTGGCGGATTGGCGATTGCGGACGGCGGATTTCGATCCTCGGTGACGGGTGCTCACTTGTAGTTGCGCACGCTCATCTTCACGAACTCGTAGTTGAGCGCCTCGACGTTGCGCAGCGGAGTCTTGTCGGGGCCCTGGTATTCCCACGCGGCGGCGTGGCCGAAATTGGCGTCGTCGCGCTTGCACTCGCCGTCGGGATGCTGGTGCTCCTCGCGGAAGTGGCCGCCGCAGCTTTCCTCGCGGGTGAGCGCGTCGCGGCACATCAGTTCGCCGAGCTCGAGGAAGTCGGCCACGCGGCCGGCCTGCTCGAGGGACTGGTTGAGCGTGTCGGCCGAGCCGGGCACGCGGACGTTCGCCCAGAATTCCTCGCGCAGCGCGGGGATCTGCTGGAGCGCCTGCTCGAGCCCCTGCTTGGTGCGGGCCATGCCGCAGAACTCCCACATGATCTTGCCGAGGCGCTTGTGATAGTGGCTGACCGGCGCCTTGCCCTGGTTGGCGAGGAAGCGCCGGTTCATCGCGGTGACGTTCTCTTCCGCGCCCTTGAACTCCACACTGTCGGCGCTCGGCCGCGAGCCGGGCTTCTGGGACGCGAGGTAATCACCGATCGTGTACGGAATGACGAAGTAGCCGTCGGCCAGGCCCTGCATCAGCGCGCTCGCGCCGAGCCGGTTGGCACCGTGGTCGGAGAAGTTCGCCTCCCCGAGTACGAACAGGCCGGGGATGTTCGACATCAGGTTGTAGTCCACCCACAGCCCGCCCATCGTGTAATGCACGGCGGGGAAGATCCGCATCGGCGTCTTGTAGGCGCTCTCGGCGGTGATCTCGTGGTAGATGTCGAAGAGATTGCCGTACCGCTCGCGCACGCCGTTCTCGCCGAGGCGGCGGATGGCGTCCGAGAAATCCAGATACACGCCCAGGGCGGTCGGCCCCACGCCGCGACCCTCGTCGCACACGCGCTTGGCGGCCCGCGACGCGATGTCGCGGGGGCAGAGATTGCCGAACGACGGGTACATCCGCTCGAGGTAGTAGTCGCGGTCGGCCTCGGGGATCGCGTTGGGATCCTTGCCGCAGTCGGCCTTGTTCTTCGGCACCCAGATGCGGCCGTCGTTGCGCAGCGACTCCGACATCAGCGTGAGCTTCGACTGGTAGTCGCCGCTCACCGGGATGCACGTCGGGTGGATCTGCGTGTAGCACGGATTCGCGAAACACGCGCCGCGCTTGTAGGCCCGCCAGATCGCCGTGGTGTTGGAGCCGCGCGCGTAGGTGGAGAGGTTGAAGACGTTGCCGTAGCCACCGGTCGCGAGCACGACGGCATCGGCGGCATGGCGCTCGATCTTCCCGGAGACGAGATCGCGCGTGATGATGCCCTTGGCCTGGCCGCCGACGAGCACGAGGTCGAGCATCTCGCTCTGCGCGTGGAGTTCGACCGTGCCGGCGCCGATCGCGCGGGACAGCTGCGAGTAGGCGCCGAGCAGGAGCTGCTGGCCGGTCTGACCGCGGGCGTAGAACGTGCGCGACACCTGCGCGCCGCCGAAGGAGCGATTGGCGAGCAGGCCGCCGTATTCGCGGGCGAAGGGCACGCCGGTCGCGGCGCACTGGTCGATGATGTTGACCGAGACCTCGGCAAGCCGGTGGACGTTGGCCTCGCGGGAGCGGTAGTCGCCGCCCTTGATCGTGTCGTAGAAGAGCCGGTAGACGCTGTCGCCGTCGTTCTGGTAGTTCTTGGCGGCATTGATGCCACCCTGCGCGGCGATCGAGTGGGCGCGGCGCGGGCTGTCGTGAAACACGAAGCACTTCACCTTGTAGCCGAGATCGGCGAGCGTCGCCGCACACGAGGAGCCGGCAAGGCCGGCGCCCACGACGATCACCTCGTACTTCCGCTTGTTGGCGGGGTTGACGAGCTTGATGTCGGCCTTGTGCTTGCGCCACTTGTCGGCGAGCGGACCGGCGGGAACCTTGGAGTCGAGCGTGGCCATAGGCGCGGCGCGCAGAGAGGGTTGGGAGGTCTGACGTTTAAGGTCTAAGGGGAGAAAGGGCCGGGAGGACGCGCGTCAGCGGGCGGCGGGAGCGGCGACGGTCGTCGTGCGCGGCTGCAACTGGCCGGCGAGCACGGCGCCGGGAATCGCGAGATTGCCCGCGAAGTAGGCGAGGCAGAACAGGACGGCGAACGTGCGGAGCCCCTTGGCCCATTTGCTGGTCCGCCAGCCGAGCGTCTGGAACAGGCTGTCGATGCCGTGCAGCAGGTGGAAGCTGAGCAGGCCGACCGCCACGATGTAGAAGAGCGCGACGATCGGACTCTGGAAACCCAGGATCACCATGCTGTGGACATCGGCGACCTTCGTTCCCGCCGCCACCACCGGGAAACCGGCGACGCTGTACTGATCCTGCATCGTGTACGCCTTGAGGTTGTCCTTGAAGGTCGCCGCCTGCGCCGCGCCGATCGTGAAGTGCGCGAGGTGGTAGAGGAGGAAAGCCAGCACCACGTAGCCGGTCAGCCGCATCGTGCGCGAAGCGAGCGTCGCCTGGATGGTATGCTTGAAACCATACGCGCTGCCGCGGGCCTTGCGGTTCTCGAGGGTCAGCACGGTCGCGGCCCAGATGTGGACCACCACGGCGACGAGCAGGCCGATCCGCACGACCCACAGGAGCGGCCCGAGGTTGTGGAGGAACTGCGCGTAGCCGTTGATCTTGTCCGGGTGTGCGAAGACCTGCAGGTTGCCCACGAGGTGGCCGACGACGAACGCGACCAGCACCAGGCCGGAAACGGCCATCAGGATTTTCCGACCGATCGAAGAGCGGAAGAGGGAGCCAACAAGATTCATCGCGGGAATTCGCTGTCGGGGTGGAAGCGCAAAGCCGCGACAAAGTCGGGCACCCCACCCGGGATGTAAAGGCGCGGGCTTGGGCCGGTGAGCTTATAAGCCTCCCTAACCTTTTGGAGAAGCAGCAGCGGGTTCACGAAGCCGGGAAGCAGCTGACCGCGTCCATCCACTTGTAGGCGGGGTGCCCTCACCCCGCGACAATCCGTGTCGCAATTCCTATCCCGCGGGCCGAGGACACCCCGCCGACAGGTAGACGGACTCCGCCGCGGCCTTAGCCGCGCGCGAGCGGTTTCAGGAGCGCGAACTTCCCGCTCGCGGCCGGCGCAATGAACTTGCGGCGGAACGCGTTCACCCGGACACCGGCGCCGAGCATCGTCGCGAGCGCCGCTTCCACCGCCGGATGATCGGCGCCGTGGTCGGCCACGTAGTGAAAGTCCCAGCGCGACTCCCCGGTCTGCACCAGGGAATAGTGCCAGCACGCGAAGCCGGCCGGCAACGCGGCATCGATGTCCGTCGGCGACACCAGGGATCCGTCTGGCCGGAAATACAGCCCACCCTCCCGGCCCAGCAGCCGGAAGCCGGTCGGAAATCGCTGCACGATGTCACCCGTGTGGTAGCGCAGCAGGGGCATGGCCTCGCGGTCGCGCGTCGTCACGTAGATCTGAAACACGTCCGGCAGATCCGCCCGCCAGGGCACGAGCTCGATGAACGCGTTGGCGTCGATCACCTGGGAGTTGTCCTTGAACGCCTCGCCGACGAACAGGTACCCGGCCTCGGTCGAGCCGTACAAGTCGACCTGCGCCGCCGGGAAGACCTCCGCGATCCGCGCGCCGTGCTGGGCGCTCGCCTTGCCGTACGTGAGAATGACCGCCTTCAGGCTCGGGACGCTCACGCCGCGCTTCTTCGCCGCCCGCGCGAGCAGCGACAGGTAGACGGGCTCGCCCTCGAGCACCTCCGGTTGCGTCGCCTGCAGCTCGACCACGATCCGGTCCCACTCGGTTTCCGGAAACGCGAACGGGTCGCTCGACAGGTTGAGGTACACCACGCCGTCGAAATAGCGGTGGGGAAACGGATGGTCCTCGTACGGACAGAGATTGCTGGAACACCCGACCGGCGCGAGGACGCACTTGCGGTACGACCGGCCCGCGAACGGCCGGAGAATCGGCGACGCGCGGTACGCCCGCTCGGTCTGCGCGTTCCACCAGCCCTCCTCCATGATCACCGTCATCGGCGACTGCGTGGTGCCCCCGGTGCTCTCGTACTCGAAGCGCTTGGCGGCGAGCCCGCGCTCGATCTGCGCGTAGTCGGCGAAAAAGGCCTGGTGCCCGCGTTCGACGATTTCCTTTTTCGAAAGGGCCGGAATCTCCCGGTAACACGACCACTGCAGCGGCTCCGCGTGCAGTGGGAAGCGCTGCCCGTAAAGCGGGCTCCGCGCGTAGATCCGCCGCACTTCCTGCTCGAGCGCCGGCGGGACATGGCCGTTCGTCGCGACGCCGAGCGTCTCGGGAGGATTGGCGAAAGTGGGGACAGACATCAAGGGATGGCAGGAAACGCCTCCCTGACCCGAAGTCAAACGCGGCACCGGACGACCCGGCCTCGGGGCAGGCGGCCCCGGCGACTCCAGGCGCGCACTCAACTGCGCCGGCCCGCCCGCCAGTGCGGCTCGAACAGCATCAGCGCGTTCAACGCCAGCGCGTGCACGATCCCGCCGGAATGCGCGAGGGCGAGCACGTCCTCGACGGCCGCGGTCGACACTTCGATCTCCTCGTCGGGATCCCACTCGAGCGCGTGCACCTTCACCGCGCCCTCGACGAGGACGATGTGGCACCGGTTGGCCTGGATGGCGGGATTCGGCCGCACGCTGCCGAGCAGCCGCGCCGAGGCGCCGGCGAAGCCGGTCTCCTCGCGCAGTTCGCGCAGGCCGGCCGCGACCGGGTCCTCGCCCCGCTCCATCACGCCGCCGGGCACCTCGAGCGAGAACTCGTCGATCCCGTAGCGGAACTGCCGCACGAGCACGAGCCGCTGGTCGGCGGTAAGCGCGACGACGTTCACCCAGTCGGGCGCGTCGATCACGACGAACTCGCGCTCGGTATGCCGCACCGGGTGGCGGAAGGTGCGTCCAAGAACTTCGAATACACGGGTCTGCAGCTGCGACCGCTGGCCGAGGACCTGCCAGCGTTGCGGACCGGAGGGGGCGGGATTCATGCCGACAAAAAAAATGCCTCCCGCCCACAGGGCGAGAGGCATCTGAAAATGAATGCGCGGCCGGTCCGGCTTATTTCTTCGGCAGTTTGATCTTCTGGCCGACCTTGAGGCCGTTCCAGTTGACGCCGGGATTGACGGCCTGGAGCGCGCCGATCGAGACACCGTTGGCGTTCGCGATCTTCATGCCGCTGTCACCGGGCTTCACGACGTACTCGCCCGGGCCCGCGACGGCCGGCTCTCCGCCCTTCTTGCCGTCGGCACCCTTCTTGCCCGCGACCGGAGCCGGCGCCGGCTTCTTCGCCGCTTCCTCGAGCTTCGTGACCGACTCCTGGAGCTTGCCGAGGAGCGGACCGACCTGGTCGAAACCCGCCTGGGTCTGCGCGCGCAGATCGTTGTATTGCTTCGCGAGCCGATCGGACGACGCGGCGGCCTGATTCACCGCGGCCTCGACCGTGTCGATTTTCGCGAGCTTGGCCTCCTGCTCCGCCACGGTCTTGTTCACCTTGGACAAGGTGATGGCCGAGTAGCCGCCCAGCAGCAGGGCGATGACGCCCACAATGATGGCGCCTACCGGCAGCATGCTATTGTTTTCGCGAGAAATAGTATCCATGGAGGGAGGAAGGTGTCGCAGGAGAAAACGGTTTGCGGGGCGACGCAAGAAGAGATTGTCCCGGGAGCGCGGGGAAAGAACGCACCCGCCGTCATTCGCGAATTCTGCACAATTCCGCGGCGGGGAAAGGGCGCATCCGACGCCGCGCGGTCCAGCCGAGACCGCCATTGACACCACCCCGCCTTCGCCAACGGTTCGTCGTTCGATGTCCGGGGTGTAGCTTAGCCTGGTAGAGCGCCTGGTTTGGGACCAGGAGGTCGCAGGTTCGAATCCTGTCGCCCCGACCACGATTCCGCCCCGCCGCGACTCACGGGGCCGGCGCCGTGCGTCGCGGGTCGAGCCGGAACACCTGGATCCAGGATTCGTGCGTGAACTGCGCGGTGCCGCCGGGGAAGTAACCGCCGAGCTCGTCGCGGAGCCAGGCCCGGACGGCGTCGACCGGTTCCGGGCCGCGTTCGACCACGCGGATCACGCTGCTGTGCGTGAGCAGGCTTTCCACATACTCTTCGAGGGTGTAGCGCCGGACGTCGGCAAAAGTCTCACCCGCACATTCGGTGAACCCGCACGCGGCCGCGAGTTCCGCCGTCAGCCGTTCCCCGTGGCGCGCGATCTTGGGATAGCGGACCTTCAACACCTCGCGCCGCCAGGTCGTGAACCGGGGCTGATCGGCGATCGAGCCGATCGAACCGGTCTTGTACAGCACGAGCCAGCCGCCCGGCCGGAGCACCCGCGCGGCCTCGGCCACGAAGCGTTCCTGGTCGAACCAGTGGTAGGCCGAACTCACGCTCACCAGGTCGAACTCACCGGCGCGCACCGGCAGCGCCTCCGCGTAACCCTTGCGGTATTCGATCCGGGGATGCCGCTCCGCCTGCTTCAACATTTCGGACGAGGGGTCGATGCCCACCACCGCCCCCGCGTACGGGAGCAGCGCGATCGAGGAATGGCCCGTGCCACAGCCCACGTCGGCGGCGCGCTCCACCGGCAGCAAGCCCGCAATTTCGCGGCGGAGTACTTCCAGGACCTGCGCATGCGCCCGGGGCCGGTGGGCCGCGTAGCGCCGGGCCGCCAGCGGCGAGTCGAAGTAGTTGACGGCTTCGGTCGGCGCCGCCGCGGCGGCCAGGGAGAAGGAGGCGGAGTCCATGTGCGTGCCGCATCCTGCACCGCCCGGGTTACGGTTGCGCGGCGCTCCGGCAACGTTGCGGCGAAAGCGGATGACGCCGGTCGTTGCAGGAACGTCACGCCGGAGTCGCTGCTCCGCCACACGGCTCATGAAGACTGGATGACCGACCGTTTGACCCATCCTCACCTCGCATGCACCCTCCCGCCCTTCCGTTTCGCGCGCGCGCCGCGCTCGTGTCCGCCTTCTCCCTTGCTGCCGTCGCCGCGGCGTTCGCGGCCGCGGGTCCCACGCCCGCGGCGAGCGGCCCGCTGCGGGAGGAAATCGTCGCCCTGCAGAACTTCGTCGTGACCGGTTCGAACATCCGGCGCGCCGACCTGGAGAAGATCGCTCCCGTGACGGTGATCGACCAGACGGCGATGGACGTGCGCAACGCGGTCCTGCCGGTCGACCTGCTCACGTCGCTGCCGTCCGTCGTGAACCTGCCCGAGAACGAGACGCGACTCGGCTCGTCCGGCGCCCGGGGCGACAACGCAAACATCAACCTGCGCAACATGGGCGCCACCGCGACGCTCATCCTCGTCAATGGGCGCCGCATGGCGATCAACCCGATGACAGCCGGTCTTTCCCAGGCGGTGAACGTCAACCAGCTGCCCACCCGCGGCATCGAGCGGGTGGAAGTCCTGCGCGACGGCGCCTCGTCGATCTACGGTTCCGACGCCGTCGGCGGCGTCATCAACTACGTGCTCAAGCGCGAGTTCAACGGGACCGAGACGTCGGTGCGTTTTGGTTACCCGGAGGAAGGCGGCGGCGAGAGTGTCCATGGCACGTTCATGTTCGGCACGAGCTTCGCGGGCGGACGCGGCCGGATCTTCGGCACGCTCGAGGCGCTGTATCGCGACGCGATCTTCCTCACCGAGCGCGCCTTCTCCCGGAGCGCCAACAGCACCAGCCGCGTACCGGCGCCGTTCAACGCCCTGGGCGGGCCGTTCGACGCCCGCTCCGCCCGCGGCTACTGGCCGACCTTCCTCGTGGGCACCGGCACCGCCAGCAACTATTTCCGTCCCGTCAACGGCGTGCCCGCCCTCACCACCGCCGCGCCGACCCGCGCCGCGAACCCGGAGTTCTTCCTGGATCTGAATCAATTCGGCATGGCGTCGCCGCGGGTGCGCCGCGGCAACACGTTCCTTTCCGGAGAATTTGATCTGACGAAGACGATCACCGCCTTCGCGGATTTCGGCTACTACAAGTCGAATTCCACGATGCGCCGGCAGCCGCTCGCGCTCAACGCCCCGACTTCCGACCAGCTCGCGGTGATGGCGATCGACAATCCCTACAACCCGTACGGGTCCCGCTTCTATCACCCCACCGGCGCCGCCACTACCGATGGCACCGCCCGGCTCACCGGCCAGCCGCGCACGATCAGTTTCACGGCGATGACGCTGGCCGGCCTGGCGGCGGAAACCGTCGACACGCGCGCGGACGTCATCCGGCTGGCGGGCGGACTCAAGGGCCGGCTCGGCCAGACCTGGACGTGGGAAACCTCCGGCTTCTACAACCGGGTGAAGGGCGTGGACGAGGCGTTTCCCGACGTGCGCGAGAGCAAGCTCCGGCAGGTGCTCCAGCGCACGGATGCGACCGCGTACAATCCATTCGGATACACGTTCAAGGTGGAGAACGGCGCCGTGGTCGCCGACCGCCCGTACACCAATCCGGCGGCGGTCGTGGACGCGTTTTCCGAGATCTACGCCCGCAACGCCACGAGCTACCTGGCGAGCGGCGACCTCCGTTTCTCGGGCCGGCTGCTGTCCCTGTGGGGCCGCGACCTGATGGCCGCGGCGGGCGGCGAATATCGCATCGAGGATCTCGCGGACCTGCGGCCGCCCTTCAGTGGCGAGAATCCCGGGGACTCCGGCCTCGATCCGCTCAACAACGACTTCCTCCTGCACCCGCCCCGGCCGGATGTGCGCGGGGATCGCCGGATCACCAGCTTCTACTCCGAATTCGTGCTGCCGCTCGTGCCGGCGGATCGTCCCCTGCCGCTCGTGCACACGCTCGAAGTGACGGCCTCCGCCCGCTACGAGAGCTACAGTGATTTCGGCAGCACGACGAAACCGAAGTACGGCGTGAACTGGCGGCCGGCGCCGTGGCTCATGCTGCGCGGCTCGTACAACGAAGGCTTCATGGCGCCGAGCCTCGCCGCGCTCTTCACCAGCCCGCGCTGGTCGATCAGCGCCGGCGCCGGCGACATCGACACCTACCGCAATCCCATCACCAACGAAGGGCCCTACGTGCAGCGCACGTATTTCGGCGGCAATCCGAAGCTCAAGGCGCAGGAATCCGAGGGCCGCACGTACGGGGCGGTGCTCGACGTGCCGTTCATCAAGGGCCTCAGCTTCACCGCGGACAAGTGGCGGATCAGCCGGACCAATCTGCTCGGCCAGCGCAGCGTGGCGCAGATTCGCGCCAGCGATGTCGCGCTGCTGCAGGCCTACACGCGGTCGCAGATCGCCGCCGGCGTGCCCGTCGCGTCGATCGACCTCGGCAGTGGTACGACCGCCTACAAAGGTGACCCCGACGTCGTCCGCTTCGCCGTCACGCCGGAGGATCGCGCGGCATTCGCGCCGTACAATGCCGCCAATCCCGGCAACCCGCAGGCGGTCGCGGGAAAAGTCTTCTCGGTCGACCGACCGTTCGTGAACATCGCCACGAGCGAGCACGAAGGCTGGGACTTCGGCGTGCGTTATGTCGTACCGCGGCTGCCACTCGGCCAGATCGTCGTGAACTCCGAGTGGGCGTACCTGCAGAAATCCGTGTCGACGTTCGCGCCCTCCAACCTGCCGCCCACGGTGAACGATGGCCTCTACGCCGGCGGCGCCGCGCGCTGGCGCAGCACGACCAACCTCGCGTGGCGCCAGGGCGCGTGGTCGGCAGCCCTTGCCGCCTACTATGTGGGCACGACGCACGACGCCGGCGCCACCACGACGGCCGCGGTGTACGAATCGCTTGGCCGTCCGGCGTACATCACCCCGTTCTTCACCGCCGGACAGACCGTCTACCGCCGGGTGATCGACTCGTCGCTGAGCTTCAACGCCACCGTCGGCTATCGCTTCAGCGACCAGGGTCCGGCGTTGCTGCGGCGCACGCAGGTCCGCGTCGGCCTGATCAATCTCAACCACGAAGAGCCGCCGCTCGCAGCTTCCGAGGGTTTCGGCTATGACGCGTCGGTCAGCCAGAACCTCCTCGCCGGGCGCACTTGGACGATCGAGTTCACCCGCGCGTTCTGAATCCCCGCTCCGCTCCCGGCCGGTCATCCGGTCCCGAAAACGGAGCCGACACCGACAGGAGGTGGAAGCAACGGTACACCGGACTCGACCGCCTCCTTAATGCGTCGTCGGTTACGTTTCACCGCAGCGTTCCCGCTCCGGGCCTGAGGCATCAGGCTAGCCCGCCCGGAAGACGGCGCCGGGATTGGAATGCCGCGGCGCGATTCCAAACCGTCCGCTTCGATTTGAGATTCGCCCGCGCGCCGCCTTCTTCGCGGGCCCAATGACGACTCAGGAAAAGGAGTGCATCTGCCTCGTGGCCTTGTCCGCCGCCTTCGCCGACGGCGCCAAGTCCGAATCCGAGCGCGCCCAGTTCCGCGGCCTGCTCGGCCAGCTCGATCTGCCCAACGCCGCGGAACTCGTCTCCCGCGCCCTGCTCGGCCGCGCGGCCCTGGGCGAAGCGGTCGCCGGCCTGACGAGCGCGGAAGCGCGCACGCTCGCGTACGAGATGGCAGTCTGCATCGTCGAAGCCGACGGGCACCGCAATGCCGCCGAAGCGCAGTTTCTCGCGACGCTCGCAGGACAGTTGCAGCTCCCGCCGGAGCAATCCACCCGTGCGCTTCAGGTCGCCGATGCGGTCTCGGCCTCCGCGGCGCTGCCGGAGGCCGCCGCGGCGCCGGCGCAACCGGCGCCCCGCGCCGTTGATCCGGCCCTGGAGGCGAGCATTCGTCGGACGGCCATTCTCGCCGGCGCCCTCGAACTCCTCCCGCAGTCCGCGGCCACGCTCGCGGTGCTGCCGCTGCAGACCCATCTCGTCTATCGCGTCGGCCGGCACTATGGCCACACCCTCGACGCCGGCCACGTGAAGGAATTTCTCGGCGTGCTCGGCCTCGGCCTCGCGTCCCAGGCCGTGGAAGGCATGGCGCGGAAGTTCCTTGGGGGACTGATTCGGCGGGCGGGCGGCAGCCTGGCGGGCACCGTCGCGTCGATGAGCACCGGCCCCGTGGTGACCTTCGCGACTACCTACGCCCTGGGCCACCTGGCGCAGCGTTATTATGCCGGCGGCCGCACCCTCAGCGCGCTCCAACTCAAGGAGACCTTCCACGAGCACCTGACCCGGGCCCGCACCCAGGGCGCGAGCCTGCTGCCGGAGATCCAGGAGCGGGCCCGCGGATTGAACCTTGCGCAACTCCCCGCGTTGATTCGCGGCGCCTGACCCCATGCCCACCCTGTTTCCCTTCACTGATTATTGGTGGTTCTACGTGCTGTTCACGTTGGGCGTGCTGGCTTTTCTCGCGCTCGACCTGGGCGTCTTCCATCGCGAGGCCCACGTCGTTGGCTTCCGCGAGGCGCTGGGCTGGAGCGTCGTCTGGATCACGCTGGCGCTGGCTTTCTGCTGGGGCTTCTGGCAGTACGCGCACTGGCGCCTGCCGCAGGATCCCCGGCTCATCGCCGCGGGCCTCACGGCCCCGCAGCTCGCCGCGCTCGCGGACCAGACCGCGCTTGAGTTTCTCACCGGGTTCGTCGTCGAGAAATCACTCTCGGTGGACAACATCTTCGTCTTCGTCGTGGTGTTCAGTTATTTCGCGATCCCGCCGGTCTACCAGCACCGGGTGCTGTTCTACGGCATCCTGGGCGCGTTGTTTTTCCGCATCATCTTCATCGCGCTCGGCTCCGCGCTCATGAAGTGGGAGTGGGTCATCTGGGTCTTCGGTGGGTTTCTCATTCTCACCGGGCTCAAGATCATCCTCGCGCCCGAAAAGCCGATCGATCCAGAGCGCAATCCGGTGATTCGCCTGTTGCGCCGGATGGTGCCCGTGACACCGACCCTGGAGGGCGAGAAGTTCTTCCTCCGCCGCAACGGCGTGCTGCACGCGACGCCCCTCTTCGTTGCCCTCGTTTTCATCGAGCTGACGGACATCGTCTTCGCCGTGGACTCGGTCCCCGCGATCTTCGCCATCACGAAGGAGCCGCTGATCGTTTTCACGTCCAATGTCTTCGCCATCCTCGGGCTGCGGGCGCTGTTCTTCCTGCTCGCCGGGGTGATGCACCGTTTCAAGTTCCTGAAGTACGGGCTCGGCCTCATCCTGGTCTTCGTGGGCCTGAAGATGGTCTGGTTGAACGAGGCGTACGGCGGCAAGTTCCCGGTGACCTGGTCGCTGGCCATCATCGGTGGCATCCTGGCGGTGTCGATCGGAGCGTCGCTGGCCCTGTCGCGCCCGCGAACGACCGCGGCCCCCGGGGCGTCCTGAGCGCGTAGTCCGGCGGGTGAGCATGGCGGCCACCGGCAGCGCCGCGTTCCGCCGCGATGCGCGTTGGGATGCCCGACCGGACGGTCTGAAACAGCGAGAAACAAATTGTCGTTGCGGGCGGCGGCTAAATCGGGATTCGTATCCCAACAACCCCTTAGATCCGGCCGCAGAACTGAGGTTGCCGCCGCGCCTGTCGCGCCGGCCCCCGTCGTTCTGCGACCCATGCCCTTATCCGCCACCGCGGATCTGACCTGAAAAACCCAAACCACCCAGCCATGTTGTCACTCCAAGTCCGAAGGCTTGTCCAAGCCTGTATTCGCCCGCTGCGCTGCCCTGCCCGCTCGCTCGCGCTTTGTCTCCTCGCGCTCGGGGCAAGTTTCACCGGTTCGCTCTCGGCGGCCGAGACCGGCGCGATCGCCGGCACCGTCAGCAACGCCGCCACCGGCAACCTGCTCGAAGGCGCGAAGGTGACGGTCAAGGGGCTTGGCGTTAGTGGCTTCGCCGACAGCACCGGCCGCTACGTCCTCACCGGCATTCCCGCCGGCACGCATGAATTGGAGGTCTCGTACATCGGTCTCGATACCGTGCAGGCCCAGGTGACGATCGCGGCGGGAGGCCGGGCCGAGCGCAACTTCGACCTGACGACCGGCATCTACAAACTGGAGGCCTTCAAGGTCACCGGCGAACGCGAGGGTGACGCCGCCGCGCTCACGGCGCAGCGCAATGCGGAGAACGTGAAGAACGTCGTCGCGATGGACTCCTTCGGCAACCTGCCGAACATGAGTGCCGGTGAGGTCGTGGCCCGCCTGCCTGGCGTGGCCGGCAGTCCCACCGACGAAGGCCTGAACTACCAGTTCAACATGCGCGGCATGGCGCCGGCGTTGAACACGGTCACCGTGGACGGCGGCCTGCTGCCCAGCCTCGGAACCAGCCGCGCGTTTGAGATGCAGAGCATCACGGGCACGATGTTCGAGGCAGTCGAACTCATCAAAGGCCACACGCCCGACAAGGGCGCCGATTCCCTTGGCGGCACGGTCAATCTGAAGACCCGCTCCCCGCTCAGCATGCGCGAAAAGCGCCGTACGACGTACAGCTTCACCACGCGCTGGGCCCCGTCGTTCCTCGATCAGATTCCGATCCGCGAACAGCACCGTGCCCACCCGCTGGCCACGATGGCGCACCAGGAGTTGTTCGACGTCTTCGGCGGCCAGCGCAACCTCGCCATCGCGGTCAACGCCTTCTACAGCGAGAACGCCGTCGGCGGCACGAGCACGACCTTCGACTACCAGAGCGTCCTCGATCGCTCCGCGTACATCTGGGACTACCGTGTCTGGGATAACTACAACAATCGCAAGCAGGCCAGCCTGAGCTTGCGCACCGACTACCGCTGGTCCCCATCGACGCGGTTTTCGCTGACCGCCCTCGGCAACAATAACTTTGAGCGCTTCCGCCGCCGCATGGAGGTGCGCGCCTTCACCGGCAGTGCCACGACCGTGCCCAGCAACACGACCGGCGTCGTCGGCCCCGCTTCATCGGATTCGATCACGGTGGTCCGTCCGGTCACGGCCAACAACATCGACATCCTGATCGACGGCCCGCGCAACTACTACGTGCGCACCCGCCGGCTCGATTTCACGGGCGAACACGACTATCGCAACTGGCAGATCGATTACGCCGCGAGCGTCGGGTACACGCACTTGAACAACGGCGACGGCACGTCCGGCTCCCTGACGATGCGCCTCGCCGGCGCCGGGTGGATCATCGATCGCTCGGGCTCGGATCTCTTCCCGAAGTTTACCCAGAACGGGGGCCCCGACTTCCTGGACTCCACGCTGTACCGTCCGACCACGAACGGCCTGACCAACGGCAACAATCAAAACGACCAGACGCTCCGGCAGTACCGTTTCAACGCCCGCTATCAGTTGCCGACCGCAGCCCCCCTCTACCTGAAAGCCGGTTTGTCCTATCGCGAACAGGTCGTCGACATCTGGGGTAAGGACAATCACCGCTATCTTTACACCGGCACCGGGCCGCTGGCGCCCGATCCCACCATCAACACCTACCACGCTCGTGAAACCGGCGTGCGCTTTCCGCGCTGGTACTCGAACGCGTACATGGACAAGCGCCGGCCCAAGGATCCGACGCTCTGGCGCGAGGATCTCTACTACCACGAGACGCAGAAATACACCGGCACCCGCGGTCTCACCGAGGTCGCCCAGGCCGCCTATATCATGGCCCAGGGCCGGCTGGGCCGCGAGGGCTGGGCCGCCCGCACCGGCTTCCTCGGCGGTGTCCGCGTCGAGGACACCACGGTCGACAGTTGGGGCTGGGTCCGCGCCCGCACGCTCAGCACCGCCGCGCAGCAACAGGCCGACCCCGTCGGTTCCGCCCAGCGAGACTATGCGAACAACTTCCGCGAACTCAGCGGCGACTACCGCAAGGCGTTCCCGAGCATACATGCCTACCACGACATTACGCAGAACCTGAAGGCGCGCGTCAGTTACTCGACGAGTTTCGGGCGTGCCCCGCTGGGCAACTTCCTGCCCGCTGAAACTCCCAACGAGTCGCTGCAGCGCGTCACGATCAGCAATCCCGCACTGAAGCCGCAGACCGCGCGCAATTGGGACGCGTCACTCGAGTACTACTTCGAACCGGTCGGCCAGCTCTCCATCAGTTGGTTCCACAAGGATATCAAGGACTACATCATCAACGACCAGGAAATCGGCACGATCGGCACCGGACCGAACAACGGCTATGACGGCAACTACGAGGGCTGGGCGGAGTACAGTTCGGTCAACGCCAGCTCGGCCATCGCCCAAGGCTGGGAGTTCGCCTACCGCCAGCAGTTCACCTTCCTGCCGGGTGCGCTGCGCGGGCTCGCGGGTTCGTTCAACTACACGTGGATCGACACGCACGGCCAGTTTGGCGGCAACACCTACCTCACCCGCAAGGACGTCGCCGGCTTCATTCCGTACGCCGCCAACGCCTCGCTGTCGTGGTCGTACCGAAAGTTCAACACCCGCCTCCTGTACAACTTCACCGGCGAATACATCACGTCCTACAACGCGAATGCCGCGCTCCGGCTCTACCGCGAATCGTTCAAGACCCTGAACGTCGGCGTCGGCTACCAGGTGAAGCCTTCGCTCAGCTTCAGCCTCGACGTGGCCAACATCCTTAACGAACCGCAGGTCTTTTATCGCGGGTTCAAGGGCCGCACGCAGCGCCTGCTGATGAACTTCGTGACGATTACCGCGGGCGTAAACGGACGGTTCTGACCCGGCGCCGACAAAGCGGCGCCCGTCGAACCGCGGGCATCGTTTGCTCCACCGAACCCGGCTTCAGGCCTTCAAGACCTGGCCGGGTTTCGTTTTGACCGTCGCCATCGCATTGCGCGTGTCGACGATCACGGGCGCCCAGTCGGCGAGCTCCTGGTAGTTCACGTTGGCGTGGTTCGTCGCGATGAGCGCGACATCGTAGGCGCCGATCACGTCGCGCGTCCAGGCGACCGACCGCACGCCGGCCCAGTGCGCGTGCTCGCGCGTCGGTTTGATCACCGGAACGTAGGGGTCGTAATAGGCGACGCTCGCGCCGCGCTGCTGCAGGCGCTCCATGAGCACATAACTCGGCGATTCGCGCTCGTCGTCGACGTTCGGCTTGTAGGCGAGTCCCACCACCAGGATGCGGCTGCCCTTGATCGACTTTGCCCGGTCGTTCAAGGCGTCGGCCACGCGATGGATCACGTAGTCGGGCATCGCCGTGTTGATCTCGCCGGCGAGCTCGATGAAGCGGGTGTGCTGGCCGTACTCCCGGGCCTTCCACGTGAGATAAAACGGATCGATCGGGATGCAGTGTCCGCCGAGCCCGGGGCCCGGATAAAACGCCATGAAGCCGAAGGGCTTCGTCTTCGCCGCGTTGATCACCTCCCAGACGTCGATGCCCATGGCCGAGTAGACGACCTTGAGTTCGTTCACGAGGGCGATGTTCACGCCGCGGAAGGTGTTTTCGAGCAGCTTGGTGGCCTCGGCCACGCGACAGGAGGACACGGGGACGAGTGTCTTGATCGCGAGCGAATAGAGTTCCATCGCGCGCTTGAGGCACGCCGGCGTGTAGCCGCCCACGACCTTGGGAATCGTCGCCACCACGCTGCTCGGATTGCCCGGATCCTCGCGCTCAGGGGAAAACGCCAGGTGAAAATCGGTCCCCGCCTTGAGGCCCGACACCGACTCGATCACGCCCCGCAGATCCTCGTCCGTGGTTCCTGGATACGTCGTGGATTCCAGCACGACCAGCGTGCCCTTGCGCAGGTGCGGCGCGAAGGCCCGGCCGGTGTCGGTGATGTACGAGATGTCCGGCTCGCGGTTCTTGTTCAACGGCGTCGGCACGCAGATGATGATCGCATCGACCTCCCGGACCCGCGCGAAATCCGCGGAGGCCACGAAGGAGCGGTTGTCGACGGCCGCCTTGATGCTCTCCGGCGCGATGTGCTTGATGTAGCTGCGACCCGCGTTGAGCGCCTCCACCTTGGCCGGGTCGATGTCGAGCCCGAGGACTTTCGCCCCGGATCGGGCAAACTGCAGCGAAAGCGGCAGACCGACGTAACCTAGGCCAATGATCGCGATGTTCATATGTTGGGATGAATGGCAGCCGCACTTCGCGGAGCAACAAACACAACGGATGTTTCAAATCCGGGTGTAGCGATCATCCCGCCTGTCCTTGCGAACGGGATGTTAAAAATCCGTCCCCGGGCCGGCCCGGGACGCCGTCAGGGCTTGGGCAGGTCGGCGTCCTTCAGGACCCGGCCGTCCGCGTTCTTTTCCATGGCGTGCGAGTACCCGAACTCGACCCGCTCGCCGAGATCGTAGCGGAAGCCCTTCGCCGTCGAGATGCGGCGCGCCTGGGCCGCCAGGTCCTCGCGGCTGAGATTCAGCCGCCGCGGGAGGGCGAGGACGATCATGTTGCCCGCCCCGCGGACGGTGAGGATGTAGAGGTCGTCGAAGACTTCCTGATACGTGCGCACCATCGAGTCGTAGAGCCGGTTCGACTCGCGGCCCCAGATGTTGCCGACCACGACGCCGTCCGGCCGCACCGCCCGCCGCACCGCGCGGAGAAACTCCTGCGTCGTCAGCGTCGGCGGCACGAAGTCGCTGCCGAAGGCGTCGAGGAAGATCAGGTCATACGGCTCCCGCGCCTGTTCGATGAAGGCGCGCCCGTCCGCCACGATGCCGCGCATCCGGCTGTCTTCCTTGAAGCCGAAGTACTCGCGGGCGACCCGCACGACATCAGGATCGATGTCGACGGCGTCGATGGTCGCCTCGGGGTAATAATGCCGGAGGAACATCGGCAGCGTGCCGCCGCCGAGGCCGACGATGAGCACCCGCCGCGGTTCCCGGCAGAGCGCCAGGCCGGTGAACGCCGCGGGCGCGTAAGGCAGTTCCAGGTGCGCGGGGTCGCCGTATTTCACCACAGTCTGGCGCGCGCCGCCCCGCTCGAACTGCAGTGTCCGCATGCCGTCATTCTCGGTCACGATCACCATCCCGAACATCGACTTCTTTTCGTGCAGGATGCGCGGCTCGGCGTGGAGCGCGACGGCGAGCGCGGACAAGGCGACCAGACTGGTGGGAAGGAGAGGAAGACGCGTCATGGATTGAGGAGGGGCGGGGCGAGTCGCGGCGATCCACCGATCGGCCGCGAAGCCGCTCTGAACTTTCAGATCCCGCGGCCGCAGGCCACTCTCATTTTCATTGTTTCCGGGGGCGGGAGTCTATTTCGCCGTCTCATGCGCTTTCCCCCGCCCCACCTGCTGCTGCTGATCGGCGTCGCCCTCGTTCCGTCGCTCACCCGGGGCGCCGAGGTGGCCCGCGCCAACTACGACGAGAACAAGGTGCCGCCCTACACATTGCCCGACCCGCTCATCCACGCCGATGGCACGCCCGTGCGCACCGCGGCGGACTGGCGCGAGCGGCGGCGACCCGAGCTGCTGGCCCTGTTCACCCGGGAGGTCTACGGCCGCACCCCGGAGGGGCGCCCACCGGGCCTGCAGTGGGAAACGACGTCCGTGGACCGCCAGGCCCTCGGCGGAAAAGCGACGCGCAAGGAAATCACAGTCTGGTTCACTCACCGCAAGGACGGTCCGAAGATGCACCTGCTCGTGTATCAGCCGAATGGAGTCGGCGGACCCTGGCCGGTTTTTCTCGGGCTGAATTACTTCGGCAACCACTGCGTCAATCCCGACCCGGGCATTACGCTCTCGCGCGCCTGGATGCGCGCGAGCCCCGAGTTTGGCATCGTCGACCACCGCGCCACCGCGGCGACGCGGGGAGTTCATTCGTACCGCTGGAACATCGAGGCCGTGATCGCGCGCGGCTACGCGACCGCCACGGTCTACTACGGCGACCTCTGTCCCGACCACGATCAAGGCATCGAGGAATCGGTCGGCGCCCATTATCGCACCGGCAGCGTCGACCGGCGCGCTCCCGACGCCTGGGGCTCGATCGGCATCTGGGCGTGGGGCCTGAGCCGGGCGCTCGACTGCCTCGAGCAGGATCCGGAGTTGGACGCCCGGCGCGTCGCGCTGCACGGCCACTCCCGTCTCGGCAAGGCCGCGCTTTGGGCCGGCGCCCAGGACGAGCGATTCGCGCTCGTGATCTCCAACAACTCGGGCGCGGGCGGCGCCGCGCTCGCGAAGCGGATCTTCGGGGAAACCGTGGCGCTCTCGAACACCCGGCACAGCACCCCGTGGTACGCGCTCAATTATCGCAAGTACAACGACAACGAGCCGGCGCTTCCCGTCGACCAGCACCAGCTGCTCGCGCTCATCGCCCCGCGCGCCCTCTACGTCGCCAGTTCGGCCCAGGATCGGGGCGCGGACCCCTTGGGAGAGTTCCTGAGCGTCCGACACGCCGACCCCGTTTTCCGCCTGCTCGGACGGAAAGGACTCGGCGTCGCCACCATGCCTGCCGTCGACCAACCCGCCCACGGCGACGGCGTCGCGTACCACGTCCGCTCCGGCGGACACGACATCACGCTCTACGACTGGGTGCAGTTCATGGATTTCGCCGACCGGCAATTCCGGCACGCGAACGCGCGGTAAACAGTGGCGGGCGCGCCGGAGGCGGACGGTTTCACGCGAAGGCGCGAAGGACGCGAAACCAGGCAATGCATCCGCCCACCCGGGCCGTGACCCGCTGCCCTCCCGAACCTACGGCATCCACGCCTCCTCGCTCCCTCTCGGTTGACGCCCCTTCATCGTCTCCTTCGCGCACTTCGCGCCTTCGCGTGCGCCCCTCACTTTCTCACGCGAAGCCGCGAAGGACGCGAAACCAGGCAATGCACCCGCCCACCCGGGCCGTGGCCCGCTTTCCTCCCGAACCTCCGGCATCCACTCCTACTCGCTCCCTCTCGGTTCACGCCCCTTCATCGTCTCCTTCGCGCGCTTCGCGCCTTCGCGTGAGCCCCTCACTTTCTCACGCGAAGCCGCGAAGGACGCGAAATCAGGCAATGCACCCGCCCACCCGGGCCGTGGCCCGCTTCCCTCCCGAACTTACGGCACCCACGCCTCCTCGCTCCCTCTCGGTTGACGCCCCTTGATCGACTCCTTCGCGCGCTTCGCGCCTTCGCGTGCGCCCCTCACTTTCTCACGCGAAGCCGCGAACTCACGCGGAGGAGCCGCCCAAAGCGGTGGGCGGTGGCCGCGGTGATCGCTGGTGAATGCGCAGCCGGCCCGCGTCGACATCGACATGGCCGTTCACCACGCGCCGGATTCCCTCCTGGAATCGAGCGGCCCCAAAGTTGATCAACAATCCGAGGGGCAGTTTCATCAAGCGGAGATACGTCAGCAGTTGCTTGGCGTGAACCGGAGCGAGCTGCTCCACGGACTTGAGCTCAACGAGCAATCGTCCGTCCACGATGAGATCGGCGCGAAATCCCTCGTCGAAGAACTGCCCTGCAAACTCCACCGGGACCCGCACCTGCCGCGCCACAACCATGCCGCGCCGCTCCAGTTCGTGCGCGAAGATCGCCTGATAAACCGACTCCAGCAACCCGGGCCCCGGATCGCGATGCAGCCGGTACGCGGCATCGACCACGACGGACGCCACCGCCTCCAGCGGACGCAAGCGCCGTCCGGCCTCGTCGCGGTCGTCGCTTCCTCGCCCGTACCTCAGTTCACTTCCTCCTCCCGGGTCATCAGCCATGCCCGAAGTGTCGGCTGCACCCTCCTGGCGACAAGGCAGCGGTATACCCAAAAACCGGGCCGGCCGGCCGCCTGCCCAGTTCATCGAGGAGAAAGTCCCCGCGTCGATCGCCGCCTTCGCGTGAGCCGGATGCTCCGCACCCGACGGCACACTCACACTCAGCTTCCCGGCACGCGATGCAGGGTGCCGGAGATCACGCGCTCGACGTCGCGCCCGTCGGCTCCCCGCAGACGGCAGACGATTTCAATCACCTGCGTCGGGCCCAGCGACGGAATCGACAGCCGCACGGTGCGCGCGTCGGCGAGCAGCTCCGCTCCCGCGACGGCGAGCGCGCGTTCGCCGATGCGCGGGCTGCCGTAGTTGGCTGAGCGCTTCAGGTCCCAGGCCTTCACGGCGTAGCGCGCCGCCTCGCCCGCACTCGCGCGATCGAGGGGTTCGCTGAACGTCAGCTCCAGCGCGCCCGCGCGCACGTGCCATCCGACCGGCAGGCGCGCCGGTTTGCCGGTGGGACGCAGCCGATAGAACCCGCCCTCCTGCTGGGTCTGCGCCGTGGCCCACGCGGAGAGGCCGCACAGGTAGAGCTGGCCGTTCCCGGGGTGGATGCGCCCGCGCATGATGCCCGTCGGAAAATCCGGCATCGGCAGCTGGCAGAGCGCGCCCTGATACTCGTCGCCCACGCGTTCGAAAAACACCAACTCGAGGCGGCCGCGGCCATACGAAAGGTTCAACAGCGAGCCTTCCAGACTGCCCCACACCGGGCTGTTCAGCCAGACGAGTTCGGCCGGCGAACGGTCAAAGGCCTTGTCGACCCATGCCAGCGGCGGCGCCATCGCCGAATCCGCCGCATCGGCCGGCGCGCCCCCGCCCCACATGTTGCCGAAGAATTTTCCCGGCGTGACGCGGTTGATCCGGTTCATCGGCATCCAGTGGCCCTCCTGGTCGGTGACGAAAAACGACCCGTCCGGATTGAGGCACACGCCGTTCGCCGCCCGGAAGCCGCGCGCGAGAATCTCGGTCGTCGTCCCGTCCGCACTGACCTTGAGCAAGGTCCCGTGCTGCGGCACCAGCGCGGTGCGCGCGTGGCGGGCGCTCTTCGCGTAGTAGAAATTGCCCGCCGCATCCATCTGCAGGCCCATCGCAAATTCGTGGAAGTGCTCCGACACCTGATGGTCGCTGTTCACCGCCGCGTAGAAATCCGTCTCACCATCGCCGTTCAGGTCGCGCAACGCCACGAGCTGGTCGCGGCAGGTGACAAAGATGTCCGCGCCGCGGACCTTGATGCCGAGCGGCTGAAACAAGCCGGACGCGATCCGCCGCCAGGTCACGCTCGCGCCGTCGGTGTCGATGCCGTCCACGCGCCACACGTCGCCGTCCCAGGTGCAGACGACGGCCTGTTTGCCGCCGGGCAGAAAGTCCACGCCGCTCGTTCGCACGCGGGCCCGCCAGGGATTGGCCAGCGGCAGCGTGAACCGCTCCCAGGCCAGCGGGCCCCCGTCGTCGCTGCGCACGACCGGCGTCTCGAGCGTTTCCGGCCAAGCGGCCGGTCCGCCCCGCGTGAACACCGCCAGGTCGCCCGGTGCCGCCGCCCGTGCCGCCGCTGCCCCCAGGTCCGCCGTGCCCGCCGCAGCGAGCCGCACCGCCAGCCGCAGCGGCGTACGCGAAGCCTGGATACGCAGGGTGATGAACCGGCCATCGTCGACGGCGGCGAGGCCGGGTGCGCCCGTGAGGCCGACGACAGTCCCGGCATTCGCCACGCGCAGGATCAGGTCGCGGGCGGAACGGCCGATGTTCAGCGTGCGCACGAACACGGGCGCGTTCGACTCCGGGAGCCGCTCGAGGTCGTGCGTCTCGAGGACCGCCGCGTCACCCACGGTGTAGGAAACCACGACGCGTTCCCCGCTCCGGTACAATCCGCGATAACGCAGCCACTCGCGGGGCAGTGGCCCGAAACGCCGGCCGTCGGCGCCGACGACGCGGGCGTCGTAGAAGGTGCCGGTGGCGGGATTCGCCCACCCGGGGCCATCGGCGAGCGCGAACTGCAGGTCGCCGATCGTCCGCGGCCGCACCACGTGCCGCGTGTTGAAATTGATGCCTTCCCAGTCGATGAAGCCGTCTCCCGTCCAGCCCCCCGCGAGCCGGCCGGTGTCATGCTCGAAGACGACCCACGCCTTGCCCGCCGCGACCCCACCGGGGCCGGAGTCCAGCCGCACGGCGATGCCCTTGTAGGCAAGATTGGCCCCCGGCGGCACCACGTCGGCCGGTTCGGTGGTGCGCTGCGCGGCGGCAGCGCGATTCGCCGCGTCGGCCACCTCGAACGTGCCGATCAGGAACCGGCCGTAATCCATCTCGCGCCACGGCTCGCGTTTCGCCGGCGCCGGGCCTCGCGCAGTGCCCGCCGGCAGGCCCGCCAGGTACGCGTCGGTCACGGGCACGTACTGCGTCGGGTTGCGGCCGGCGAGAAACGTCTGCCGGATGTAATGGATGACATCGTACTTCTCCCGCGGCACGAGCTGCGCCTGCGGCGGCATCATGCGCCAGCCGCGGGTGATCGTCCGGTACATCGCGAGCGGATCGGCGCCGTGCTGAAATTTCCCCTCCGCGAAGCGCAGCGCGTTGGGCATCGAACCCGGCAGACTGACGTCACCGTGGCAGCTGTGGCAGACCAGCTGGAAGATCTTCTCCCCGCGCTGCAGCGAGGCGTTGTTCCACCCGCGGATCAGGCCCGCGTGGTCGAGCGTGCGTTCGTAGTCCGGGAGGGCCGACTCCGGCAGCAGCAGTTCGCCCGGTGGAGGCTCTGCGGCACGGAGGGCAACGACGCACGCCGGCAGGAGCACGCAGGCGGACAGGACGGAGCGGCGGACGGAGAAGGGCATGGGGCGGATGGTCGATCCGTTGGCCACGGGGCCACCCGATGCGACACGACGTGTTTGTGCCGGTACCAGGCCGGTCGGCGCGAACAGATTTTGCCGAGCTCGGACGGGGACCCACGTCTACGGCGCGCAAACCGGGAGCCGGCCCCCGCGATTGTCGCAACCACGGCATGGACATCGCGTCTTGGCCTTGGTTGAACCCGATCATGCGTTCCGGCTTTCTTGCGCTGTGCAGCCTTGTCGCCCTCCCCTCTCTGCTTCTTGGCCAGGGAGCCCTGCCCCCGGTCATCGTGACCGAACCGACCGGCGTCACCGCCTACGTCGGTGAGCCGGCCACGTTGACCACTGTCCTCGACGGCACCGCGCCAATCAGTGTGCAGTGGTACAAGAATACCGTCGCGATCGGCGGCGCCACCACCCCCACGTTTACGGTGACGGCCGCCGCCGAGGGAGATGCCGGAGTCTATTACCTTGTCGCAACGAACGCCTTCGGCACCGCCACGTCTCAGCCGGTCGCAATCTTCGTCACCAAGCGCCCACAGACGATCACGTTTGCCCCCGCCACGACGACCGTGGTGGCCGGCTCGGGGGTGGTGCTCAACGCGACCGCCTCGTCCGGCCTGACGGTCACCTATACCCTGGTTTCTGGCGCGGCCACGCTCAACGGCAACGTTCTTACGGGCTCCGGCGGCAACGTGGTCGTCAGGGCCGCCCAAGCCGGCAACACCACCATCGCGGCCGCCACGTCCGTGGAGGTCACGTTCAATTTCGTTTCCGGCAGCCTCTCGCCCTTTATCACGAGTCCCCCGATCGACCAGACCGTCACCGCGGGGGGCAGCGCCACGTTTCGGGGCACCGCGATCGGCAATCCGGCGCCGACCTATCTGTGGCAGAAGGACGGAGTGGCCATCCCGGGAGCCACCAGCCCGACCCTCACCCTTGCCGCCACGACGCTGGCCGATGCCGGCCGCTACACCCTGACCGCGACCAACGCCTCCGGCACGGCCACCGCTTCGGCCACGCTGACCGTCCGCGCCGCCCCCGTCATCACCACCGGACCCGCGAGCCAGGCCGTCTTCGCCGGTGACCGGGTTTCGCTCACCGTCGCGGTCTCCGGTTTCCCCGCGCCGACGTACCAGTGGCGCCGGAACGGCACGGTCGTGGCGGGGGCGACGGGCGCGACGCTGACCTTGCCGAGCGCGACGGCGACCGACGCCGGCGACTACACCGTCACCGTGACGAACGCCCTCGGCACCGTGACCAGCGAGCCGGCCACCCTCTCCGTCACGCTCCGCGATTTCAGCGGCGTGTACTTCGGCCAGTTCGGCGGCACCGACGGCGAGTTCGTGCTCCTCGTGCGTGCCGACCGCACTGCGGTCTTCCTCGGCACCCTGCCGGCCCGGCAAACAGGGCTGGCGGTGACCAACCTGCGGGTGGATCTCGCCGGCGGATTCTCCCTCGCCACCACCACGCTCGGCGGCGCGACTCCGCAGGCCGTGACCCTGCGCGGCACGCTGGACGAAGCGACCGGCGCGCTGAGCGGCACGCTGGCGGAACTCGGCGTCACCCTGGCCGGCACCCGTTCCGAGCGCACCGGAACCGCGACGACCCTGGCCGGCTCCTACCCGCTCGCCCTTCTCGGCAGCGCGGCGGGCAACGGGCTGGCCGTCGTGGCCCCCAACGGCCAGGTCTTCGTGCTCACGGCGGCCGGCACCGCGCCGGACTCCGCCCGCGGTGTCCTGGACGCCGCCGGCCGGCTCATCGCCACGACGTCGACTCAGGCGGCCCTGGATTTCGTGTTCGCGGGCGGCACCGTGCGCGGCACCGTGCGGACTCCGACCGGGACGACCGGCACGGTCGCCGGCGTGATCGACGCGCTGGCCGGGACCGAACACCTCGCCAATCTTTCGATTCGCACCACGACATCGCCGGGCGCGGGCACGCTGATCACCGGTTTCGTGGTCGCCGGCACCGCGGCGAAACAAGTGCTGATCCGGGCCGCGGGTCCGGCGCTCGCCGGCGCGCCGTTCAACGTCGCGGGCGCGCTCGATGATCCGACGATCCAGGTTTTCCGCGGCACGACAGTCGTCGGCCAGAACGACGACTGGGGAGCGCCCGCGGCGAATGCGGCGGCGATCACGGCGGCGGCGACCCGCGCCGGGGCGTTTCCCTTCCGCGCCGGCAGCGCCGATGCCGCGATCCTTTCCACCCTGACCCCCGGCGCGTACACGGTGGTGGTGGCCGGCGGCACCGGCAACGTCCTCGCAGAAATCTATGAAGTGCTGCAAAACAACGAGGCGCCCGGGGCGCGTCGCCTCGTCAACGTTTCGGCCCGCGGAGTGGTGTCGCCCGCGGCTCCCTTCATTTCCGGTTTCGTGATCAGCGGCCCGGGGCCGCAGCGAGTGTTGATCCGCGGGATCGGTCCGACGCTCGCCGGCGCGCCCTTCAACGTCGCCGGTGCGCTGCCGAATCCGCAACTCGCCCTTTTCCGCGGCGCCACGGTCGTGAAATCGAACGATGACTGGTTCCGGGATCCGGAGGCGGCGTTGATTCGCGAGGCGAGTGTTCGCGCCGGCGCCTTTGCCCTGGGCAACGCCAGTCTCGACGCCGCGATGCTCCTCTATCTGGAGCCCGGAGCGTACACGGTTCAGGTCAGTCCACCGGCCAACGCCAACGCGGCCAATTCAACCGGCCTCGTCCTGATCGAAGTGTACGAGTCGGCCCCGTAATCGAGCTGCAGCGGACTGGCGACCAGCCGCTTCACCCTGGGGAAAACGCCCGACCGTCCCTCAGTTCTTCTTTTCGCTCGGCAGGTTCAGCTTCACGGCCGGCGCGTCCTTTTTCTCCGCGCCCGCGGCGGGAGCAGGAGCGGCCGCCGGAGCCGGCGTGGCCGGCAGCGTCGCGCGCAGCATGACCGCGCGCTGCGACCAGGCGCCCATCGGGTCAATCTGGTTGAGCAGATCCACCATCTTCTGGGCTTCCGTGGCGTCGGCAGCTTCCACCGCCAGACTCGTCACGTGATAGGCGGCCTCGGAGCGCACCGCCTTGGGCAGCTTGGCGTCGTCCGCGAGCTGCTTGAGATCCTTCATCGCCTCGGCGGCCTTGCCGGATTGCGCCTTCGCCACCGCGCGACCCACTTTGGCGCGGGCGGCCAGCGGACCGTCCTTCAGCACCTCGAGCGCCTTGTCGTAGCCGGTCACCGCGTCGGCGGCCTTGCCCGCGGCATACGCTTCATCCGCCAGCCGCAGTTCGGCGATCGCTCCGAGCGTGTGGCCGCGATGGGCCGCGCTGAACGCCTTGAGCTGCTCGCTGGACGAGGCGGCGGCGTACGCAGCCTGCACGGAAAGTTCCTTCTTGCGCGCCATGTACTCCCAGCCGCCCTTGCCGACGATGACGAGGAGGATCAGAACGCAAACGCCGTAGACGGCCGTGCGGTACTTCGTCCAGAAGATCTCCATCTTGTCCTCGAACGTGAGCGCGGTGGTCGCATCGACCGCGACGAGATTGCGGTCGTCGCCGGCAGGACCGGGGCTGGGGCGGGAAGGAGTGGCGGGCGTGCTCATGCGGGCGGGTTGGACAGCGTTGAAACGGTGACGAGAGCAAATGCCGGCACCCCTGTAAATGCAGGAAATCAATCCATTACCCGGGACTTGCGCCCGGCCCGCGCGGCTGGGGGCCGTGGAACCCACTTCCACCACCTCCGCCGGCCCACGAAACACCCGGAGGACACGGAACGCCAACGCCCCTAGGTTCCGCGTGTTCCGTGCCTTCCGTGGGCCCCTGGCTCGGACTTGGCGGCCTTACAGCCAGTCCAAGTGCAGCTTTACGTCAGACTTGCTCCAGGCCGCGGCAAACTCGCGTTCGACCATGGCGGCGGCGTCGGTCTTGCCCTGTCTGCGCAGGGATTCCGCCAGCCCGAACAACGACCAGCCGTTGCGCGGGAATTCCACGAGGTCGGACCGAAACTCGGCCTCGGCCTCGACGGGGCGACCGGCCTTGAGCAACGCGGCGGCGAGCGTCGGCCGCGTCGGGTACATCCAGAAGGCCGGCTCCATGTAGGGCAGCGCGTGCTCGGCATCGACCGCTTCACGCAGCTTCGTGATCATGTCCGCCTTGTTCCCGCGCGCACCCGCCACTCCCGCGTGGGCAAGGCGGCGAGCGACGACAAGGACCTGGTTCGCCGGGAAGTAAGGACTGTCGACCGCCTTGACCGCGGGAGAAGCCGCCAGCTCGTCGAGCAACTGCGCCTCCCGGGCCGCGGCGTTCGCGTTGCCCTTGGCGGCGTAGGCGCGCGCCCGGGCGAAGCGCCAGATGGCGCGGTCCATGGGCAAGTCCGCCGCGGGTTCAGGCTGGGCGATCACCTTGTCCCACTGCCCGAAGCGCAACTGCGTCACGATCGGCAGCCAGGTGAGGCGGGGCTTCTCCAGGACGTTGGTACCGCACAACGGCGACAACGCATAGGAGGCCACCTGCTTCGCCGCCTCGAGCCCGCGCTCGGCCCGGCCCTGGAACATCAGCGCGTACCAGAGAAAGTGCATGTTGTGCGGGTAGTAGATCCCCGGATAAAAGCCCTGCACCTGGCAGGCCGCGATGTAGCTGCGATCGGCCCGGGCAGCCTCCTCGTTCGCCTCGACGGCGTCCTGGTACTGGCCGACGCGAATGTAGATATGCGACGGCATGTGCACCAGGTGTCCGGCCGCGGGCGCATAACGCCGCAGGCGACCCGCGCTCGGCAGCCCGCGCTCGGGTTCGGGTCCGGCTTCCACGAGGTGGATGTAAAGGTGGTTCGCCCCGGGGTGCTCCGGGTAGCGGGCCATCACCCGCTCGATCGCCCGCAGCGCCTCGACCGTCGCGGGCTTGGGCGTGCGCTTGTCCGCCTGCCAGTAGTCCCACGGCGTCGTGTTCATCCAGGCATCGACCCAGAAAACCGCGGCGTCATGGTCATCCGGATACGCGTCCGCCACCCGGCGCATCGCCGCCGCAAAGGCCCGGTCCAGGGCCGGCCGGTCCGGCTTCGTCCCGGGCGCCACGTAGCGCGTCGCCAGGGCGTCGATGTAGGCGCGTTCGCGGGCGTTCGCCTTTGGCTGCAGCGCCTGCGCCTGTCGCAGGGCCTCCCAGGCGAGCGGCATGGCCTCGTCGGACATCGGTCCGTTGATATGCGGCCCGTGCGCGAACGCCTCGCCCCAGCGCGCCATCGCGCAGTCGGGATCGAGGGCCGCGGCGGCGCGAAACGAGCGGACCGCCTCCTTGTGGTTGAAGTTGAAGAGCAGCATCATTCCCTGGTCGAAATAGCGCTGGGCCTGCGCCGAGTGCGTCGTCACCGGATGGTGATGATGTCCGATGTCGTCGAAGAGCGGCGCAGCCGGCCGGTCCGATGAGGCGGTGGCGGCGGAGGAAAACGTGGCGGAGAGCACGGCGGCGGCGACGATCGTCCCGCGGAATGCCGACAAGGCGGAGTGGTGCAATTTCATGCGTGAAAGGGCGGACCGGAACCGGCCGCCGAGGTTGGACTCTGTGGTGAGGCCGGCCGCTCCGCGCTCGCAGACGGCGAACGGGACGACAGGCGGGCCACCTTATAGCAACCGCCGCCCGCGGCAGCCATTCGTCGAACGACGGATCCGCCCCGGGGGTCGAACGGCCCACTCCGCCCCGCCGGCGGGCGGTCAATCAAACACCACGGTCTTGTTCCCGTACACCAGCACGCGTCCTTCGAGATGCCAGCGCACGGCCTGCGCCAGCACGGAGCGTTCGAGGTCGCGACCCTTGCGGACCAAGTCGTCGACGCCGTGCCGATGCGTCACGCGCGCGACGTCCTGGTGAATGATCGGCCCCTCGTCGAGATCGCGCGTCGCGTAGTGCGCGGTGGCACCGATGAGTTTCACGCCGCGCGCATGGGCCTGGTGATAGGGCCGGCCGCCGGCAAACGCGGGCAGGAACGAGTGGTGAATGTTGATCACCGGCGCTCCGAACTGCTCCAGGAAGTCGGCCGAGAGCACCTGCATGTACCTCGCCAGCACGACCAGTTCCACCCGCAGTTCGCGCAACAGCGCCAGCTGCCGCGCCTCCGCCTCGGCCTTGGTGGCCGCCGAGACCGGGATATGCACGAAACGCAGGCCGTACCCTCCGGCCACGGCGGCGAGGTCCGGGTGATTGCCCACGACCGCCACCACGTCGCACGGAAAGTCCCCCGCCTTCCAGCGCAGGACCAGGTCGTGAAAGCAGTGGTCCGCCTTCGACACGAAGATCGCCACCCGCGGCCGGGCCGCCGACGACAGCAGCCGGACTTTCATCCCCAGCGACTCGCCCGCAAACCGGGCAAACTCCCCCTCAATCGCCGCCGTGCCGCTCCGCGCCGCCTCAGAGCCGACGGGCCCGCTCCCCTTAACCTCAGCGCTCGCGGGCCTGTCCCCCGCAACGTCAGCGCTGGCGGGCTCCCACTCGATCCGCTGAAAGAACACGCCTGCCTCTGTGTCGCGATGCTGGTCGGCGTGCAGGATGTTGCCGCCGCGGGCGAAGATCCAGCCGGCGACGCGGGCGACGAGGCCGGGCTGGTCGGGACCATGCAACAGAGCGATGAGGGTGGCGGGAGTCTCGGACATGAGAGGTCGCGACGTTGAGGCACCGGGCACCCGTTGTCACGTTGGGAGCGCGGCCGTCCCCGGTCGCCTTTCGGCCCCAGCGGCCGGGGACGACCGCGCTCCCAGGGCAGTGTCCCGCCACGAATCTCAGGGCAGCAGCAGCACCTTGCCCGTCGTCGCCCGGCCCTCGAGCGCCCGATGCGCCTCGGCGGCGGCGGCCAGCGGATAGGTCGCGCCGATCCGCACGTTGAGTTCACCCGCCCGCACCCAGCGGAACAGGTCGCCGGCCCGGGCGTTGAGCTCCTCCGCCGTCTGCGTGTAGTGGGTCAGCGTCGGCCGCGTGAAATAGAGCGAGCCCTGCTGCGAGAGCAGCAGCGGGGCGAAGGGCGCCACGGCGCCGCTGGCGTTGCCGAAGGAAACGAACATGCCGCGGGGCCGCAGGCTGCGCAGCGTGCCTTCGAACGTGCTCCTGCCCACGGCATCGTAGGCGACATCCACTCCGCGGCCGCCACTGAAGGCCCGCGCCGCCGCCGTGAAATCCTCGCGGGTGTACACGCACACGGCATCGGCGCCCGCGGCGCGGGCCAGTTCGGCCTTGGCGTCCGTGCCGACCGTCGTGATGACCCGCGCACCGCGCCGTTTCGCGATCTGGATCAGCAGCAGCCCCACTCCGCCCGCGCCCGCGTGGACCAGCGCCGTGGCTCCCGGCTGGAGCGGAAACGTGTCGCACGCGAGGTAGTGCGCGGTCATGCCCTGCAGCAGCAGCGCCGCGGTCGTGGCCGCGCTGACTCCGTCGGGGATTCTCACCGCATGCGCGGCCGCCACGATGGCTTCGCCGGCATACGCGCCCGTGACCCGGGCCGAGCCAATCCGGTCGCCGACGGCGAGTGTCGTCACGCCCTCACCCACCGCCGTCACGACTCCCGCCGCCTCGGCACCGAGCGTGTGCGGCAGGTCGACCTTGTAGAGTCCGCTCCGGTGGTACGTATCGATGAAATTGACGCCCGCCGCCTCGACGCGGAAGCGCACCTCGCCCGGCTTCGGCGCCGGGACCGGAATGTCTTCGACGCACAGTTTCTCCGGCCCGCCGGTCTCGTGGATGCGAATCGCGTGCATGCGACCCACGAAACGGGAAAGGGGGAAAAAGGAAATCCCCGAAACCGAATCGTACCTACAACCGGCGCTCGATCGCCGCGTAAACGGCCTGCGCGGAGGCCAGGTCGCCCTTGAGGCCGTAGCGAATCTTGATGCTCGTCCGGTTCTTCGCGAGTTCCTTGATCTTGACCACCACCAGCGTGTCGGTGGCATCGCGGCCGTTCAGCTCGGCCTCGACCACGAGGCGTTCGTCCTTCACGAGAAAGAGCCCCTTGTCCTGCAGGCCATACTTCGCGGCCGCATACGTGGCGGCGAAATCCCGGTCGGCGAACACCTGCAGCTCGCCGAACCGGTATTCGCCCCGGGTTTCCGGCGAGAGCATCACCTGCGTGCAGCCCACGGCGCCGCACAACGCGCCGGCAAGCAGCAGCAGGCCAAGGAAACGGCGGACGGCGGGGAGGGAAGGGGTCATGGACAGGGAGCGTTCACGGCGAATGACACAAAATCCGGCCGGAAGTTCAACCGCCGGCGGGAATTGCCGGACGGTTGACAGTCCTCTCACACGCGGAGCGCGGCCGGGGTCATCCGACCACGGTGACATTGCCCCGGTAGAGCTGGATCGGGCGCACGCCGACATGCTTCTCGCGCAGCGCCCGGATGCCTTCGATCGCCGCGGCCGCGCCCGTGAGGGTCGTCATGATGCACACGGTGTGGGCATAAGCCGCCGAGCGGATGGCGTTTTCGTCGCGCCGCGGGATCATGCCCCCCGGCGTGTTGATCACCATCTGGATCTGGCCGTTCTTGATCAGGTCGACCGCGTTGGGGCGACCCTCCTGGATCTTGGCCAGCTTACGGACCGCGACGCCGGCCTCCGCGAGCGTCTGCGCGGTGCCGCTGGTCGAGTAGATCGTGAAGCCCAGCTTTTCGAGCCCGCGGGCGATTTCGACCGCGCGCGGCTTGTCGCTGTCCTTCACCGAAAGGAACACGTTGCCCTTCACCGGCAGGCCCGGCTTGGCCGCGGCCTGGGCCTTCGCGAAGGCGACGCCGAGGTCGTCATCGAGCCCCATGACCTCGCCGGTCGACCGCATCTCGGGCCCGAGCGCGATGGTCGCACCGGGGAAGCGCACGAACGGGAACACGGCCTCCTTCACGCACCAGTGCTTCGGCGTCTGCTCGCGGGTGAAACCGAGATCCTTGAGCTTCGCGCCCGTCATCACCTTCGCGGCGAGTTTCGCGAGCGGCACGCCGATGGCCTTGGCCACGAACGGCACGGTGCGCGACGCCCGGGGGTTCACCTCGAGCACGTAGAGCTGGTGGTCCTTGATCGCGAACTGGACGTTCATCAGGCCCACCACCTTGAGCGCCCGCGCGAGCTCGTAGGTCGCCTTGCGCACGGTGTTGAGCATGTCGGCCGAAAGGGTGTGCGGCGGCATCACCATCGCGGCGTCGCCCGAGTGCACGCCGGCGTACTCGATGTGCTCGAGCATGCCGCCGATCACCGACGTCTCACCATCGCTGATACAGTCGACGTCGAGCTCGATCGCGTCCTCGAGGAACTTGTCGATCAGCACCGGCTTGTCCGGCATGACGTCGAACGCCTGGCGCACGACGCCGCGGAACTCCTCCTCGTTGTAGACGATGAACATGCCGCGGCCGCCGAGCACGAACGAGGGCCGGAGCAGCACGGGAAAGCCGACCTCCTTGGCGAACGTCAGGGCGTCCGTCTCGTTCATCGCGGTGCGGTTCGCCGGCGACTTGAGCCCGGTCCGGTCGAGGATGGCGGAGAAGAGCTTCCGGTCCTCGGCGGTCTCGATGCTTTCCGGCGAGGTGCCGATGATGTTCACGCCATTCGCCTTCAGCGCGGTGGCGAGGTTGAGCGGCGTCTGCCCGCCGAACTGCACGATCGCGCCGCTGCATCCTTCCTGCTGATACACCTCGAGCACGTCCTCGAGCGTCAGCGGCTCGAAATAGAGCCGGTCGCTGGTGTCGTAGTCGGTCGAGACCGTCTCCGGGTTGGAATTCACCATCACCGTCTCGAACCCCGCCTCGCGCAGCGCGAAGCTGGCGTGCACGCAGCAGTAGTCGAACTCGATGCCCTGGCCGATGCGGTTGGGACCGCCGCCGAGGATCATGATCTTCTTCTTCCCCTTCGGCGGCATCACCTCGTTCTCGTCGCCGTAGCTGGAATAGTAATATGGCGTGAACGCCTCGAACTCCGCCGCGCAGGTGTCGACCAGCCGGTAGGTGGTGTGGATGCCCCGCTGCTTCCGCCCGGCGCGGACCGCGGCCAGGTCGCTCTTGAGCAGGTGCGCGAGCTGGACGTCGGAGAATCCGAACTGCTTCGCGCGCCGGAGCGTCAGGTCGTCGATCGACGTCAGCGTGTGCCGCCGGAGCGACTCCTCCATCTCGAAGATCTCCCGCAGCTGGTGCAGGAACCAGGGGTCGATCTTCGTGAGCTCGAAGATCCGCTCCACCGTGTAGCCGGCGCGAAACGCGTGCCGGATGAAAAAGATCCGCTCCGCGTTCGGCGTGCCGAGCTTCGCGTTGATGACCTTCTCCTCCACCGGCTCGTCGCCGCCGTGCTTGCCGCCGCCGCCGAAGCCGCGCGCGCCGATTTCCAGCGAGCGGAGGCATTTCTGCATCGAGTCCTTGAAGGTGCGGCCGATGGCCATCGCCTCGCCGACCGACTTCATCGCGGAGGTCAGCGTCGCATCGGCGTCCTGGAATTTCTCGAAGGTGAAGCGCGGGATCTTCGTCACCACGTAGTCGATCGTCGGCTCGAAGCTGGCGGGCGTCAGGCGCGTGATGTCATTCCGCAGTTCGTCGAGCGTGTAGCCGACGGCGAGTTTCGCCGCGATCTTCGCGATCGGAAAGCCGGTGGCCTTCGAGGCGAGCGCGGAGCTGCGGCTCACGCGGGGGTTCATCTCGATCACGACCATGCGGCCGGTCTCGGGGTCGACGGAGAACTGGATGTTCGAACCGCCCGTCTCGACGCCGATCTCGCGGATGACCGCGAAGGAGGCGTCGCGCATGATCTGATATTCCTTGTCCGTGAGCGTCATCGCCGGCGCCACCGTGATCGAGTCGCCGGTGTGCACGCCCATCGGGTCGAAGTTCTCGATCGAGCAGATCACGACGCACTGGTCCTTGTGATCGCGCATGACCTCCATCTCGTACTCCTTCCAGCCGAGCAGGCACTCCTCGACGAGCACCTCGTGCACGGGGGAAAGGTCGAGGCCGTTCGCGACGATGCGTTCGAACTCCTCCTTGTTGTACGCGATGCCGCCGCCGCTGCCGCCCAGCGTGAACGACGGACGGATGATGAGCGGAAACATCGCCAGGTGCTCGGCCGCCGCGTGCGCCTCGGCCATCGACTTCACCGTCCGCGAGCGCGCGACGTCGAGGCCGATCTTCAGCATCGCCTGCTTGAAAAGCTCACGGTCCTCGCCCTTGGCGATCGCAGCCGGCTTGGCGCCGATCATCTCGACGCCGTACTTCTTCAGCACGCCCTGCTTGTCGAGCTCCATGGACAGGTTCAGCGCAGTCTGGCCGCCCAGCGTCGGCAGCAGCGCATCGGGGCGCTCCGCCGCAATGATCTTCTCCAGAAACTCGATCGTCAGCGGCTCGATGTAGGTGACGTCCGCGAACTCCGGGTCCGTCATGATCGTCGCCGGGTTGGAGTTCACCAGGATCACGCGGTAACCTTCTTCGCGCAACGCCTTGCACGCCTGGGTACCGGAGTAATCAAACTCGCAAGCCTGGCCGATCACAATGGGACCGGCGCCGATGATAAGGATGGACTTCAGGTCGGTGCGCTTGGGCATGAACGTAGATTTCGGCGACAGTTGAGCGCGCCGAAACGCGCGGCAAGCGGGAAAGCGCCCCCTGACCACGCCGCGTCTCACGGCCGTTGCGGGAACGAACCCGACGTCCGGCGTGGAATCGCACGCCACCCCGGTTGGGCGCGCGGCAACTTACTCGTTGAACTCGTCCCGCCGCCGGGAGGCCTCGACCTCGGACTTCAGCGTGGCCGCGGCGACCGGGTCGTACTTCGCCTCGAGTTCGAGCGCGAGCCGGAGCCGCTTCTGCAGGTCCTCCTCGCGCTGCTCGAGCTCGTTTTCCTTTTCCTGCTGCGCCTGCACCTTTTCGAAGAGTCGCGCCTCCGATTCGTTGAGAAACGCCTCGCGGTCGCGCACCACCTGCTTCGCATCCTGCAGGCTCGCCTCCTGCCGTTCGAGTTCGGCCTTCAACTTGTCGAGGGCGGCGCGCTCGTCCGGCGACAAGGCGCGTCCCGCCGCGGGCGAACGGGTTCCCGCCGACGCCTGTTCGTCCGCCGCGAGCCACGCCTCGTCGACCCCGAGCACGCGGGCAGCGGCGGCGGTGTTGCCCCGGCAGGCCTGGAGCACGCAGTCAACGTACTGTTTCTCCTGCCCGGCCAGATAGTCGCCGAGGCTGGGCCAGTGCTTCAGATCGCGCAGGCGCGCCGGCAGTTGATGCGACGTGATCACCCGCGTCTCGGTGGTGGACACGAGCTGGGAAACGACCTGCGCCAGCTCGGTGAGGTTGCCCGGCCAGTAGTGCGCCGTGAGCACGCCCACCGCCTCGTCGGTGAACTCGATCAGGTTCGCGTCGAACTGAGGATTCGTCGCCTGGGCCGAGAAATGCTTCACGAGCAGCGGAATGTCGTCGGACCGGGCCCGGAGCGGCGGCAGATTCACCGGCAGCGACGCGACGCGGTAGAAGAGGTCGTCGTGAAACTTCCCCTCGTCCACGAGGCGCTCGAGGTCGACGCTGGTCGCCCCGATCAGCCGGAAACCGGACGCGGAGTTGCGCAGCACGCTCACCAATTCGCGCTGCACCGAATCGGGGAGACACTCGAGGTTCTGCAGGTAGAGCGTGCCTCCCGTGGCCTGCTGCACCCAGGTCCCTCCCTCGCCGCTCTGCCCCAGCAGCCCTTCACGCAAGTCGGCTTCCGTGCACCGGGCGCAGTCGACGCGGACAAAGGCCGCCTCGGGCGCACCGGTGGCGCCGTGGAGGACCTCGGCCACCGCCGTTCTCCCCGTGCCGTTCTCGCCGATCAGCAGCACGGGGGTCCGCACCGTGGCGAGCTTCCGCACCTGGGCGACAAGCTTGGCGCGCGCCGCGCTCCGACCGATCAGCCGGGCCTCCACCTCCTCGGTCTTGACCCCGGTCCCATGGCCGTCCGCCGCCCGCTCCTGCTGGAATTTCCGGAACTCCATTCCGCGGCGCAAAGCGGCCAGCAAGTCGTCCACCCGAAACGGCTTCTGCAGGTAGTCGAACGCCCCGTACTTGAGCGCCTGGATGGCACTCTCCGTCGAGGCGTAGGCGGTCATGATGATGACCACGCAGCTGGGATCGTAGTGCTTCAGCTGCCTCAGCAGCGTGATCCCGTCCATCGGCTTCATGTCGATGTCCGCCAGCACGAGATCGTACTTCTCGGCCTTGTACCGCACCAAAGCCTTCTCCCCGTCGGTCGCAAACGTGGTGGCGAAGCCGGTCGGTTGAATGACCGCCTCGAGCATCTCGTGGATCGCGACGAGGTCGTCGACGATGAGGACGGAAGGCATGGCGCGTGGAAACGGAACTGGCGACGTTCCGGAAGTCGATGCGCGAAGTCAAATCGCGCCGCGTCGCGGCGCGATCAGTTCAACCCGCCGGCCACGGCGCCCAGCTGGAAGATCGGAAGGAACATCGCCATCACGATGCCACCGACGACCACGCCCAGGAACACGATCAGCATGGGCTCGATCAGCGAGGTGAGTGCGGCGACCGTCGCCTCGCACTCCACATCGTAGAAGTCGGCGACCTTGTTCATCATGCCGTCGACATTACCGGTGGCTTCGCCCGCCTTCACCATGTGTTTCATCATGGGCGGGAAAAATTCGTTCGCGGCCAGCACTTCGGAGACCTGGCCACCCTGGCTGACGTGCTTGGCGATCTCCTCGCACGCGTCCTCGATCTGCACCTTGCCGCTCGCCGCGGACACGATCTCGAGCGTGCGCAGGATCGGCACGCCTGAACGGATCAGCGTCGCATAGGTGCGGCAGAACCGGGAGAGCGCGATCTTGTGGATCAGATTGCCGAAGATCGGCGCCCGCACGAGGAACTTGTCGCGCGCCCGGCGGCCGTTCGGCGTCGCAGTGAACTTCCCCAGGCCCCACCAGGCGCCATAGGAGAAGATCGCGATCGCCCACCACCAGGCCTTCAGGAAATTGGACAGGTCGATCAGGAATTGCGTCGGCGCCGGCAGCTTCGCGCCGAAATCGGCGAACATCGCGGCGAAGACCGGGATGACGAAGATCAGCAGCACATTCACGAGTGCGACCGCGAGACCGATGACCGCGATCGGGTAGGTCATCGCGGACTTCACCTTCTTGGTCAGCTTGACCGTCGACTCAAAATAGGACGCGACCTTGCCGAGAATCTCCGCGAGGCCACCGCTGGCTTCACCCGCCTCCACCATGGAAACGAAGAGGGTGTTGAACGCGTTGGGGAACTTCTTCACCGCCGAGGAGAAGGAGTTACCCTGGGAGATGTCGGAACGCACGTCGCGGATCACGATCCGGAAAACCTCGTCTTCCGTCTGGTCCTGCAATGCTTCGAGACATTGCACCAGCGGGAGGCCGGCGGTCAGCAGGGACGCGAGTTGCTGCGTGAAGATCGCCAGTTCACCGAGGGGAAGCCGGTAGGACTTCGCCTTTTTCTCCAGTGACTTTTGCTTGGCCAGCGCCTGGGCGACCTTCACCTGCGTGGCTTTTTTCTGGGGGGCGGTGCGGGAGCCGATCCCGGTCGGAGCCGAAGACGTGAGAAGTGCCATAGATTTCAGACAACGGCACAGGATACGCTCCCGCAATGCGGGACCGGGTAAAAATCCGGTGAGAAACAATCTGACTGAATCACTTCCGCACTTTTCGCCCCGTGACGAGGCGGCCCGCATGCGGGCTTGACCGCGACACGGTGGCGACCCGAAGCTCCGATCCGGCGCCCTGCGGGCGTAGTTTAGTGGTAAAACTCCTGCCTTCCAAGCAGGCCTCGTCGGTTCGATTCCGTCCGCCCGCACCAGCCTCCGCCGAGCCAAAGGCGGGCGGGCCGGTCCTCACCTCAACGCCCGAGGGGTTCGACGCTGAGCGTAAAGCGGCCGACGTTCCGCGCCGGCGTACCTGTCAACTTCGGCGAGGTGCCACGACCCCGCAGGGTTCGGCGCTCGACCCGCCCCTCTCCTCGCTCACCTGCTTCGTCCGGCCTCACTGCACCTTCCACGGCCACTGCACGCAGCCGTCGATCTCGCGGATCAGCGCGAAGTCCACCTTTCCTTTCAGGACGAACGGCAGCACCTCGACCGACGCGGGCAACAACGCGCGTGCGGCGTGCCAGCTCCGGCCGCTCACGTAAACGTCATCGACGAGCAGCACGCGGCGCCACGCGCCGAGATCGGGCACCGCGGAAAGCAGCTTCGGCGCGGTGAACCGCGGTTCGTTGGCCTCGTCGCGGTAGTTGAGCGCCATGACCTTCATTCCGACGCCGAGGCGTTGCGCCACCAGCGCGGCCGGCACGACGCCACCGCTGGCGATGCCGACGACTCCGTCGATTCCGGCGGGAAACGACCAGGCCGCCAGCCGGGTCGTGACAGTCGTGAGATCGAGCGGAGTCACGCGGCGCAGGGTTGCACCAGGCGCCGCCGGTCCGCAATGAGACTCTTGCGCGTGAACCTGATTCTCTTCGAACCCGCCGAGCTTGCCCGCCCGCTCCCGCGCACCGATCCGCGCGCGCGGCACATTCTCGAGGTCCTGCGTCGCCAAAGCGGCGGGACCTTCGACGCCGGCCAGGTCAACGGTCCGCGCGGCAAGGCCACGCTCGGCGCCATCGATCCCGCTGGGTTGCACCTGACCTTTGCGTGGGGGCCGCCCCCCGCCCCACCCGACCCGATCACCCTGCTCGTCGGCCTGCCGCGGCCCCAGACCGCCCGCGACATCCTGCGCGATGCCACGACGCTCGGCGTGAGCGCGCTTCATTTCGTGCGGACCGAAAAGACCGAGGCCAGCTACGCGCAAAGCACCCTCTGGACCTCGGGCGAATGGCGCCGCCACCTGTGGACCGGCGCGGAGCAGGCGTTCGACACGCGCATTCCCGAGGTGACGTCCGGCCGCCGCCTCGCCGACGTGCTCGCCACCCTGCCCGCCGCTTCCGCCCGCCTGGCGCTCGACCACTACGAGTCCCCGTCACCGCTCAGCGGATACACGGGTGCCGCCGCGACGCCCCACGTCCTCGCCCTCGGGGGTGAGCGCGGCTGGTCCGGCCCCGACCGCGACGCCCTGCGGCAGGGCGGATTCCAGCTCGTTCACCTCGGGCCGCGTATCCTGCGCACGGAGACGGCGGTGGTCGCCGCGCTCACGCTGCTGCGCGCGCGGCTCGGGTTGATGTGAGCGAAGGGTCTCCCGGGAGCGCGGACGTCCGCGTCCGCCCGAAAGGGAAAGCGGCCGTCTCCGGCCGCGCTCCCGTCAAGCCGGGTCCCGCCGGAAGAACGCCACCGTCGGCTGGCGCGCGCCCTTGCCGAGTCGCTTGAGCAGCCTCCAGCCCGGCGGGGCCAGCTCGAGCTCGCCGGGCAGTTCGAACACGACGAGCGCCTCCGGCTTCGTGGCCAGCACCGTCGCCAGCCGCTCGAACACTCCGGGCGCCACGTCGGCGATGAGCTCATACGGCGGATCGATGAACACGAGATCCGGCACCGCGCCGCCGCCGAGCGGCACCGTGCGGGCATCGGCGGCGAGCACGGTCACTTCGCGCAGGTCGCGCCCCAGACTCTTGCCCACGGCCGCGAGATTTCGCCGGATGCAACCGGCCGCCTTCGCGTTCTGTTCGACGAACGTGCCGCCGGCCGCGCCGCGGCTGAGCGCCTCGAGGCCGTAGGCGCCGCTGCCGGCGAAGAGGTCGAGGAACCGGGCGTCCGCCACGGCGGCACCGAGGCTGGAAAACACGGCCTGCCGCATGCCATCGGTCGCCGGCCGCACGGCGTCGCCCTTGGGCACGTCGAGCGGAATGCCGCGCGCGATGCCGCCGCTTATGCGCATGGCCGCCGCGCGGGGCGCGGATGGAGGCGAAACGGGAAGGACGGGAGCATGGCGGGAACGATCATGACAAGGCGGCGGCCGGGTGCCGCAACGGGAAAACCCGCGCCTCCGGGCGGCGGATTCGCCCGCGTTGCCACTCCGGCACCGTGCGGGCGGACCTATGACACAGAAAAGGCCGGCAGCGCCGGTCCGGCGCCCGGACGAAGTTCGCCTCGCCGGATTTCAAGCCGGGAACCGCAGGCGCATCTGCCGTTCACAAACCGGCAACATAGCATTTGCGCCCGCGCGCCTCCTCGACAATGTCCGCACCTTACGTTCGCGCCTCACGTTGATTACCAAGCTCCGGCGGTGCCATGCAGGGAATCGGGGCGCCGAACTCTCGACCATGACCGTCCGTCCACTCCTCGCCTGGCTCGGCCTCGCCGCCACCGCACTCGCGGTGCGCAGCGAGCCGGTCGAGTATGAGCGCAACGGCTGGCCGTTCGTCGTGTCGCACCACGACCCCGCGGCCCGGGTCGACGCGTGGAGCGCGGCGGGACCCTTTCTCTTCCGCAAGCCCGCCGCGGACGCCGCGGGCCACACCGCGAGCGGTTTCCGCCCCTTCTGGGTGCGGCTCGATCATCCGCAGGAGGGATTTCGCGCCGGGTACGTGCTATATCCACTTTTCAGCTACAGCACGGATGCCACCACGTACCGGTGGAGCGTCTTCGAGCTGGTCCGGCGCTGGGGCCGGCACGCGAACGCCAGCCCGCCCACGACCGCCTACGACCGCCGGCGGGAGTTTGAGGTTTTCCCGTTCTGGTTCTCCCGGGAATCGGGTGATCCCGAGCTGAGTTACCGCGCGCTCTTCCCGATCCACGGCACGGTGAAGAACAAGCTCACGCTCGAACACCTGTCGTGGACGCTGTTCCCGTTCTACGTGCGCAACGAGCGGCGTGGCGTGGTGTCGACCTGGACACCGTGGCCGTTCCTCCGGGTGACGCGCGGCGCCGCCACCGGCTGGGCGTTCTGGCCGTTCTACGGCTACGTCGCGCGACCGGACGGCTCGCGGCACGACACCTATCTCTGGCCCTTCGGCTTCAAGGCGGTGAAGCAGCCCGCCGCCGACGCCCCCCCCGGCACGCCGCCGCGGCGGGACGTGGGGGTCCTGCCGTTCTACACGAAGAGCACCGGGCCGAACCACATCAACGAGGACTTCCTCTGGCCGTTCTTCGGCTACACGAACATCACCGCGCCCAAGGCGTATCAGGAACGTCGTTACTTCTGGCCGCTCTTCATGCAGGGCCGGGGCGAGGGCCGGTATGTCAACCGCTGGGCCCCGTTCTACTCCCACTCGGTCGTCAAGGGCTACGACAAGCGGTGGATGCCGTGGCCGCTCGTGCGCCAGGCCCGCTGGTCCGACGACGACCGCGTTGAACGCACGCGGACCCAGTTCCTGTATTTTCTTTATTGGAACGAAGTGCAGCGCGCCGTGGGGCGCCCGAACGCACCGGCCGCCGAGCTCACGCACATCTGGCCGATCCTCAGCGAATGGGACAACGGCGCCGGCCGCCGCCAGTGGCAGCTCTTGAGTCCGCTCGACGTGTTTTTCCCGCGCAACGAGAAGATCAAGCACGCGTGGTCGCCGCTCCTGGCCCTCGGACGGTACGAGCGGCTGCCCTCGGGCGACGAGCGCACGTCGTTCCTGTGGAATGCCATCACGTGGGAACGCCGGCCCGCGCAGGAGCGCAGCGAGTTTCACCTCGGGCCGCTGCTCGGCGTCACGCGCCAGGCGCAGGCCCGGCGGGTGTCGATCGGCAACGGCCTTTTCGGGTTCCGCCGTGGGCCGAACGACGGATGGCGGATGTTCTGGTTAGATTTCCCGGCGAAACCCGTTACCACTGCGACCGAGCCGCGCTGACATGAGACAACTCAACAACATCCTCGAGGGTTTCGGCAGCACGATCCTGCTCCTGTTCCGGAGCATCGGCTACCTGCCCTCGCTCCCGCGGCAGTTCGGCCGGTTCGTCGAACAGTGCTACCTCATCGGCTACACCACGCTGCCGATCGTCGCGATCCTGAGCTTCTTCATCGGCAGCGTGCTCGCGCTGCAGGCCGGCTACTCGATGCAGAACTTCGGGGCGAAGCAGTTCATCGGTAGCCTGGTCGGCCTGTCGATGGCGCGCGAACTCGGCCCGGTGATGGTCGCCATCCTGCTGGCCGGCCGCGTCGGTTCCGCCATCACCGCCGAGCTCGCATCGATGAAGGTCTACCAGGAGATCGACGCGCTGGTGACCATGAACATTCCGCCGGTCCGGATGCTGGTCATGCCCCGCCTCGCGGCCGCCGTCGTGATGGTGCCGGTGCTCGCCATCATCGCCAACCTCGTGGGCTGGTTCGGCGGGGCGATCGTCTCGAAATACACCAACTTCATCTCGATCGACCCTCCGGCGTATTTCGCGGCGCTGCGCCGCTTCATGGAATTCAAGGACGTCGCCAACGGCCTGATCAAGGCGGAGGTGTTCGGCCTCGGCGTCGTCCTCGTCTGCTGCAACATCGGGCTCAACACCCGCGGCGGTCCGCGCGAGATCGGCGCGTCCGTCACCCGCGCCGTCGTCACGTCGCTCATCCTCATCCTCGTGCTCGATTACTTCGTCACGAAAGCCCTCATGTGAACATGGCGACCGCACCCGACGTCACCCGCAATCCTTTCACCCAGACCGAGTCCCCGGCGGTCGGCGTTACGATCGAGAATTTGTCCAAGTCGTTCGGCACCTTCGAGGTCCTGAAGGACATCTCGTTCGCGGTGAAACCGGGCGAGATCTTCGTCCTCATGGGCCCGAGCGGCTCGGGCAAGAGCGTTTTGCTCAAGCACATCGTCGGCCTCGAAATGCCGACTGCCGGCAAGGTCACGGTCGACCGCCGGGACGCCGCCGCCGAGGAGACACGTGAACACGTCCGCATGGCGCTCGTTTTCCAGGCGGGCGCGCTGTTCAACTCGATCTCGGTCTACGACAACCTCGCGCTCTACCCGCGCGAGCACCGGATCGGCAACGAGGCCAGCATCCGGGAAAAGGTGATGCACGCGCTGCAGATCCTCTCGCTCGAGAACGCGGCGCAGAAATTCCCATCCGAACTCTCCGGCGGCATGAAGAAGCGGGTCGCGATCGCCCGCGCCCTGGTGATGGAGCCGCAGCTGATGCTCTACGACGAGCCGACCAGCGAGCTCGACCCGGTGATGGGCGCGACGATCAGCGAGATCATCGCGACCCTGAAGGACCAGTACCATGTCACCACCATCGTCGTGTCCCACGACCGGGACCTCGCGCTGAACATCGCCGACCGCGTCGGCATCCTCATGGGCGGCCGCCTTGTTTTCCTCGGTCCGCCGTCAGAGCTGCACGAGCCCAAGGATCCCAAGGTCGCCGATTTCCTTCACCCGAAGATCGATTTGCAGAATCCCCGTTTCAAACAACTGGAGACTTGATGCCATGAATAACTTCCAACAGACGGCCCGCGTCGGGCTCTTCTTCATCCTCGGCTTGGCGCTCACCTGGGTGACCTTCGAAACCCTCCGGGGCGGCAAGGTGTTCAAGGATCAGGGGTACAACCTGATCGCCGGCTTCGAGAGCCTCAAGGAACTCAAGGAAGGCGACGAGGTGCGCATGGCGGGCGTGAAGATCGGCGAGGTCGAAAAGACCCGCCTGGCGGGCCGCCGCGCCGAGGCCGTCCTGCGCATCAGCCACCAGGTGAAGATCAAGAGCGACGCGAGCGCCATGATCGTGATGGCCGGACTCATCGGCACCAACTACCTCAGCGTCACCCTCGGCACGGAAGCCGCCCCGGACCTGCCGGACGGCGCCGAGATCACCACCAAGACGACGCCCGACCTGAACTCCGTCATGACCCAGATGGGCGAACTCGGCAAAAAGCTCGAAACCGCCATCGGCGACCTCAGTTCCGCCCTCAGCGGTGACGGCAAGAACGAGACCGGCATCATCAAGAAGGTCGACCAGCTCATCACCGAGAACCGCGAGAACATCAGCAAGGCCACCGCGAACCTGCAGGAGATCACCACGAAGGTGAACAAGGGCGAGGGCACGCTCGGGCGGCTGATCAGCGACCCGAAGATGTACGACGAGCTCGTCTCGACGATTGCCGAGATCAAGAACGGCGCCAGCGAGGCCAAGACCTTCATCGCGAACGCCCAGAAGATCGTGGACCAGGTAAAGTCCGGCCAGGGCGCAATCGGCGCGCTGGTGTTCGATCAGAAGGCCGGCGACGACATCAAGGTCTCGATCGCCAACCTCCGCAGCGTATCCGAAAAGATCGCACGGGGTGAAGGTTCGCTCGGCAAGCTGCTGAGCGACGAAAGCCTGTTCCGCGACGCGCAGTCGATCATGAAGAAGGCCGACCGCGCCCTGGACGGCCTCGACGACACCGGCCCGATCACCGCGGTCGGCGTGGTGTACGGCGGGTTGTTCTGAGGCCCGGCCCGGCGGGCCGGGCAGTGGAGAGTGGAGAGTCTGGAGTTGAGAGACCCAAGCCTCGGAAGTCGTCGGAAGGGTTCGTCTCTCAACGCTCAGCTTCGAACTCTCAACTGCAGGGGCGGCACCGCCGCCTCATCAGACCTTCGGTCCGCCCTGGGCCAAATTGCGCGCGCGGAGCCGGAGACCGTTCAGCCGGATGAAGCCGGTCGCGTCGCTCTGGTTGTACCAGCTCTTCACGCCTTCCATCGAGGCGACGTTCATGTCGTAGAGCGAGTACTTCGACTTGCGGCCGCAGGTGATGATATTGCCCTTGTAGAGCTTCAGGCGAACGGTGCCTGAAACGTAGCGCTGGCTTTCGTCGACGAGGGCCTGCAGCGCCTCGCGCTCGGGGGCGAACCAGAACCCGTAGTACACCAGCTCGGCATACTTCGGAATCAGCGAGTCCCGCAGGTGCATGACCTCGCGGTCCATCGTGAGCGACTCCACCTGCCGGTGA
>JAEUHA010000106.1 GCA_016793535.1 Opitutaceae bacterium | reverse complement strand
CCCTCCTCGACCAAGACCAGCAGCGCCTCCCGGATTGGCCCCCGGCTGACCTCGAACTTGGTGGCCAGCGCGACCTCGCTCAGATTCTCGCCCAGCTTGAAATGCCCCTCGCGCAGCGCGGCGCGAATGGCATCCGCCACGGCATGACGGATTGATACCGAACGAATTGCTGCCAGGGCCATCGCAGCCAGAGAACGGGCAACAGAGGCCCTGTCAATCAAAGAAAACTGTCGACAGTTTATCATTGACACTAACTGCCAACGTTTTGAGCCTCCGCCGGAGCGTGCGTTTCCCACCCATGGCTGGCGGTGACTCTCCTTGGCGGGGGGCGCCGGCGACCTGCGAACCTGTGACCCATGAACATCCGACCCTGGTTTAGTGTTGATCGTTTTTTGCGCCTGAGTGCCGCGCTCGGCGTGCTGTTTTCCCTGGCCCTGCAGGCACCGGCCCAAACCGGCTCACAGGGCAGCGTCGAGGGGCGGGTGCAGAACGAGGTCACCGGCCGCTACCTCCATAATGCTCGGGTGGGCGTGAAGGGGACGAATCTCGTGGTCCTCACCGACGAGTACGGCCAGTTCCGCCTCGCCAATGTGCCGAGCGGTTCGATCGCGCTCGAGGTCTTCTACACGGGGCTCGACACCCAGGTGCTGGCGGTGAACGTGCCGGCGGGGGGCGTGGTGACGCGCGACGTCAGCCTGAACAACGCGTCGCTGTATGCGTCGCAGGACCCGACGGTGAAGCTCGATGCGTTCACGGTGGCGGCGACCAAGGAGACGGATGGTTCGAGCATCGCGATCAACGACCAGCGTTTCGCGCCGAACATCAAGAACGTGGTTTCGACCGACGCGCATGGCGAGGTCATGGGCGGCAACATCGGCGAGTTCCTGAAATTCGTCCCGGGCATCGACACGGGCGGCGGCGCCTTCGAGCCGGGCGGGATTTCCGTGCGGGGTTTCGATTCGAGCATGACGCTGGTGACGAACGACGGCGCTCCGATGGCGAATTCGGGCGGCGACCGCACGTTCACGCTGGAGCAGATTTCCATCAACAACATCTCCCGCGTCGAGGTCACCAAGGTCCCGACGCCCGCCACGCCGGCCGACTCGGTTTCCGGCTCGGTGAACATGGTCAGCAAGAGCGCGTTCGAGCGCAGCCGGCGCGAGGTGCGCTACAACGCCAATCTCACCGCGAGCCAGCGGCACCTGAAGCTCAGCAAGCAGCCCCGCGCGGACGAAACCTACACCTATCTCGTCCGGCCCAGCGCGAACGTGGAACTCGTCTTCCCGGTCACGAAGAACTTCGGCGTCACCCTCGCGCTGCTCCACTACATGGGCAACGTGCCCTACAACGCCCCGATCCGCACGTACGAGGCGCTGGCGGCCGGCACGGGCGCGTCGTTCAGCAATCCGTACCTGCGTCAGTTGCAGACGCAGATCACGACGCAATTCCGCACGCGCGATTCCGCGAGCGCAAAGGTGGACTGGCGCGTCACGCGGCACTCGATCCTGTCGCTCAGCTACCAGCAGTCGTACTTCAACCTCGATTCGTTGAACTACAACTACCAGGGCAACGTCGGCACCGCCGCCACGCCCTCGGTCGCCGGTGGCACCGCGCTGCGGTTCGGCCCGGATTTCACGATCGGGGCGACGGGCCGCGGCAGCGTCGGCCAGACCGCCGGTTTCAACACCCGGCACCAGTGGCTGAGCTCCGGCAATCTCTCGTACCGCTTCGACAACGCCGACTGGCGGGCCGACGCGCTGTTCACCGCCTCCAAGGGCAAGTCGTGGACGACCCGGGAGGAGGAGGGTTATTTCGGCGGCTTCACGACGTCGGCCAAGGTGCCGGTGCGGGTGTCGTTCCTCGACATCAACGAACTCGGGCCCGGCCGCGCGGAGGTCTTCACGAACACCAACCAGCCGTTCGACATCTACGACATCAACAACTACAACCTCACCGGCGTCTCGGGCGGCCGCCGCTCGCTGATCGACGAGATGGTCGCGGGACACGTGAACGTGAAGCGGCGCCTGGGCTTCCTGAGCTTCCCCGCCTCGGTGCAGCTCGGGTGGGCGGGGCGGGCACAAAAGCGCGACCTGCAGAACTTCACCCGCAACTACACCTACAACGGCATCAACGGGGACCTTTCGGCGTCCGCCTTCACCGCCGTGATCTACGGCAAGATCAAGGAGCCGATCATCACCGGCATCGAGCGCAACCCGCCGGCCGGCAAGGGCGTGCCTTACTCGTCGCCGCACCTCGCGTTCCAGGCCTACCAGCGCGACCCGAGTCTCTTCACCGTCACGCCGGCGCAGGCGATCGCGATGGAGCAGGGCCGCCGCACGAACTCGCTCTATTTCGAGGAGGGCGTCGACGCGCTTTACGCCCAGGGCGAGGTGCGGCTGCTCGCCAACCGGCTCAACGTCCTCGGCGGCGTGCGCTACGAGCGCACCACGAACTACGGCCGCGGCCTGCTCAACGATCCGGCGGCGGTGTTCGTGCGGAACGCCGACGGCACGTTCGCCCGCAACGCCGCCGGCCAGCGTATCCGGCGTCCGGATGCCGGCGCCACCGGCTCCCTCGAGCAGCTCAACCTCACCCACATCGAGCGCGGCTACGGGGCCAGCCGCTCCTACGACGGCCTGTATCCAAGCGTCCACTTCACGTACAACATCCGGGAGAACTTCCTCGCGCGCCTCGCCTACGCCGCGACGTACGGCCGGCCCAACTACGCCGAGATCATCCCCAACACGGTGATCAACGAGAACGACCTCGGCGCCGAGCCCGACCCGAACGCCGTGCAGGGCACGCTGACGGTGCGCAACACCGGGCTGCGGCCGTGGACCGCCGACAACTACGATCTCTCGCTCGAATACTACACCGAGACCGGCGGGCTCTTCGGCGCCAGCGTGTTTCACAAGGAGATCAAGGACTTCTTCGGCACCTTCTCCAAGGTGGCCACGCCCGCCGACATCGCCACGCTCGGCCTCGACCCGGAATACGCGGGCTGGCAGGTCAACACCACCATCAACACCGGCGCCGCCCAGGTCTCGGGCTTCGAGCTCAGCGCCAACCAGTCGCTGCAGGTGCTCGCGAACTGGGCGAAGCCGTTCAAGGTGTTCGCCAACTACACCAAGATCGAGGTGCGGGGCGACCGCGAGGCCGACTTCAGCGGCTTCCTCCCCGAAACGCTCAATTACGGCGTCACCTTCACCAAGAGCCGTTTCATCGTCATGGCGAAGTGGCACCGGCGCTCCGATGTCGAACAGGGCCTGCAGGCCTACCTCGGACCCGATGCGCGCGCCGTCATCAAGGGCCGGACGATCCTCGACCTGAACGTCTCGTTCCAGTTGCGCAAGGGCACCTCGCTCTTCTTCAATGCCCGCAATGCGCTCAACGAACGGGTGGACTACCTGCGCTACGGATCCCTCACCCCGGAGTACGCCGCCATGTATCAGGCCCGCAATTACGGCGGGGCGACGTTCGACATGGGGATCAAGGGCTCGTTCTGAACCTCCCGCCATGCTCCTCCCGGTTCCGCCCGCCCTCCGCTCCCTCGCCCTCGCCGGCGCGGCCGTCCTCGCGCTGCTGGCCGCGTCGCGGCCCGTCGCCGCGGCCGCCGCCCCGGCGGTCCGCGTCGAGAACATCCGCCGCGCCTTCCACAACGGCGAACACAACGCGTTCACCGACCTGATCCGGTGGCGCGGCCAGTTCTGGCTGACGTTCCGGAGCTGTCCCGACGGCCACGGGGTCTACGCGTCGGCCTCTGTCGTCATCCTCACCAGTGCCGACGCGAAAACCTGGCGGCAGGTGCACCGCTTTTCCGTCGCGGACCGCGATACCCGGGACCCCCATTTCCTGGTCTTCAAGGACCGGCTGTTCGTCTACACCGGCGCCGCCTACGTCGGGAAGGAGAAGATCCGCGGCACGGAGTGGAACGCGCACTTCGGCTACGGCACCTCGACGGCCGACGGCACCGCCTGGACGCCGGCGCAGCCGCTGGAAGGCACGTACGGCCACTACGTCTGGCGCGCGGCGGCCTCCGGCGACCGCGCCTACCTCATCGGCCGCCGCTTCCGGGGCCACATGGCGGTGTCGGGACGGGCCACGATGGAGTCCGCCCTGCTCGAAAGCGACGACGGCTTCCGCTGGCGCTTCCGTTCGCTGATTCAGGAGACCGACGGCAACGAAACGGCGCTGCACTTCGAACCGGATGGCACGCTGCTCGCCCTGTGCCGGACCAGCGCCGATCACGCCGTCCTCGCCCGCAGCCGGCCGCCCTACGAGACGTGGAGCCGCACCCAACTCGACGGTTACCTGGGCGGCCCGATGCTCGCGCGCTGGGGCGATCGCTATCTCGTCGGCGGCCGGCGCCGGTTGCCCGCACCGCCGACCGCCAAGGGTCCGGGCCAGGGCATCACGACCTTGCTGTGGCTCAGCGGCGAACGGCTCGAGAAGATCGCGGAACTGCCGAGCAGCGGTGACAACTCCTACCCGGGCTTCGTTGCCCTCGACGACCGGCGCGGACTGCTCTCGTGGTACTCCACCCACGAGAAGGACGCCGACGGCAAGCCGATCACCGCCATCTACGTCGCCGACCTCGTGCGCACGCCCTGACGCGCGCCTGCCACTTTTCCGGAAATGCATCTTCAAGTGGTAGGAGCGGCTTCACGCCGCGACGGGACCGTCCACCGCCCGTTCCAGTCGCGGCGTGAAGCCGCTCCCTCCGGTCGCAACACGGCCGGCGGATGGCTGCGCCTCGGCGGGGTGGTCGCTGCGAGCCTCGCCTGCGGCGGGCGTGCGCCCGCCGCCCCGACGGAGCCGGCGCCGCCGAAGATCGCGCGCTATGTGGTGGTCGACAATGTCTGCGCCTGGCCGAATCTCACCGTCCTGAGCGACGGCAGCATCGCCGCGATCATTCACAACCAGCCGAGCCATGCGCGCAAGGAGGGCGACATCGACTGCTGGGTGAGCCGCGACGGCACGTTCTGGGAAAAACGTGCCCAGCCCGCGCCGAACGAGCCCGGCACCGTGCGGATGAACGTGGCCGCGGGTCGGGCCGGCAACGGTGACCTCGTCGTGCTGTGCTCCGGGTGGAAACTGGAGCAGGGCCGCCTCGCCGGGATTCTTCCGGTCTGGGTCACGCGTTCCTCCGATCAGGGCCGCAGCTGGCAGCTCACCCAGGCGTTTCCCGCGCCGGAACCGGGCTGGACCCACTTCGTGCCGTTCGGGCCGATTCTCCCCGGGGCCGACGGCCGGCTGCACACGACGTGCTATGCGCGCGGTCTCAAGGAGCCGACGGCGCGTCATGTCTGGCATTTCACCAGCGCCGACGGCGGCCGGACCTGGCAGCGCGGCACGTTGATCGGGGCGAATCACAATGAGACGTCGATCTTCCATGTGGGCGGGAAGAAATGGCTCGCGGCGGCGCGGACCAACCCGCTGTACCGCGTCGAACTCTTCCGCTCGGACGACGACGGCGCCACCTGGACCGGCGGCGAGCCCGTGACGCAGACGCGCGAACTCAATGCGCACCTGCTGCGCCTGCAGGATGGACGCATCCTCCTGACCTACGGCAAGCGGCTTGAAGGCCAGAGCGGTGTGCTCGCGAAGTTCAGCCGCGACGAAGGCCGCACATGGAGCGATCCGGTTCGTCTCCTGCACAGTCTCGCCCAGGACTGCGGCTATCCCAGCAGCGTCCAGCGGGCCGATGGCACGATCGTGACGGCCTACTATTCGGAAGCCGTCGAGAACCATCAGCGCTACCATATGGGCGTGGCGGTCTGGCAGGCGCCGTGAACACGCTGTCCGACGGTGGGAGCGACTATACGTCGCGACCGGACGAGCGACGACACGTTCGGTCGCGGCGTAAAGCCGCTCCCACAGCGCTGCATCCGTCGCATCCCTTCAACCCGTACCCATGAAACCACTACCCGCCTGTCTGTTCCTCGCGGCCGCGCTCGCCGGCGGCGCTCGCGCCGAGGACCCGATCCAGTGGCTCGTCGACTACGCGGCGAGCGCCCCGCCGGCCGCACCGCAGTGGCAGGCGGTTGGCGCCGCGGCCGCCGCGGCAACCGTCGCTGACGGCGCGCTGAGGCTCCGGGACGACGCCACGGACGAGCAGGGACACTTTCGCGCGAATTTTCGTTTCGATCCGGGCCGCGAGATCGTCGTCGAGGCGAAGGTCCGCGTGACCTCGATGGCGAGCGGCCAGTCGAAGCCCGGCGCGACCGCGCCCAGCACGAGCATCTGGCCGTTTCCGGACGGCGCACCGATCACGCTCGTCGTGGGCGACGGCGAGCGCGAGGGCGGCATCGTGCTGAAGCCCGACAAGATCACGACGCTGGTCGACCGCGTGGCGCTGCTCGACACCAAGCGCGAGTTTCACACTTACCGCCTGGTGATCCGCGGCTCGAACATGAGCGTGGCCGTCGATGGCACGACGGTCATCCGCGGCGAGGGTGCCTTTGCCCGCAAGGCCCGCTCCCGTGACGCGTTCGTGCTCTTCGGCTCCGACTCGAAACTGCACCGCGGCGATGCGCAGTGGGTTTCGGTGAAACTCGGCCAGCGCACACCCGCCGCGCCGCCGGAGAAACCGAAGCTGCGCCTGACTTTCAGCGAGCCATGGGACATCCCGCCGCTGCCCAAGGGCAACCCGCACGAGCGGCCGTACGCGCACCTGCACAACCACACGCGTCCCTACGTGTACGCCGTCGGGCAGGGATTGCTGCTGATGAGCGTCGCGCAGGGGCCGGATGCGATCCTCGAGCCGTACGGCGTGTTGAAATCGACCGACGCGGGCCGGACGTGGGCGCCGATCGCCGGGCTGCAGTACAAGTCGTTTGCGCCGCTGCCGATGGTGCGGCTGCCGGACCGCAGCATCGTCGGCGTCTCCCGCTGGGCGGTGAAGTACGACCGCGAGGAAGGCGCCTTCATCGGCATGACGTACCGCTTCGATCCCGAGGCCAACAGTTTCACCACGACCGAGAACCTGATCCTCGGGCTGCCGCCCGGCATGGGGCGGCTGACGTTCGACCGGCACATCTTCGCGCTCAAGGACGGGGCGCTGCTCGTCGCGGTGTACGGGTCGGCGACGAAGCTCCCCGGCGAGACGCAGCAGACGGGCCGGCGCGCGGTGCTGCTCCGCTCCGAGGATCGCGGGCTCACGTGGAGATACTTTTCCACCCTCGGCCCGCGGCCCGAGCCGTCGGTGGTGCGGTTCTCCGAGACGGAGATGATGGCGCTGCTGCGCGTGAACGGCTGGATGCCGCTCGAGCAGAGCTGGTCCAGCGACGGTGGCCGCACCTGGACGCCGCCGCGGCGGCTCGAGGAGGGCAGCGTCGACGCGGACTTGGTGTACATGAGCAACGGCGTGCTCGCGTGCAGCTACGGGCGGCCGGGCTCAAACCTGATGTTCAGCCTCGATCGCGGCGAGACCTGGGTGCACCACCACGTGATCACGGAGCTGCGCGGCTACAACTACACGTCGATCCAGGAGGTCAGTCCCGGCCGGCTGCTGTACGTGCATGACGCCCCGCGCATGCAGGCGCTTTATGTCGAGGTGGAACGGCTGGAGTGACGCGCCTGCGGGCCGTCGGAGACAAGGCCACCGCGGCCCGGCCGCGCTGCTGGTGCTGGCGCTCGCCGTGGGTGCGACGCTCGAACTGCGAGCGGCGGGATCGCCGTCGGCGCCGGCGCGGGTGTTTCGCGCCGGCGCGGCGACGAGCAACATCACGCCGCCGCTCGGCGTGCCGCTGGTGGGCAGCGTCGATGTCGTCGCCGCCGCGCACGTGCACGACGAACTGCACGCGCGGTGCCTCGCCCTCGACGACGGCACGCGCCGGCTGGTGTTCGTCGTGGTCGACAACCTCTCGGTGAACCGCGAGGTCTTCGACGAGGCCAAGCGGCGCATCCACGAGGCGACGGGCGTCCCGCCGGAGCACATGATGATGTCGGCGACGCACACGCACTCCGCCGCCAACGCCCGCGGCGTGAACCCGCTGCTGCACACGCGGGAGCTCGACCCGTACCAGGCGTTCCTGGCGCAACGGATCGCGGACGGCGTGCGCCGCGCACTCAACCAGCTCGAGCCGGCGCGGATTGCCTGGGGCGCGGGCCAGTTGCCGCAGCATGTGTTCAACCGGCGGTGGCTGCTCAAGGACGGGAAGACGGTCGTGAATCCTTTCGGCGGCCAGGACCGCGCCATCATGAATCCGGGCCGGCGTCCGGACCTGGACAAGCCGGCGGGCCCCACGAATCCCGAGGTGTACGTGCTGTCGGTGCAGTCCGCCGCCGGCCGTCCGATCGCGGTGCTGACCAACTACTGGCTGCATTACGTCGGCGGCGTGCCGGGCGACCACGTCTCCGCCGACTATTTCGGCGCGTTCTGCGACCGCCTGCAGCAGCTGCTCGGGGCGGACCGGCAGGATCCGCCCTTTGTCGGCCTGCTCGCGAACGGACCGTGCGGCGACGTCAACAACTCCAACCTGCACGCACCGCCCAGCCCGCGGGAGCCGCCGTACGCGCGCATCCGTGCCGTCGCCGACGACCTCGCGCAGGAGGTCCTCCGGGTGTATTCACGGCTCGAGTACCGCGACTGGGTCGGACTGCAGGCGGCGCAGACCGAGCTCGAGCTCGACGTGCGGCGGCCCTCGGCGGCCGACGTCGAACGGGCGCGGGCGGCGCTGGCACGGCCGGCCACGGTGTCGCCGATCCACCGGCGCGAGCTGACGTACGCGCGGCGGACGATCGACGCCCTGCAATGGCCCGCGACGGTGAAGATCATCCTGCAGGCCTTCCGCGTCGGCGAACTGGCGGTGGCGGCAATCCCGTTCGAGGTGTTCACGGAGACCGGCCTGGAGATCAAGGCGCGTAGTCCCTTCAAGGATACGTTCACGATCGAA
>JAEUHA010000065.1 GCA_016793535.1 Opitutaceae bacterium | reverse complement strand
GGACCACCCTGGAACTTGTAGCGCGTCCAGACCGACGACGTCTTTTCCGGCGCGTTGCGCGGCAGCAGGCCGCCCGGCAGGGCGATATCGAGCGAGGAGGCGGCGAGCACCAAGTCCCAACCCGGCACCACGCCGAGCACGACGTCGGCCTCGATGCCCTTGGTTTTCTGCTGCTGCTGCTGCACCCGCCAGCCGGCGCTCGCGAGGGCCGGATCCGGGTGCCCGGTGATGATGTTCGTAAGGCGCAGGTCGAAGACCGACACCGTGGCGGTGATGCGTCCCTCGCGCAGCGCGGTCTTGATGCCGAGTTCGTCGACCACGCCATATGAAGGCTTGAAGGTGGAACCGTCGGGGTTCGAACCGAAGTTGGGGGTGAACGTCTCGGCGTAATTGTAGAAGACCGAGAAGTCCCGGGTCGGCTTCCAAACCGCGCCTGCCTTGTAGGTCCAGGTGTCGCCCCGGTTGCGCGGCCCCTTGACGCCCGTCAGCAGATTGTCGGCGTGGGAACGGTACTTGTCGAACCGGGCGCCCGCCACGAGCTGGACCTTCTCGTCGAGGAAGCGCACATGGTCGTTGAACGAGAGGCTCTGGGACTTGCCCTGGCTGTTGGTGTTCGCGGTGAGCCGCGGGTTGACGAGCGCCGTGTAGGTGTAGACCGGATTCAGGATGTCGAGTGCCGGAGGCGCATTCGCGGTCAGCGTGCCCGTATCGTTGTCCGATTCGAAATGCTGGCCGATGAAGAGAAATTTGTGGTTGGACGGTCCCAGCTTGAAGTTGAACACGGAGTCCAGCGCTACGGTCGCGTCGGTGTCGTAGTTGTAGATGAAGCGGCCCGTGCGGTTCATCAGGCGATTGTTGGCCTGGAGGCCGGCCGGCAGGATGTCGTAGACGTCGTGATCCCAGTGGTTCACGTAGCCCGCCAGCCGGAGCGACCAGGCCGGCGTCACCTGCATCTCGGCGGCGGCCCAGACCGCCTTCTTGTCGTTGTCATTGTTCGCCCACGGATCCGTGAAGGTAAAATTGCGGGGCAGGAGTCCGAAGGTCGTCGGCCCGTTGACGGCGAAGGGTGCCAGCTGCGCGTTGTCGCCCCAGTGCTTGAAGTGCTCTTCGTGCAGGAATTCGCCCACCACCTTGATCTGCAGCTTCGGCAGCGGTCGCCATGTGATCATGGGATCGAAGTTCCAGCGCTTGAACCACGAGAAGCGGGTTTCGACGCCGTTGTTCAGGTCTTCCTCGCGATAAATCCCGATCAGCCGATAGGCGAACTTGTCGTTCAGCGGCGCGGTGTAATCCAGCTCCACCTTGCCCTGCCCGTGATCGCCGACCGTCAGCGCAATCTCGCCCGCCCGCTTCCATGCCGGTGACTTCCGCACGCGGTTGAGGACTCCGCCCGTCGCGTGCGAACCGTAGACCAGTGCGGAAGGTCCCTTCAGGATCTCCAGCCGCTCGAAGAGAAACGGCTCCGAACCCGCCTGTGACTGGTTCTGGTTGTCCGCCAACCCGTCGGTGTACTGTCCGCGCACCGTGTAACCGCGGATCATGACGCTGTCGCCGACGTTCGATTCGATCGAAATTCCGCTCACGTACTTGAGCACATCATACAATTCGCCGGCCATCGCATCCCGCAGGAACTCCTGGTTGATCACGTTGACCGCCTGCGGCGTGTCGATGATCGCGGTGTTGGTGCGGGTGACGCCGATGGCGTTCGTCGTCGCGTAACCAATGTCGCGCTCCCCGGAAACGGTGAACTCCGACATCTGGACGACTTCGCCCGCAGCCGGCGCCGGCCGGGAGGCGGGGGCCGCAGCCCTTGCGGCCAGGCCCGCCAGGGCAACAAACAGGGTGCCGCAAACGAGGCTCGTCCGGTGCGACGGCCGACGACAGGAGGTGAACGTAGTCATGGCTTGGGAGTTGAGATGCGACGGAGGCGAAAAGCGGCGGGCGCGGCCCGGAGGGCGCCCCAACGGACTCCCCGACCGGCCACGGCTGCAGCCACACCGCCGCAAGAATCACCACCTCGGGGTTCCATGGGCATGCGGGTCGTTGGGGCGGGCGGGGGTTCCGGATCCAAGTTTAGGTATACCGTCACGACATGTGTCCGCCCTTGTCAACGGGATTTGACCGCCCGCGTCGGTCGAGTTTCCCCGGTAATCGACCGCCCGCACCCGGGATCTTTTTTGGCATACCACAATTCAGAACCGGCACAAAAGTCCGGGCTTTTCACCGGCGGCGGGACGGTGTTTGAATCCCCGGCACATGCCGAAGCGCCGTCGCGTATTTGAACCCCGCATCGATCGCACGCCGCCCAACCTGCAGCGGCTGGTGCGGTTGATCTTCTCGGAGGCGTTCCTGCCCGGTGACCGGCTGGTCGAGCGCGACCTCGCGGCCAAGTTGAAACTGAGCCGCATTCCGGTGCGCGAGGGACTGCAGAAGCTGGTTTCGAAGGGGATTCTGCTGCGGGACGAGGTCAACCGCGGGCTCCGGCTGCGCGACTACGGACCCGCCGAGGTCACGCACCTGCACGAGTACCGCGAGGCCATCGAACTGGCGGCCGCGCGCGCCGCCTGTCACAATCGATCGGCCACCGACCTCGTGCAGCTCGAACTGGTCTGCGACGAGATGGTGCAGGAGGCGCCCAACGCTCCCTCGGCCCGCTGGCTCGAGCTCGACTGGCAGTTTCACCAGATCGTCGTCGAGGCCAGTGGAAACGAAAGATTCATCAACGATTTCGACCTGCTGATGATCGAGTGCAACTACGTGTTCTACCGACTGCCCGACACGATGATCCCCGCCGCGAGCCGCGACAATCCGCTGCTCGCGACGCTGGTGCACGGTGTCGTCGAAGCACACCGTTCCATCGTGAAACTGATCGCGGCGCGCGATACGAACGGCGTGGTCGAGGCGATGCGGCTGCACCTGGCCGGGCTCAGCAATCGCGTGCACCGCGACCTGGTGAAGAGCCAGCTCGCGAAGGAAAAGCGGTGAGCGATTGTGCGTGGGGTGCCCTCACCCCGCGGCGGCAACGACGGCCATGCTACGCGGGGTGAGGGCACCCCGCCTACGGGGCAGAGGAGTTCGCCCGCTAAGGCGCGCGGTTACCGCTTTGTCTTGGCGGGCGGGCGCGGCGGCTCGTTTTCCAGCGCCGCCGGACCGGAGCCGTTGAGCCACGCAGCTATCTTCCCGCGCGCCACCGCCCACTCGGCGTCGTCTATCTTCTGGTTGCCGTCGGCATCGTAACGCCGCCGCTGCAGGGGCGTGGACTCCATCCGCGGGCGGACCGATTGCTCGAGTGCCGTCATTTCCTGGTCGTCGACCTTGCCGTCGGCATTCCGGTCGAATTGGCGGATCAGGCCCTCGCGCATCCGGGAGGCGCCATACGCGCGGAGCTCAACCAGGAAGGCCTCGGCCTGACTGCGTTCGTCGGCGTCGAGGCGTCCGTCTTTGTTCCGATCGAAGCGTTTCGTCAGCTCATCGCGAGCCGCCAGCGGATCCTGGCGGGCTTCGGCGAACTTCTGCGCCTCGGCCCGTTCGTCATCGTCCAGCCGGCCATCCTTGTTCGCGTCGAAGAGCTCCAGCGCCTGGGCCCGGAACCGCTCGCCGCCACCGGGAGCGGCGTTGATCCGGGTCATCTGCCGGTCGAGCTGATCCTGCATCATCGCATCCTTCGCGTCGGCCCGCTCATCATCGTCCAACCGGCCATCGCCGTTCTTGTCGAATCGCTTCAGCAGCTCGTCCGCCTTCCGCGCCGCCCTCGCCGCCGGAGTGTCCGCCTTCCCTTTCGCCTCGGCCCCCTCAACCGGCCCCCCAATCAGCAGGAGGAATAGCGTTGCCGCGAGGGTGGGCGGGATTAGACCGGGACGTTTCATGGAACGAAGGATTGAAATCTCGGGGCACGGGCCGCTTGCCGCCATGACGCACCGCTCCACCACCGGTTACGAGCGCGACCGCGCCACCACACCATGTACCAAGTGACGTTTTCGGCGCAGGCGATGCAGGAGCTCAACAAGCTCGACAAGCTGGCCCAGCTCGACGCGATCGATCCGATCAGTCATCTGAAGCCCGCCGACCTCGCCCATCCGCGCGAACCACTCGGGCAGTTCCGCCGGGGACAGAAATCGCTTTACCGTTTGCGGTCCGGTGACTTCCGGTTCTATTTTGAGGCTCAGGGAGACATTCTCCACGTCGACTACATCCTGCACCGGAACTCGCTCGAGGACTTCCTCCTCCGCAACAAGCTCCCCGTGTCCGAACAACAGCTGGTCGAACAGCATTCGAAGTTCTGGAAATATCTGGAGAGCCTCACGAAGTGACTCCCCGTCGCCGCCAGCATCCGGCCTCCGATCCCGCCGACCCGTACAATGTCCGGCAGGCGAGCCGCATTTACTTTCTGCCGAACCTGATGACGGCCGGGAACCTCTTCTGCGGGTTCATGGCCATCGTCCAATGCATCCAGGCGCGGCTCGCGGAAACGGCGCTCTCCGGCGAATACAACGGCTCCACGAGTGCGGAGCATTACAAGTACGCGGTATGGCTCATTTTTGGGTCAGCCGCATTCGATGCGCTGGATGGACGCCTCGCGCGGATGGGCGGCCGGGAATCGCTGTTCGGTGCGGAGTTCGATTCCCTGGCGGACGTCATCTCGTTCGGGATGGCTCCGGCTCTCTTGATGATCTACCTGATCCTCTCGCCGACGACGGGAAGCTACGAGTGGTTCAGAAACATCGGCTGGTTCATCGGTTTCATCTATCTGCTCTGTGCGGCGATGCGGCTCGCCCGGTTCAACGTCATCACGAATCCGCTGCTGCGTCCGGGCACCAAGGATTCCAATCGCGACTTTGTCGGTCTGCCCGTCCCGGCGGCGGCCTCGACCGTGGCGGCGACCGTTCTTTTCCTGCTCAAGCTCGCGGAAACAGATCGTTCGCTCAAGGCGTGGGCGCTGGCCTTGCCCCCGCTGATGCTCCTGGTGGCGTTTCTCATGATGAGCACCGTGCGCTATCCCAGCGGCAAAAACGTTGACCTGCAGACCCAGACCCGGCTGCGGCCATTCGTCTTCGTCCTGGTGACCATTGGACTGGTGATTCTCTACAAGGAGATCGCCGTGCTCGGAATCTGCCTCGGGTACATTTTCTTCGGCCTCTTCCGTTCCGTCCGCCGCGGCCGGATTGGCACGCCGCCGGATGCGAAAGAAGAGCCTTCACCGCGTTTGGGATAAGCCTGTGAAGATCCTGCCGGGTAGTTCCGAGCAAGTCAGCCGACGTGAATAACCGGCCCTTTTTCCGTCCGGAATCCCACGTTTCTCACACCCGATTTCAGCCGCTTTTCAGAGCGCAACGGACGGGTTGCTGTGGTTGTTCGCAGCCCATATGACTACTGATATAATTCCTTATTGAACCTATATTCTTTTAGCGTTTGTTAGTTTCCGCCCAGACTTCATCAGGCCGCCCCGCATGAAATTCAAAATCAACCGCGATCACTTCGCCAACGGCCTCGCCCAAGTCCTCAACGTGGTCGGCTCCAAGGCCAGCATGCCGATCCTCAGCAACGTCTTGATTGAGGCGGAGAAAGACCAGATCTCGTTGACCACCACCAACCTCGATCTCGGCATTCGTTGCCGGATCAAGGCCGAAGTGAAGGAGAGCGGTGCCGTGACGTTGCCCGTCAAGCGCTTGGCGGGAATCGTGCGGGAGCTGCCGAACCTGGACGTGACCTTTGACGGCACGCCGAATCATCAGGTGAAGCTGACTTCCGGCGGATCGACGTTCCGGATCATGGGCATCGGCAAGGAAGAGTTTCCGCCGCTACCCGAGTTCGGCGAGGAAAAGGCCTACAGCCTGGAACAGGGCGAACTGGTGGCGATGCTCAAGAGCGTCGCGTATGCGCAGTCGACGGACGAGACGCGTTACATCCTCAACGGCGTCTATTTCAACTTCAAGGACGGCAAGCTCTCGCTCGTGGCCACGGATGGGCGGCGCCTCGCCCTGATCTCCAAGGAAATGGACGTGCCGGCGGCGTCCGCCGGAGCCATCATTCTGCCGGCGAAGACCGTGTCGGAACTGACCCGCCTCCTGGACAAGGGCGAAAAGGTGAAGATCAATTTCAGCGACCGCCGGGCGGCGTTTCAGATTGGTACCGATAAGGATACGAGCGGCCTGGTCGACCACGTCTACCTCTACTCGAAGGTCGTGGAGGGAAATTATCCCAATTATCAACAGGTTATTCCCAAGGAGACCCACCAGCGCATCAAGCTGGAGCGGGAGCTCTTCCTCCAGTGCGTGCACCGCGCCGCGCTGGTCTGTTCGGAGAAGGCCAACTCGGTGAAGCTGAAGCTTTCCAGCAATCTCCTCGAGCTCACGGCGCAGAGCCCGGATTTCGGCGAGGCGCACGAATCGATGGCCATCGGCTACAGCGGCCCGGACCTGCAGGTGGCATTCAATCCCACCTTCATCATGGATCCGCTCAAGGCGCTGACGAAGGATGAGGTCTTTTTCGAACTGAAGGACGAGGTCAGCCCCGGGGTTTTCAAGACGCTCGAGAACTTTGTCTGCGTGATCATGCCCGTGCGGCTGAGTTGACCGGGCTCAAAATCCGCTTTCCGTAGCGTAAACTCCGACGCGCGCCCAGCGCCAGCTGCGGCGTCAACCCGTCCTTTGCAGACTTCGTATCTCCTCCTCCTGGCGATCCTCGTATCGTTGGTGCTGATGCAAGTGAACCAGCGCCTCGGGTCGCCGATCGTGTCGATCGCGGACCGTTGGCTGCGCTGGCTGGTGTTTGCCTTCGGCGCGGCTCATCTCTGCGCCGATTTCAATCTGATCGACCGGCCTTTCTGGGTGCTCGCGGTGGTCTTCTTCATCCTCTGGTTCATGGGCGAGACGCTCTACAACTGGCTCGCGATCACGGCGCACAGCCTCAGTCCGCTGCCGCTATTCCCGCGCTACACGGTCAATACGTCGGGCGAGGAATGGCCGGTGCAGCCGCGGCTGCTGAAGATTCGCGATTGGCTGCGGGCGCAGGGATTCCGCCAGGTCCAGGCCTTGAAGGCCGAGATCGGTGGCGGTGTTTTCCTCCGGGTCTCGGTGTACCAGGATGCCCAGGCGACGGTGCGTGTGCAGGTGACGTTCATCCCGCAGGCCAATGGTGCGATCTCGGTGTGCTTCGCCGTCACGTCGATCGGAGCGGATGGCAGCCGGTACCTGACCGACAACCTCTACATTCCCTTCGGCGGCTTCTACCCGGAAAACTGGCTGGTGGAACGGGCACCGTGGCGGCGTTCCCTGCCGCGACTGCTCGGGCGGCACCGGGCGCGGCTCGCGCGGCTGAAGGTCGAGGTCGTTCCGTTCACCACGGAACCGCTCGCAGATTTCAATTCGGTGCAACACGAGCTCGACCAGCTCAACACCGAGATGGGTTTTCTCCATCCCCACGCGGAACGCGAGGACCTCGGCAAGTTCACGCACGAAGGCCGGTATCGCGTCTGGAAGGAAATCTGGATGCTCAACTACCTCGGGCGCTCGGCGCGGTATCGGTGATCCCGGGTGAGTTAGCCGCAACCAAGGCAGCGGAGAGAGGCCCGCGGAACCCACGGAAATCAGCTATTCTTCCGTGTGCTCCGGGTGTTCCGTGGGCAACAGAGACAACGGACGCTCCCGCTCAGCCGCCGATGTAGCTCATCTCGATCTTCGCCCGGGACTCCCCGGCGGCGATGATCTCGGCGCGTTCGTCGCTGTAGCGATCCATGCGCCCCTGCCAGATCCGGCGGACAAACGCCTCCAGGTCAGCGTCCGAAAAGCCGCGGCTGCGCACCGCCCCGAGAAGATCCCAGCCGAGCGAGGCAAAGAGGCAGGTGTAGAGTTTGCCGTCGGCCGAAAGCCGCGCGCGATGACAGTCGCGACAAAAGGGTTCCGTGACCGAACTGATCAGCCCGATCTCCCCGCGGCCGTCGACGTAGCGGTAGCGCGCCGCGACTTCCCCGCGGTAGGCCGGGCCCACCGGCTCCAGCGGCCAACGCGCCCCGATCGTGGCCACGATTTCGCGCGCCGGCACCACCCGATCCTGGGACCAGTGGTTCGTGTTGCCGACGTCCATGAACTCGATGAAACGCACCGTGTGTCCGCGCTCGCGGAAATAGGCGCAGAGCGCCGGCAGCTCCGCCTCGTTCACCCCGCGCTGAACGACGCAGTTGATCTTGATCGGGAAACCCAGGGCCGCCGCGGCGTCGATGCCGCGCAGGACCCGGCTCACCTTGAACCCGAGGCCGTTGAGCTTGCCGGCGGTGGCATCGTCGAGGGAGTCGACTGAGACGTTCAAACGGTCCAAACCCGCCGCACGCAGGGCCGGCGCCAGTTTTTCGAGCAACCAGCCGTTGGTGGTGAGCGCGACGTCCTTCACGCCGAGCTCCTGCTTCAGCGCGCGCACCAAGTCCGGCACATCCTGGCGCAGCAAGGGCTCGCCCCCGGTCAGCCGGACCTTCTCCACCCCGAGCGCCTGGAAGGCGCGCACGATCCGCGTCAGCTCACCCAGGCTCATCAACTGCGGGTCGCGCAGAAACGCATGGCCGGGGCCGAACACCTCCGCCGGCATGCAGTAGGGACAGCGGAAATTGCAGCGGTCGGTGACCGAGATGCGCAGGTCGCGCAGCGGGCGGAGGAACTGGTCGCTGACGGGCGGCATGCGGGGGCGGAAACTGAGACACAGAGTCGGCTGTGACGCAAAGCCGAGATGTTTTCTCTAGGCTCGGCAGGCGGGCCTGTTCTAAGGTGCGCGCGATGCTGACCCCCGCCGAGGCCGAGAAGCTCATCCTGGAAAACATGGCGCCGTTGCATCGGGAAGACTGCCCGATTGCGTCCGCCCAGCGGCGGATCCTGCGGGCCGAGATCCGGGCCGATCGCGACTTGCCGCCCTTTGATCGGGTGACGATGGACGGCTATGCCCTGCGGTCCGCGGCGCTCGCGGCGGGAGTGGCCTCTTTTCGGGTCGAAGGCGTGCAGGCGGCAGGCATGCGGGCGTTCAAGCTGGGGCCGAAGCCGGACGCCTGCCTCGAAGTGATGACCGGCGCGGTGCTGCCGGAGGGCGCCGATGTCGTCGTGCCGTACGAGGACACGACCCGGGAGGGCCTGCAGATGACCCTCAAGGCTGACGTGGCGCGTCCCGGTGCCGGCAGCGCGGTGCATCCGCGCGGGAGCGATCACCGCGCTGGTGAAGTCCTGGTGCCGGCGGGCACGCGGCTGACGGGGCGCGAGATCGCGGTGGCGGCGGCGTGCGGTTATGGCACGCTGGTCGTGAGCCAGACGCCGAAGATCGCCGTCGTCGCGACCGGCGACGAGCTGGTCGAGGTCGAATCGCCGGTGGGGCCCCACCAGATCCGGCGCAGCAACGACCACGCGTTGCGCGCCGCGCTGCTCATGGCCGGCTACCCGAACGTCGCCCGCTTCCACCTGCGCGACGTGCGGCACGAGATCGAGTACCTGCTGTGGCATGTGATCGCGGAGTACGACGTCGTGGTGATCACGGGAGGCGTTTCGAAAGGGAAGTTCGACCACCTGCCCGCCGAGCTCGACCGGCAGGGAGTGCGGAAGATTTTCCACGGCGTGGCGCAGCGCCCCGGCAAGCCGTTCTGGTTCGGCGTCACGCAGCGGAGCACGCCCGTCTTCGCGCTTCCGGGCAACCCGGTGTCGGCGTACACGTGCCTCCACCGCTACGTCCTGCCGGCACTCGAGCACGCCGGCGGACTCACGCCGGCGGCGCGGCGCACCGTCACCCTGCCGCAGCCCGTGACCTTCAAACCGCCCCTCGCCTATCTGCTCCCGGTGCGACTTTCGAGCGGCCCGCACGGAGAACTCCGTGCCGCGCCAGCGCCGGGAAATACGTCGGGCGATTTCGCCGGTCTGCTGGGAACCGATGGGTTCGTCGAGCTGCCTGCCGGACCGAAGGAATTTCCCGCGGGTACCGTGGCGGCGTTCTGGCCTTGGGAGTAGGTCCGGCCGTGGGCAATCCGTTCGATCCGTTGACCGTGGATTACGCGGATGGGTTTAGCCGCGTCATCGGCGTAATCCGCGGTCAAAATGATCGGAGCGCTGACCGGGAGAGCCGCGAAAGCAGCGTTCATTGGCTTTGTTTTTCCGGATCGGTCGATCAGCGGTCGTGCTAGTTGAGCGTTGAGCGCGCGCGGGGGAGCGTCGAGAGTGGCGCCGATGTTTTCCCACC
>JAEUHA010000056.1 GCA_016793535.1 Opitutaceae bacterium | reverse complement strand
CGGGAGCGCGGACGTCCTCGTCCGCTGCAGAAGAGACGAAGTATTCTGCCTCGTGCTTGTGTAGACTGCGGACGAGGGCGTCCGCGCTCCCAGGGCTCAAGCTCCCAGGCTCAACAGGTTCTTCAGCGCCGCGAGATACTTATCCTGCGTGCGGGCGATGACCTCCGCCGGCAGCCGGGGACCGGGCGGCTTCTGGTCCCACTTGATCGCGAGCAGGTGGTCGCGCACGAACTGCTTGTCGTAGCTCGGCGGCGACTGATTGGGGGCGTAGCTCTCCGCCGGCCAGTAGCGGGAGGAGTCCGGCGTGAGCAGTTCGTCGATCAGCCAGAGGTTGCCGGCGGCGTCGGTCCCGAACTCGAACTTCGTGTCGGCGAGGATCATCCCGGCCTGCTTCGCCCGGTCATGGCCAAACTGATACAGCGCGAGGCTGGCGGCCTTGAGCCGGGCGTAAAGCGCGGCGCCGACGATGGCCGTGCCCTGGGTGTCGTCGATCGGCTCGTCGTGCTGTCCCTTCGGGGCCTTCGTCGTGGGGGTGAAAATCGGCTCGGGCAGCCGGTCGGCCTGCCGCAGGCCGGGTGGGAGTGTGAGGCCGCACACGGTGCCGTGTTTCTGATATGAGCTCCAGCCGCTGCCGACGAGGTAGCCGCGAACGACGCACTCGATCGGGACCGTCTTCAACTTGCGCACGATCATGCTGCGCAACTGGAGGTCGCGATCGGTGATGCCGCGCCGGGCGAATTCGCCGGCCTGGTCGGGGAGCAGGTGATTCTGGAGGATGCCGCCCGTCTGGGCGAACCACCAGTTGCTGATCTGGGTGAGAATCGCGCCCTTGCCGGGAATGCCGTCGGGCAGGACGACATCGAACGCGGAAAGCCGGTCGGTGGCGGACAGGAGCAGCGCGTCGCCGAGGTCGAAGATCTCGCGGACCTTGCCCGAGGCGATGCGCGGGAACGGCAGGTGGTCGATGGACGTGACAGCGTGTGCGGGCAGCGCGGCGGCGATAGCGGAAAACGTCATGCGGGGAACGTTGTGGCGGGCGGCGGGAGCGAGGTCGCGAACAAAGTTTGGCGCGGGGATGCGCGTGAAAATTACCCTTGCGCGGCCGGTGTCAGATCGTAGCGTGCCCGGCTCCACGGTTAGTCCCCATCGTCTAGCCTGGTCCAGGACACTACCCTTTCACGGTAAGAACCGGGGTTCGAATCCCCGTGGGGACGCCAAGGATACAGCCCGCGCCAGCGGGCTTTTTTTTGGGCGGGTCACGGGGATGAGAATCGCCGCGCCAGCGGCGACAGGTGCGGAGCGCCTGCCCCCGGGTTCGACGGAGGCCCGCGAAGCGGGCCGGAGAAGGGGCGACGCGCAGCGTCGATCGCGGCGCGATTGGCCGCAGGCCAACCAATCCCCGTGGGGACGCCAAGGATACAGCCCGCGCCAGCGGGCTTTTTTTGTTGGGCGGATCACGGGGATGAGAATCGCCGCGCTCCCTCGGGAAGTTAGGTTTCCGATCGGGGCGCAGGGGCCGGGCGGCGCAGGGCCAGCGCCAGCGCGATCGCG
>JAEUHA010000675.1 GCA_016793535.1 Opitutaceae bacterium | reverse complement strand
GGCACGGTGTTGCTCGAAGTGAAGCAAAAGGATGCCATGGGCGGCTTCACCATGCTCGCGGGCAACATCAAGAAAACCGATGGCACGCGGGTGATGAACGTCGATTTCGCCGTGGTGTGGAAGACACCAGAGAAGCCGAATGCCTGATTTTCTCGAGCTCAGCGGCAAGACCTTCGTGGTCTTCGGCGTCGCCAATCGCAAGAGCGTCGCGTGGCTCGTCGCGAAGACGCTCGAGGAGCAGGGCGCCACGGTGGTCTACAGCGTGCGGTCGGACGCGCGGCGCAAGTCGCTCGAGGCCCTGCTCGCTGGCCGGCGCGTCTTCGTGTGCGACGTGGAACGACCCGGTGATGTCGACCGTCTCGCCGGGGAAGTCGCGACGGCCGGACTCGCACCGCTCGCGGGCATCGTCCACTCGATCGCGTTCGCGAACTACAGCGAGGGGTTCAAGCCGTTTCACGAAACGAAACGGGCGGATTTTCTGCAGGCGACCGCGGTGTCGGCGTTTTCGCTCGTGGAAGTCGCCCGGGCCTTCAAGCCACACCTGGCGCGCGAGGCGTCGGTCGTGACGATCGGGATCTCCTCGCTGCTCGTGACTCCGGACAACTACGGCTACATGGGGCCGATCAAGGCCGCGTTGGAATCGAGCGTGCGTTTCCTGGCCAAGTCGTTCAGCGCGGACTCGGCGGTGCGGTTCAACGCGGTGGGATCCGGACCGCTCAAGACCAGTGCGTCAGCGGGGATCCCCGGCTACATCGAGAGCTACCTTTACGCGGAGAAGCTGACCTTCCGGAAACGCAATCTCGAGACCCAGGAGGTGGCCAATGTCGTCGCGTTCCTGCTCAGTCCGCGCAGCAGCGGCGTGAACGGTACCACGATGGTGGTCGATGCCGGACTCGGTTCGAACTATTTCGACCAGGAGATCATCCGGCTTACGATGCGGCCGGAGCCCGCGGCGGTGCCGCGGGAAAACACGAATCCCCAAGGGCCAAACGCCAAAGCATGAACGCCGCGTCTCGGGCCCACGTGGCATTTGGCGCTTGGGCGTTCGAAACTTCGCCTTATGCGGTTTGAGCACGTCTGCCTCGAGTCCCTCGCCGTGGCGCTGCCCGACGAGATCTGGACTTCCGCCGGCATCGAGGAGCGGCTCGCCCCGCTCTACGAGCGGCTGAAGCTGCCGGCCGGCCGGCTCGAGCTCATGACGGGCATTCGCGAGCGGCGCATGTGGCCGGCGGGGACGCGGCCCTCGGACGCCAGTGCGGCGGCGGGCCGGGCGGTGCTCGCCCAATCACACCTCGGCGCCGGCCAGGTGGAGCTATTCATCCACGCCGCCGTGAGCCGCGACATGCTCGAGCCGGCCACGGCGTCGTTTGCCCATCGGAAGATCGGGCTGCCGCCGACGGCGCAGATCTTCGACGTGTCCAACGCGTGCCTCGGCTTCCTCAACGCCCTCACGGTCGCGGCGGGCATGATCGAGGCGGGCCACATCCGGTGCGCGCTGGTCGTATCCGGAGAAAACGGACGTCCGCTGGTCGAGCAGACGCTCCGCACGCTGCTGGAGCGGCCATGGACGCGGAACGAGATCAAGCCGTTCTTCGCCAATCTCACGATCGGTTCAGGCGCCGTCGGGGCGGTCGTCTGCCACCGGGACCTCGTCCGGGGCCGGGCCCACCGGCTGCTCGGCGGCGTAGCGCGGGCCGCGACCGAATACAGTGACCTCTGCCAGGGCGACACGCACGGGGCCGAGTCGCTCGCGATGCAGACCGATTCGGAGAAGATGCTGGTGGCGGGAGTCGGGTTGGCGCGCGAGACGTGGTCGGCGTTCACCGCCGAGCAAGGTTCGCACTACGACCGCTTCGTCTGCCATCAGGTCGGCAGCGCGCATCGGGCCCGGCTTTACGAACTGCTCGGCCTCGATCTGGCGCGGGATTTCTCCACCTTCGAGACCCTCGGCAACACCGGCTCGGTCGCTTTGCCCGCGACCCTGTCCGCCGCGGTCGCCGCCGGCGCGGTCCGGGAGGGTGACCGCGTGGGACTGCTCGGGATCGGCAGCGGATTGAACTGCCTGATGCTCGCGCTCGAATGGTGAGCGCGTCCAGGCCATCCCCATGACCGGTTCCCATCCGCTGCCCGACTGGATCGCGCGAGAGTATCCGTTCGCGCCGCGAACGTTCGTCACACCCGCAGGCGCGCGAATGAGCTACCTCGATGAAGGCGGCGCGGGAACGGAGGCCGTGCTGATGCTGCACGGCAATCCCACGTGGTCGTATTATTACCGGCACCTCGTGCGCGCGCTGGCACCCACGATCCGGTGTGTCGTGCCGGATCACATCGGCATGGGCGCATCCGAGAAACCTCCGGGTTACGCCTACACGCTCGCGACGCGGATCGCCGACGTCGAGGCGCTGGTGGCCGCGCTGGGGCTCACACGCGTGCACCTGGTGGTGCATGACTGGGGCGGGGCGATCGGATTCGGTTTCGCCGCCCGGCACCCGGAACGAATCGGGCGCATCGTGATTTTGAATACGGCGGCCTTTGCCTCCGACCGGATACCGGCGCGCATCGCCATGTGCAAGGTCGCCGGGCTCGGGCCGCTGCTTGTCCGGGGCCTGAACGGCTTCGCGGGGCCGGCCGTGTCGATGGCGATGCACCGGCGCGTGCTGAGCGCGGACGAAAAGCGCGGGTACCTCTGGCCGTACCGTTCGTGGGCCGATCGCGTCGCCGTCAGCGCCTTCGTGCAGGACATCCCGCTGCGACCGTCGCACCCGAGCTGGAACACGCTCGCGTCAGTCGAGCGCGGACTCGGGCAGTTCCGCGACCGGCCCACGCAGATCTGGTGGGGCGGCCGCGATTTCTGTTTCAACGATCACTTCCTCGCCCGGTGGCGCGAGCTGCTGCCCCATGCCCAGGTGAACCGCATCGCCGACGCCGGCCACTACGTCCTCGACGACGCGCGCGAAGACGTGATCCCGCCGGTGACGGCTTTCCTCGCGCGGAGCCGGGCGTGAGCGCGTGCTTCGTCGGCAGGTAGGCGGAGTGCCCTTGCCCTGCGGTCAGGTGTTCTGGAGCGGTTGGATCGCGCGGGACAGGGGCACCCGCCTGCCAGACTGGATTGACTATGGCGTGCCGGCCACGCGTTTGGCCGCGGGGGCGCGGCCGTAGAGGGCGGCGAGTTCGCGCAGATACGGGGCGGCTTTTTCGTGCAGGTCCCGCAACTGTTCCGGCCGATAGCGCCAGGTCCAGTTGCCCTGGCTGCTGCCCGGCGTGTTGAACCGCGCCGCGGAGCCGAGGCTCATCAGGTCCTGGAGGGGCAGGATGGCGAGGTTCGCGACGCAACCGTAGGCGGCGCGGGCGAAGTCCCAGCCGAGCTCGCGGCCACTGACGCGGAGATAGCGGCGCACGTGGTCGCGAGTCTTCTCGTCCGCCGTCGCGTACCAGCCCAGCGTGGTGTCGTTGTCATGCGTGCCCGGATACACCACGCTGTTCGCACGCTGGTTGTGGGGCAGGTAGAGGTTGTCGGCGTCGCCGCCGAACGCGAATTGCAGCACCGCCATGCCGGGCAGCCCGGTGGCGTCGCGCAACTCCAGCGTGGCTGGAGTGAGCAGCCCAAGGTCCTCGGCGATGAGGCGGACGCCGGGCAGGGCGTTCCGGACGGCGTGGAAGAACTCCAGTCCCGGTCCGGCGATCCAGCGGCCGGTGCGGGCAGTCGGCGCGTCGGCCGGCACGGACCAATAGGCCTCGAAACCGCGAAAGTGATCGATGCGGACGACGTCACAGAGGTCGAAGTTGGCCCGCAGGCGGGCGAGCCACCAGGCGTAACCCTCGGCGGCGTGAGCGGCCCAGTCGTAGAGTGGATTGCCCCAGAGCTGGCCGTCGGCCGAAAAGTAGTCCGGGGGCACGCCGGCGACTGCGGTCGGCCGCGAGGTCTTGCGATCGAGCTGGAAGAGCTGCGGGCTGGACCAGACGTCGGCGCTGTCGAGTGCGGTGAAGATCGGCGTGTCCCCGATGATCCGGATGCCGCGACTGGCGGCGCGGGCCCGCAGTTGCGCCCACTGGCCGAAGAAGAGGTATTGAATGAACTCATACGCTTCCGCGCGCCCGGCCACCTCGGTCCGGACAGTCGAACGTGCGGCGGAGGCAAAGGACCGGAGGGCCTCCGGCCACTCCCACCAGGGACGTCCGGAAAAGTGATCCTTCAGCGCGGAGAAGAGCGCATAGGGCTCGAGCCACCGGGCGTGGGTTTTCCGAAACGCCGCGAAGTCGCCGTAGGGCAGGGCGGTGCGCGGCGCGCGCCGCCAGGCGGCGTGGGCGGAAAAGAGGAGCGGCCACTTGCGCTGGTACAGGCCGCCGAAGTCGACGTTGTCGCCGTGCAGATCCCGGAGAGGGGACAGGTCGCGTTCGGTCAACAAGCCCGCCCGCACGAGGGCGGCGGGATCGATGAGGTACGGGTTGCCCGCAAACGACGAAAAGCACTGGTAGGGCGAGTCACCGTACCCGGTCGGCCCGAGCGGGCAGACCTGCCAGTAGGTGAAGCCGGCGTCGGCCAGGAAATCCAGGAACGCATGCGCCGCCTCGTCGAAGGCGCCGATCCCGTACGCGCTCGGCAGCGACGTCGGATGGAGCAGCACGCCGGCGGCGCGGTGGTCGAGCCAGTTGAAGAGCGGGGAAATCGGAGCGAGTGATGCGGTGGACACGGGACGCGCCATGGATGCCGACGGAGCGATCCGGTTGAAAGGTGAAAGTAGACTCGCGGCCCGGCGTTGATGGCGGGCGCCCGGGTACGGGACGTTCAGAGCTTCAGGAGCCGCTTGGCGTTCTCGTAAAGGATCTTTCGCTCCACGGCCTTGCTGGGAGAAAGACGGCGCACGGCTTCGATGGTGCGCGCAGCGAAGCAGACCGGCGCGCGGCCCGTCCCTTCGCTGCAATCGCTGCCGTAAAGCAGCTTGTCGGCGTGTCGCTGGATGAAGCCGCGGTAATGCTCCTCGTCGCGGATGATCGCGTTGTTGCCGGAACCCGCGGACACCTCCGCGTAGCAGTTGGGGTAGTCGGTCAGGTAGCGGTCGGTCAGGCCTCCGGGCGTAACCGGCCCCTTCGGATAATTGTCACCGGAAACGTGCTTCCGGTCGATGTGCGCCCACCAGGCCTGCGCATGGCCGATGAACTTAACGGTGGGAAACTTCTCCAGCGTGCGATGGAAGCGCTCGATGTTCCGATTGTAGGTCGCGTGCTGGAAGTGCAGCAGGATCGGCACGTCGAACTCGCGGGCGACCTCCGCGATGCGCCAGAGCTCGGGCGAATCACAATCGACCTTGAACTTCTGTTCGCCGATGCCGATGGCACCGGCACGGAGCTGCCGCTCGATGTTCTTGGGCGCGTCGGGGTGGTTCGTGATTTCGTTGGCGAAGAACAGAAACTCCCCCGGATGCGCCTGGGCGAGTGCCACGACGGCGCCATGTTCGCCGGATCCACCCGGGTGCCCTGGCCCCCGGTCGCCCGAGGGCATGAGGACGGACGTGGTCACGCCGAGGGTGCGCTGATGCTGGACGAGTACCGCATCGGCGCGTCCGCTGTATTGAACATGCTGATGCACATCGATGATGGGCTCGCGCGCGCCGGCAGTGGCGGCATCGAGTCGGGCCACCGCCGCGGTGGCGAGCCAGGCGGCGGAGGTGCGCAGGAAGTCACGGCGGCGAATCGGCGACGGAGGGGGTGAAGCAATCATGATCGGTGGGACGAGGGGGAGCAGGAAGCAGACCGGAGAAAGCGAATTCGTTGCGGACGCGGCCGTCGGCAGGCGGGATGCCTTCATCTCAAAGGTCACGACGGCGAGGGCAACCGGGAATTCATCGGGCGATCGGTTCGGCTCCGGATTTTTGGTTGAAAGCGAATTCGCTGGCCGGGTATATGCTTGGTTACTTTCCGGCGACAAGATCCTGTCGTCGTCCCACTCCACCAGTTCGGTCGTCTTTACCATGACTCCCCATCGTGTGACCTTTACGTCCCTGCTTTGCCGTCTGATCGTGTTCGCCAGTCTGATGATCGCGCCCGGCTTCGTCCGCGCGCAATCCGGGGCGACGTCCGTCGTCACCGGTCAGGTCAGCAATGCGGTGACGCAGTCGTACCTGCAGGGCGCGCTCGTGCAGGTCGACGGCACGGACCGCACGGCCATCACCGACCGAGAAGGACGTTTTGAACTGCGCGGGATCGAGGGCGGGCGGGCGACGCTGGTGGTGAGCTATGCCAGTCTCGATCCGCAACGGATCAATCTTACGCTCACGCCGGGCGCGACGGTGCGCCAGGACGTGGCGCTGACGTCGTCCGTGTACAAGCTGGACAAGTTCGTGGTCGCGGGCGAGCGGGAGGGGACGGCGCTGGCGGAAACGCTCCAGCGGCAGGCGGGAAACGTGAAGAACATCGTCTCGTCGGACACCTTCGGCAACGTCGCGGATGGGAACATCGGCGAATTTCTCCAGCATGTCGTCGGCATCACGGCCGACTATAACGGCCCCGACGTCCGCCAGATCAGCGTGCGCGGCGTGAGTGCCGATTTGAATTCGGTGACGATGGACGGTGTGAAGGTCGCGACGGCGCAGTCGGCCAACCTGGGGCGCGCGTTCGAGTTTGAGCAGGCTTCGCTCGGCAACATCGAGAGCATCGAGGTGACGAAGGCGGCGACGCCGGACATGGACGCGGATTCGATCGGCGGCAGCGTGAATCTCGTCACCAAGAGTGCGTTCGATTCCAAGGCCGGCCGGCGCATCAACTACAGCATCGGTGCGGTGACGGGAGGCGACCGGATCCGGCACGCGGCGAGCTGGAAGATGCCGATCGACGAGTTCGGACCGTCGATCAGCCTGGGCTATTCCGACGTGCTGGGCCCGAAACGGAACATCGGAATCACGCTTACGGGAACAATGTTCAGCAAACCCGGCGGCGGCCACACCTCGCTCCTGCAGCACGCTCGGAATCCGAATCCCGGACCGGCCTACACGCAGGTGACAGGTCGACGGGTCGAAGGAGCGACCCGCACCCGGCTGGCAAGCAGCGCGAAGATCGATTACAAGTGGAGCGAGTTCACTACGCTCTCGTTCAGCACCTCGTACAATTTCTTCCACGAGAATGGCGACACGCGGCTCAACAACCTGCAATACACGCTGCCCGCGGCGGCCAACACGAATCCTGCCGCCGGCGTGGCCATCCTCAATGCGGCCGGCGAACGAACCGGTGGAGGCTATATCGATCCGAGTTACACCTCGACGTTCACGCGCGTGATCGCCGGCGGCACGAATACGTTCAGCAGCGTGCAGGTGACGTCGAACGACAAGTCCGGCCGTACGTTCATGTTCAACCCGTCAGCCCGCCATCGTTTCCCGGGCCTGCTGATCGATTACACCGGGAGTTATTCCAAGTCGTCGAACTGGTACGATGTCTCGCACGACAACCAGAAGTACAAGTCGCGGCCCAAGGGCACGGTGTCCGCCCGCCTCGACAACATCGGCTGGATCGTCGACCGCTCCGGGGACCTGGAGTTTCCCAACATCAAGCAGACCCAGGGGCCTGACCTGTATAATTTCGCCAACTACAGCGCGCTGACGATCAACCAGAACGATCGGCAGGGCCACGACACCGTCCTGACCGGCAAGCTCAACGCGCGCAAAGACCTCGTGCTGCGCGTGCCGGTGCAGGTCAAGGCGGGCCTGGCTTACCAGCGGCAGGAGCGCAAGCTGACGCAGCAGGCGTTCAATTACACGTACCGGGGCACGAATGTCGGGCAGTTCGTGGACACCACGGACTATCACTACAACGACGAGAAGACCTACGCGCTGCGCGGGGGCGTGCCGCCTTGGCCGAATCCCTACATGGTCGCGCGCCACCAGCGGGTGCATCCGGAACTCTGGACCCTCGACGCCACCGTCAACGAGCGGACCCCGCTGCAGAATGATCGCTCGATCGTCGAAAGCGTCACCGCCGCCTACGTTATGGGCAACGCCCGCTTCGGACCGCTCGGCGTGCTCACCGGCGTGCGCATGGAGGAAACCGAGAATGACGCGGAGGGCCCGCTGCAATACCTGTCGCCGGCGGAACGCGCGCGGCGGGCGGCATGGGTGGGACCGGTGACGGACGCGGAGGCGCGACGCCGGGTGCAGGCGGAGTGGGGCGGTCGGGCGACGGCCGGCGGCCAGTACCGCAATTTCTTCCCCAGCGTGCACCTGAAGTGGGAGCCGATTCGCGGGGTGGTTACGCGGGCAAGCTGGTCCAACGGCATCGGCCGTCCGGCCTTTGGCAACATCATCCCCAACGATTCCGTGAATGACGACACGCAGCGCGTGACGGTGAGCAACCCGGGGCTGAAGCCGCAGTACTCGAACAACTACGACCTTCGCATCGAGTATTACTTCAAGTCACAGGGCATGTTCGAGGTCGGTGCGTTTCGGAAGAAGATCAAGGACTACATCCGCACCGATAGCAGCACGATCATCGGCAGCGGTCCGAACAACGGCTTTGAAGGCCAGTACGAGTCCTACACGCTCGTCACACAGGTGAACGACGGGTTCGCACAGATCGACGGCTTCGAGGCGAGCTACCAGCAGCAGCTGGACTTCTTGCCCGCCTGGGGACGTGGGTTCGGTGTGCAGGCCAATTTCACGAAGTTGAACACGAAGGGACCGAACCGGCAGCTGGCCGGCTTCCTCGACAAGACGGCGAACGGGGGAGTCAGCTACCGCGGTTCCGGATTCGATATTCGCGTGCTGGTGAACTGGCGCAGCGAGTACAAGACGAGCGAGAATGCGAACGTCGCGCTCGTCCAGTTCCAGAAGAGCCGCACGATGGTGAACGTGAAGACGCGCTACTCGATTTCGAACCGGACGATGCTGTTCTTCGACGTCGAGAACATCTTCGGTGCGCCGCTGGATAACATTTACGCCGTCTATCCGGATCGCGTCATGACCCTCCGAACGTTCGCGCCCAAGGCGGTGTTTGGAGTGGAGGGGCGGTTCTAAGCGCTCAAAGTCCATGAAGCGGATGATCCACCCAGGAACCTTGTGCGTGCAGGTAGCCTACTTAACATAATCTTCCTTGTGCGTTGCAACTACCAGGACGCCGACTGCGACTGCCAGCCTTTACAATTCGACTGCGGAGTGCGGCCGCTCGTGTTTCGAGGGCGGCACCCGATCCGTTTCTCCTAGCGGGCCGGACCCCAGTGCCGGCTGAACGGATAGTAGACAAAGATCGGGCGGCCGACCACGTCCTTGGCGGGAACGAAGCCCCAGTAGCGTCCGTCCTGACTGTTATACGAATTGTCGCCGAGCGCGTAGTACTTGTCCTTGGGGATCTCCAGCACCTGCCCCGCCGCCAGGCCACCGCGGGCCTCGTATCCGCCGTACCGATTCGTCCGTTTCGCGTTCTCCGCGAACGCTGACGAGCCGGTAATCGGCGCACCGTTGCGGAACAGCCCCGGCTCCCGGATTTCCAATTTGTCACCCGGCACGCCCGCGAGTCGCTTGATGTAATATTGGTCGCCCGAGGTGTCGGCGATGGCCGGGATGTGGCCCGTGCGGAACACAAAACCGCTGCCGACCGAAGGCCGGACGAAATGATAGCTCATCCGATCCACGAAAAGCTGATCGCCGGTGACCTCGTCGAAGGAAAACATCCGCTCTCCGGCCTGAACCGATTTGCCGGTCTTGATGCACTGGACCGGGCGCCCGTTCAGCACCCGGGTTTCGGTCTGCCCGGCTTGAATCTTTCGCTGCACGACCGCCTGCATGGCCTGCGGCGTATACGGCGAGCGGTCGCCGAAGAACGCATCATAAACTGCCCAGTCGAAATCAAAATCGAGCGGCACCTTGACCTTCACTTCCTGGGTGCCGACGAACAGCGTGTACTCCCGCAGCTGGGTCGGAATCACGAGCCAGGACCGACCGGGTACGATCCGGCAATTCACGACTCCACGAGCCTCACCGAAAACCGGGATGACGACCTCGCCCGCGGCGGGCGCATCGAGGCGGTGCGGCCACGCGCCGAACGCCAGTAGCCGCGCTCCCACCGCCACGGGGCCCGGCTCGTCGGCACGGGTCTTGTAGACCTCGGGCGTCATGCCGTTGTACGTGGGCCACATCGAATTGGTCGGAATCTTGAAGGGCTGCACGAAATACGTGCGGATCCCGAGGATCACGATCGCGGCGACGAGAAAGAACTCGATGTTCTCCACCAGGGCCGTCTTCGGGTAGATCGCCCCACCCGTCCGTCGCATCACCTCTTCGAGCCGCTCGATTCCGAGCTTCAGCTTTTCCGGGCCCGCCCGGTCCTTGACGAGCGCCTTGAGCTCCGCGGTGCGCAGCTGCAATTCCGTCACCAGCGCCGGCGTCAGGACGTCGCGGCGGTAATGATAAACCTTGTCCGCGAGCTCGAGCCAGTTGCCCGCGTTGGCGCGCATTTTCTTTTCCTGGGAGGCGAAGAAACCGAACATGGTGAGCGGGCGGTGAAGCGATCGTTCAGTTGTTTTGGAGGACCTTGATGAAAGCGTCGGGCGGGATCGAGACCTTGCCGATCTGCTTCATCTTCTTTTTGCCCTCCTTTTGCTTGTCGAGCAGCTTCCGCTTGCGGCTGATGTCGCCGCCGTAGCATTTCGCGGTGACGTCCTTGCGCATCTCGCGCACGTTGTCGCGGGCGATGATCTTGCCGCCGATGGCGGCCTGGATCGCCACCTTGAACATCTGCGGCGGGATGATCTCGGCGAGCTTCTCGCAAAGTTCGCGCCCTTTGCCCTCGGCCTTTTCCCGGTGCACGATGCTGGCGAAGGCGTCGACCGGATCGCCATTGATCATGATGTCCATCTTGACCAGGTCCGCGGCCCGGTACTCGCCGAGCTCGTAGTCCATGGAACCATAGCCGTGCGTGATGCTCTTCAGCCGGTCGTTGAAATCGACGAGGATTTCATTGAGCGGCAGCGTGCACTTCAGCATCACGCGATTCATGTCGAGCGTATCGGTGTGGTCGCATGTGCCGCGCTTCTCCATGATGAGCGAAAGGATGTCGCCCATACTGTCGTTGGGAATGATGATGGACGCGGTGATCGTGGGCTCACGGATTTCCAGAATGGTCCCCGGATCTGGCAGGTTGATGGGATTGTCGACCTCGAGCAGCTTTCCACCGTGCGGCAGGACGTGGTAGACGACGCTGGGATACGTCGAGATGATCTCGACGTCGTGCTCGCGGCGGATGCGTTCCTGGATGATCTCCATGTGCAGCAGTCCGAGGAAGCCGCAGCGAAAACCGAAGCCGAGGGCGACCGAACTTTCCGAGGAGTACACGAACGCGGAATCGTTGAGCCGGAGCCGTCCGAGCGCCGCCTTGAGCTTCTCGTAATCGTCACTTTCCAGTGGATACAGCCCGCAGAACACCATCGGCCGGACTTCCTTGTAGCCCGGCAGCATCTCGGTCGCGGGTTTGTTCGCGATCGTCATGGTGTCGCCGATCTTGATGTCGGCGGTCGACTTGATGTTCGAGACGACGTAGCCGACGTCGCCGGCCTTGAGGATGTCGACCTTCTCCATCTTCGGCGTGAACACGCCGACTTCCTTCACCTCGGACTTCACGCCGTTGCTCATGAGGAGCATCTGTTCGCCGGCGCGGATGGTGCCGGAGAAAACACGCGCGTAGGAAATCACACCGCGATAGGAATCGTAGAGCGAATCGAAGACCAGGATCCGGGTCTGTGGATACTCCGTCCAGCGTGGCGGGGGCACGCGGGCGACGACTGCCTCGAGGATGTCCTCGATGCCGATTCCCGACTTGCCGCTGGCGAGGATCGCCTCCTCGGCGGGAATGGTGAGGATGTCCTCGAGCTGCTTCGTGCACATCTCGAGATTCGCGCTCGGCAGGTCGATCTTGTTGATGACCGGAATGACCTTGAGCTTCTGGGAAAACGCGAGGTGCGCATTGGCCACCGTCTGCGCCTCGACGCCCTGGGCGGCATCGATCAGCAGCACCGCGCCCTCGCAGGCCGCGAGGCTGCGCGACACCTCGTAAGAGAAGTCCACGTGGCCCGGCGTGTCCATGAGGTTCAGCTTGTACACGTGGCCGTCCTTCGCGCGGTAGCGCATCGTGACCGGATGCGACTTGATCGTGATGCCGCGCTCCTTCTCGAGGTCCATCGCGTCGAGATGCTGGTCCGTCATCACGCGCTGCTCGACGGTGTTCGTGTACTCCAGAAGCCGGTCGGAGAGCGTGGTCTTCCCGTGGTCGACGTGGGCGATGATGCAAAAATTGCGGGTAAGGCGGGCAGGCATCGGTTCAGGCGGACACGTCGGTGAATTCGGCAAAACTGCGCACAACCCAGCTCTTCTCGGTGCGCCGCGCGAGGCCGGCCAGCACCCCACCCGGTCCAAGTTCCCAGAACTCGGTCGCGCCCGCAGCGGCGGCCCGCATGCAATCCTCCCAGAGCACGGAGGAGACGACCTGGCGGACCAGGGCGGACTTGATGGCGGCGGGATCGCTGATCGCCTGCCCGGTCGTGTTCGTGAACACGGTGCAGGTCGGCGCGGAAAATGGAATCGTAGCCAGGAAGTCCGCAAACGCCGCGCGCGCGGGTTCCATCAGGCGGGAATGGTACGCGCCCGCGACGTTGAGCGGCATCACTTTCTTCATCCCGCGATCCTTGGCGGCGGCAACCGCGGCGGCGACCCGGGTCTTTTCGCCGGAAACGATGATTTGGCCGGGCGCATTGAAATTGGCCGCCTCGATGTCGAATTCGCGACAGAGTTCCTGCACCTTGGCGCGTTCCTCGCCGATGACGGCCGCCATGCCGCCCGACGTCTGTTCGCATGCCTGCTGCATCAGGCGCCCACGCTCGGCCACGATGCGCAGACCGGTCGCGAAATCGAATACTCCGGCGGCACAATATGCCGTGACCTCACCCAAGCTCAGCCCCAGCGCGACACACGGTTCACCTTCCGGCAGCTTCCCGGCCTCCCGCAGGCTGGCCAGTAGCGCGAGGCCGTGGACGTACAACGCGGGCTGGCAGACCTTGGTCTGGGTCAAATCACCCTCGGGGCCCTCAAAGCTCACCTGTTTCAGATCCCAGCCGAGCACCCTGTTTGCCTCATCGTAAAGCGCACGCGCGGCAGCAGATTGCGCAAAGAGAGACTTCCCCATTCCGACCTTTTGGGCCCCCTGTCCTGCGAATAAAAGTGCCAGTGCCATGCTTGAAACACGCGACACAAGCGCCCGGCCCCTCCGAATCCAAGCCCTAAAAACGTTTCAACGGCTTGAAATGCTTCTCGTCGGACGGCGGGCGGACGAAGTCGGGAATCCGCGGCGGAGGCGCCGGCGAAACGGGGACGACCGCTGACGCTGGAGCTGGCGTCGGACTCGTCGATGTGAGCGCAGCGCGCGGCATCGGCATGGGGGGCGAAACCTTCCCTAGGGAAGGTTCGAGCGCCTGCAGAAACGGATTCTCGCGCAACGTCCCAGGGCCGCCCGCCGCAGGGAATCCGGGGCCTTGTGCTTGGGCTCCGGGCAGCCCGGGCAGTCCTGTCCGCTCCGCGAGCGGCGACCCGGCATTGAGCGCGGGCGATGGCAGACCGAGCGGACTGTTGCGGCTCGCCGAAATCCCAGGCTGCAGGAGGGCGTAATCCTGCGGCGACATCCAGTCATCGAGAAAGGCGGCCAGAGGATTGACGACCGCCAACGCAGGGGCGGGCCGCCCGCGGTTCGAATCTTGCGTGGAAGTATCACGGGACTCCGCCGACGAATCGCCCGGCTCGTCCGTCCGCTCGCGCGCCGTGACCGGCCGGCCGGTGGCGCGCGGTTCGTGGTCATCCCTGCGCCCGTCCCGCCGGCGGCCATCGACGGACGAATCGCCGGGCTTGCGCATCGCCTCGACCAGCCAATTAGGGTTTCGCGCATCAGGTGCGAGCGAAGGGCGTGGCGCAACGGCGGGAGCCACTGCGGGTGCGGTGCCACCATGCCACTCGGGCGCCGTGAGCCGGGGCAATCCGGACGGGTTTGAATTCAACGCGTCGCGGCCGACTTTCAACTGCTGCAATTCCTGGCGCGCGGTCTCGATGGTATCTGGTTTCGCGGTACGTGCCGTCTCCGCGGGCGATGCCGTTTCCGCCGCGACCGCCGACGGGCTGCCCGCGGCGAGCGCCACGGCTGCGACGGCTCCAAGGACGCTCGCGCGGCGGATCGGGTTCAAGACTTGATGAAGATACCCCGCAGGTTCATCTCCAGTTGCTGGGGATTCGGGGAATACTTCAACCCGTCCTGCTTGCTGATGATGCCTGCCTTCACGAGCCGGTAGATGTCCTTGTTGAAAGAGAACGTCGCGGAGTCGGAATTGCTCTCGAGCAGGGACTGGATCTTCTCGTTCTGACCCTCGAGGATCAGATTTCGCACGGTGGCGTCCGCGTGCAGGATCTCATTGGCCGGCACGCGGCCGGTGCCCTCGATCAGCGGGATCAGCTTCTGGCAGATGAAGCCGCGCAACGTGCCGGCGATCGCGCGGCGTGCCTGGACGACCTCCTCGGCGGGAAAGAACTCGAACAGGCGCGTGAGGGACTGGGCCACGGTTGCCGCGTGCATGGTGGAGAACACGAGGTGACCCGTTTCCGCTGCGCTGATCGCAGTCTCGAACGTCTCGCGGTCGCGCATTTCGCCGATGAGAATGATGTCGGGGTTCTGGCGCAGCACGGACTTGATCGCCAACTCGAAGTTCGGCACGTCGAGACCGATTTCCCGCTGCTGAAACAACGACTTGTCGTCCTGGAACGTGTATTCGATCGGATCCTCGATCGTGACGATGTGCTTGTCGTAGTTCTGATTGATCCAGTTCAGCATCGCCGCCATCGTAGAGCTCTTGCCCGAGCCCGTGGCGCCGCACACGAGGAGAATCCCGTCCTTGGCCTGGGAAAGCTTCTGCAGCGCCCCGGCGGTTTCGCCGAGATTCAACTGCTCGAAGTTCGGCACCGTGCTCTTGATGTGCCGGAACACGATGCTCACGAGCCCGCGCTGGTGAAAGGCGTTCACGCGGAACCGGCCGACACCTTCAGCGGCATACGCGAAATCGACCTGCCCCTCCGAATCCCACTTCGGTTTGAAGATGCGCGGCACGTGCTCGCACACCCAGGCTTCGGCCTCGGGGCACGAGATCGGATCCATGTCGACCGGCTTCAATCGCCCTGCGATGCGAACGTAGCCCGGCTTGTTTGCCTTGATGATCACGTCACTGACCCCGCTGTCCACAGCGAGCTTCAGCAGGTCGTTGAACATCTCGGTGTGGGTGTTGATGATCTCGGAGGTCGACATGGGCAGAAAAGCGTTGCGATTCCCTAGTTCGCCGTCGTCTGTTCCGCAAGGCTCCAATGCCCGTTTTACATTCATGAAACTTCGTCCGCTCACCGGTACCATCACCGCGCTTGCCACGCCGTTCCGCGACGGCCAGGTCTCGTATAAAGACCTTAAAAAACTCGTCGCGCATCAGCTGAAAGGCGGGATCGACGGCCTGGTGCCGGTCGGCACCACGGGCGAGTCTCCGACGCTCACGTACGAGGAGCACATGGATGTCATCCGGTTTGTGATCGCCGAGGCGCGCGGCCGCGTGCCGGTGATCGCCGGCACGGGCTCCAATTCGACGTATGAGGCGGTGGAGCTGACCCGGCTTTCGCACGAAGCGAAGGCGGACGCGATGCTGGTTGTCGCACCCTACTACAACAAGCCGAGCCAGGAGGGACTCTTCCGGCACTTCTGTGCGATCGCCGAGGTGACCGATCGTCCGATCATCCTGTATTCGATTCCGGGCCGGTGCGGCATCGAGATCAGTGTCGGCGTCGTGGAACGGCTCCGCGCCAAGTATCGCCACGTGGCGTGGATCAAGGAGGCGGGCGGCAGCGTCGATCGGGTCGATCAACTGAAACAGGCCATGGGGCGTGATCTCACGGTGCTCAGCGGCGACGATTCCCTCACCCTGCCGTTCATGGCCGTCGGTGCCGAAGGCGTGATCAGCGTCGCGTCCAACCTGTTCGTCCGCGAAATCAGCCGCATGGTGCGCCTCGCGCTCGCCAACGACATGGCAGCGGCGGCGAAAATCCACCGCCGGCTGTATCCGGCCTTCAAGACCCTTTTCATTGAACCGAACCCGGTGCCCATCAAGGTCGCCCTCACTCGCGCCGGCATCCTCTCGTCGGCCGAGGTCCGCTCTCCCCTCTGCGACATGGATCCCGCGAACGCCAAGACACTCGAAAAGGTGCTCGCTCAATTCGACTGAACCTCGCCATGGCACTCAGCATCCTGATCAACGGCTCCCGCGGTCGCATGGGGCAGGCCGTCGCCGGCGCGGCACGGGAAATGGGACTCGCAGTCGGAGCCCAGACCGACCTCGGGGACGATATTTCCGCCGGCCTGGCGAAGTGCGATGTCGTGGTCGATTTCAGCGCCCACACCGCCACGCGCGCGATGCTCGTGGCCGCCGTGGCGCTCGGGAAGCCGGTGGTGCTGGGTACGACCGGTCACGCCGTGGCGGAGAAAAAGGAACTGCTCGCCCTGGCCGCGAAGGTGCCATGCGTCTGGGCGGGAAACTTCTCCGTCGGCGTCAATCTGCTCTTCGCCCTGACCCGCCGGGCGTCTGCCGTGCTCGGATCCGACTATGATGCGGAGGTCGTCGAGATGCACCATCGGTTCAAGAAAGACGCGCCGAGCGGGACCGCCGCGCGTCTGCTCGAAATCATCCTCGAGGAGCGTAAGCTCGACCGCAACGCGCTGCGCCACGGGCGCGAGGGCATCACCGGTGAGCGGACGCCCACGGAGGTCGGCATTCACGCGCTCCGAGGCGGCGATGTCGTCGGTGACCACACGGTCATATTCGCTGCTCTGGGCGAACGACTCGAGCTCACGCACAAGGCAAGTGATCGCGGCATCTTTGCCCGCGGCGCCCTGCGGGCCGCCCAATGGGTGGTCAAACAGAAGCCGGGCGTTTACGACATGCAGGACGTCCTGGGGCTGGCCTGAGGTGGCGACGCGGCGAAACGTGAACGCTCCGTTCGCCCCGCCACGCCGGACCGTGCGGATGTCCTCGACACGCTGTCTGCGCGCCCATCGCTGGCACTCTTTCGGACCATGATCATCTCGATCCAAGGCATCCTTGCCGCCGCCACGCCCCTGCACGCCGTGATTGAGCTCAACGGCTTCGGGTACGAGGTGAACATTCCCGTGACGACGGCGGAGAAACTGCCGCCGCCGGGGGCAACGGTGAAGCTGCACACGCTCGTCATCTACCGCGAAGATGCCCAAACCCTGTACGGCTTCGCGACGGCGGCGGAACGGGATTTTTTTCGCCTGATGATCGAGCATGTCACCGGGGTCGGTCCAAAGATGGCACTTTCGATCATGAGCCGGCTGTCGCTGCCCTCGCTGGAGGGCGCCATACGCAGCGGCGACATCGGCACGCTTTCCAAGTGTCCGGGCATCGGCCGGAAGACCGCGGAGCGTCTGGTGGTGGAACTTCGCGCGAAGGTTGGAAGCACGGCGGGCAGCGGCGAACCGGATCCGACGGTGTCCGCGCCGGATCAACCCTCGGGATCCGGTGGTCACCGCGACGCGGTCGCGGCGTTGGTGGCCCTCGGCTACAAGGCATCCGACGCGGACCAGGCGGTTCGTCGGGCCGCGCTGACGCTGGGACCCCAGGCAACGACGGAAGGCCTGATCAAGAAGGCGCTGGCAGGATGACACGAAAAAGGCGGCGCGCGGGCGCCGCCTCTCGTGGTCACGTGGTTGCCTGGCGTTACTTCACAATCTGGAAGGTCACCATTTCCTCGCCGGGTTCCGGCTGCGCGGAATGGGACGACGCCCGATTACCGAGCGCGCGGCCTTCGGTGATGAGACGGGCGCCAAAATGCAGGTCCTGGCTCAGGGTTGTCCGCTCAGGTAGCGGAGCCAGCTGCAGGGCCTCCAGCCAGGCCAGTTGATTGTCGGCCTGCCTGACCGCCGCCGCCCGGACGGCCTCGGCCTGGCTGCTGCCCGTGAGCAACAGTGGATTGGCCACCAGCGTCGGCGACGGGCCCGGACGGGCAATCGAAACCAGCCCGCGAGGGCCCGGTGAATGAGACGTCGCGACAGCCAACCCGCCCGCAGCGGTGGGCACCGACGCGGCCATGGTCGCCGCTGGTTGCTCCACCCCGGGAGTTATCGAAGGAGCCCGACGGCTGGCAAAGATCAACGCGACGCAGGCAGCCGCCGCAAACGCACCCGCGGCGTAAGAGAACTGGAGGCGACGGCGACGCGCGGCGGAACCCGCGGAATCCAAGGCAAAGGGCACCACCTTCTTGTCGGCCGCAGACGCAGATTCTGATTCTGCCGTCGCGAAATCGGCCGCAATCACCCGGCACGCCTGCTGCATTTTACAGTACTGCAGGTAAACGCGGCGGCGTTCCAGGTTGCTGCGAATCTCCGTCTCGAGCCGGGCCGCGTCGTCAGCGGAAATCTCGTGGTCGAGGTAGAGGTTGAGTAGTTCGATGAACTCTGAGTCTTTCATTTGAAGTCCTCCCCGAGTTTCGAGCGCAGGCTTTCGCGCGCGCGGGCAATTCGGCTCTTTACGGTTCCCACGGAAATGCCGAGGATGGCGGCGATTTCTTCGTAGGACATGTTCTTGATGTTCCGCAAGACGAGGATCTCGCGGTGCTTGGTCGAAAGTCGGTCCATGGCCTTGCCGATCCGGGAGACGAACTCCTGGGTCACCGTGATATCGTCCGGCGACTCCACTTCGGCCGGGATCACATCCGCGAGCGTCATGTCGTTCTCTGCGCTAACCGGCGCGTCGATGGACACTGACTGGTCCCGCTTCCTGCGCCACCAGTACCAGTAGCGGTTCCGGGCGAGGTTGGTTGCGATCTGGTAAAGCCAGGTCGAGAAGGCGGAATCTCCGCGGAAATTGGCCAAGCCACGATGCGCACGAATAAAGGCATCCTGTGTGACCTCCTCTGCGTCTTGCTGGTTCCTGAGCAACTGATGCACCATCGAATAGATCCGATCCCAATACCGGGATACCATTTCGTCGAAGGCGGACTGGTCCCCGCCCTTGAAGCGGTCAACAAGGGTACGGTCGAGGGCAACTTCTTGCGCTTTGGCAGACATGCGTTCTGCCTCGCTCTGATGATTGTAATGGTGAAATGTTCCCACGATCTAAGCCCAATTGCGGGTGGATACCACGTAGAAGCAGCCGGTCAATGGCTGCACACCACTGCGGGGGGAGAAATTTCTTGCAAACCCTCAACGTAAAAACCCATTTTGACTCTCTGGTTTGGTCAGGGGGTCGATAGCTCAATGGTAGAGCAGCGTCCTTTTAAGTCGTTGGTTCTGGGTTCGAATCCCAGTCGACCCACCACTAAGATTATAGTTCCGATAATTTTATGAAACGTCTCGTCATCATTGAAGACCAAACAGCGATCCGGGAGATGCTGGTCGAAATCCTGCGGCTGGATGCGAATTACCAGCTCGTCGGCGAAGCGGGAGACGGCCAGACCGCGCTGCAGATGTGCCTGGATACGAATCCGGACGTTTGCGTGCTGGATGCCAAGCTGCCCGGGTTGAACGGCGTCGATATTCTCCGCCGGATCAGCAAGAAGCTGCCGCAGATGCGGGTGCTCGTCTTTTCCGGCCACGAAAACCCGGTCCTGGTGCGCGAGATGCTCGAGGCCGGCGCCCACGGCTTCGTGGAGAAGACCGCCGGGCTCTTCGAATTCAAGAAGGGGCTCGAGACGGTTGCCAACGGCGGCACCTATTTCGGCCCAGCGGTCGCGGCGCTGTTGCGCAACGTGGTCGCCAATCCCGCCACCAGCAGCGCGCCGGATTTCCTGACTGATCGCGAGCGCGAGATTCTGCAGTTGGTGGCCGAGAGTCACAGCACGAAGGAGATCGCGGCCAAGCTCGGCATCAGCGTGAAGACCGTCGACAACCACCGCACCAACCTGATGCGGAAGCTGAACCTCCACGACGTCGCGAGCCTGACCCGCTACGCACTCGAAGTGGGACTGATCGAGCCCAAGAAAACCGTGTAAGACGGAGTTCGCTAAAAGCCTTGCGGCGCCGAGACTGGTTGCGCCATAGGTTTTTCTTTCCGTTCCCACTCTGCTCCCTCTCATGAAACTCGCCTCGAAGATCCTCTGTCTCGCCGTCGCCAGCGCCGCGCTCGTGCTCGCGGGCTGCACCAAGAAGCCGACGCGGCCCGACCCGAGCCAGACGGCGCTCGGCCTCACACCGGGTGGTGGAAGCATCAATTCGTCGGTCACCGACGGCAACCTCGGCGGCGTGCCGCCCGAGCTCTCGAGCCGCGGCGAGGGCTTCGATGCCAACAATCAGAATCGTTCCGCCCTCGAGGCGCAGACCGTGTACTTCGATTTCGACAGCTCCGCGATCAAGGCGTCCGAGCGCGAGAAGCTGAAGGCGGCGAAGGACTACCTGGATAAGAATCCTGGATACAAGCTGCTGCTCGAGGGCCACTGCGACTGGCGCGGCACGGCGGAGTACAACCTCAGCCTCGGCGACCGCCGCGCCAACGCCACCAAGCGCTACCTGCAGTCGATCGGCGTCAGTCCTGACAAAATGGATACGCTGTCCAAGGGCAGCCTCGAGGCCGCCCGCAACGCGGACGCCGGCACGATGCAGAAGGATCGCCGCGTGGCGCTCGTCGTGGTCAATCCTGCCGGCGCCCCCGTGCCGGCGGCGGCCGCGGCCCCCTTGCCCGCTCCGGCTCCGCTCTGAGAGCAGAGCATCGCCGTTGAAATCACGACGCCCCGGAAATGTCCGGGGCGTTTTTTTTCGCCGTTCGCCGTTCCCTGCCTTCCGGTCAGTTCGCGGCGGCGTTGCGCGGGGACGAAATCACCGGACGGCTGTGGGCATCGCCCGTTGTCCTGATGGCGTTTTGCGCCCGAACGGCCGGACGCTTCACGCGGCCCGCCTCCACCGACGTCAGCCCGTCGCGCCTTCCCGATCCGGCGCGCCCGACCAACCCGCCGAGTGACGAAACAGGATCCCGGCACTCGCAAACAAGAGAGCGAAAACGGTGTTCAGACCGAAGACCCGGGCGAAGCCCGGACTGAAGTCGGAGGGCCAGAACAACAGCGCCACCAACGGGACCAGGAATTGTGCGACCGCGGTCGCAAACAATGCGCGGGCCATGCCCAGCGGCTCGAACCGGGCGAGCACCGCCCCGACGGCGCCGATCAGCAGCACACCGCCGTACATCAGGTTCGCGGGGTTGTCCTCGCTCCCGATGAAGCCCACGGCTGCGTTGATCCAGACAAGGAGAAGTCCGGTCGCGAGCGCGATCCCCGACGCGATCCGAAAAGCCGCGCTGACGGAGTTTTTCGTCACGAACTTGAAGGTGAGTCCGACGCCGGTGAGGAGCATCCAGGCGACCACAAAGGATCCGGGGCCCCAAGCCCACCCCTCGACTTTGAACAACATCGCGCCGGCCGGTATCAGCAGGATCAGGACGGGAACGACTAGGATCGGGAGCAGGCTCTTGGTATTCATCGTTGATCCATCCTCTCAACCTTCGGTGAAGCGTGGATGAAGTCGCGGCGAATTCGACGCGAAATTCGCCCGGTGCTCACCGCTTCCCGCCCGGCCCGCTGACTTTTTCCCGGGTTTTAGCTCACGTGCGCTTGCCATTCGTGCCCGAGCGACTGAAGTAGCGTTTTCCGGAAGTTCTCAGGTATGGCCCCCTACCGGTTTCGTTCCCTCCTCTTGTTCGGAATGCCCCCGTGATTCCCCCATCGCCCCGCTGTTGCCTCGGGACTACCCGTGGTGGCTGACGACGGGCGCACGCTCCCCTTACTCCACCTTCCCAAGACCATGAAATACACGCTGAACGTTAACGGCCAGTCCCGTACCGTGGACGTGGCTCCCGACACCCCGTTGCTGTGGGTGCTCCGTGATCACCTCGAGTTGCCGGGCACGAAGTTTGGCTGTGGTGTCGGCCAGTGCGGCGCCTGCACGGTACACCTCAATGGCGTGCCGTCGCGTTCGTGCATGACCCCGGTCTCCACCGTCGGCCGAATGAAGGTCACGACGATCGAGGGCCTGGCGGCGGCCGCCAGCAAGCTGCATCCGGTGCAGCAGGCGTGGTCCGAACTCGACGTCGCCCAGTGCGGGTACTGTCAGGCGGGACAGATCATGACCGCGGCGGCGCTCCTGAAGGACAATCCGCGGCCCAATGACGAGGACATCGACGGCGCCATGGCTGGCAATCTGTGCCGCTGCGGCACCTACCTGCGCATCCGCGCCGGCATCAAGCGGGCCGCCGAATTGGCCAGCGGTGCAAAGGAGGCCACCCAATGAACACCCCCACCCTCTCCCGTCCCGTCGACCGTCGCGAGTTCCTCAAACTGACCGGCCTCGCCGGTGGCGGCCTCGCCCTCGCGTTCTACATCCGCTCCGGACCGGCAGCCCAGGCCGCCGCCACGAGCGAGTTCGCGCCCAACGCCTTCATCCGTATCGCGCCGTCCGGGGCGGTGACGATCGTCTCGAAACAGCCCGAGATGGGCCAGGGCGTGAAGACCTCGCTCCCGATGATCATCGCGGAGCAGCTCGAGGTTCCCTGGCAGGGCATCACGATCGAACAGGGCGACTTCGACCAGCAGAAGTTCGGCAACCAGAGCGCGGGCGGCAGCACCTCCACGCCGAACAACTACGACAACTTCCACCTGCTCGGCGCGACCGTGCGCACGATGCTGGTGGAGGCCGCCGCGCAGACGTGGGGCGTGCCCGCCTCCGAGTGCCGGGCCGAGAACGCCGCCGTCATTCACCGCTCCGGGAAATCCCTCAAGTACGGCCAGCTCGTCGCGAAAGCGTCGACGCTGCCGGTGCCGGACAAGGCCGCGGTGACGCTCAAGGCGCCGAAGGACTACAAGCTCCTGGGCAAACGCATTCCCCAGGTCGACACCAAGGCCATCGTCACCGGCGCACCGCTGTTTGGCATCGACGTGAAACTGCCCGGAATGCTCTACGCCGTTTACGAAAAGTGCCCGGCGTTTGGCGGCAAGGTCGTCAGCGCCAATCTCGACCAGATCAAGACCCTGCCGGGAGTGAAGGATGCGTTCATCCTCGAAGGCAGCGGCAAGGTGAAGGAGCTCGTGCCGGGCGTGGCCATCGTCGCCGATTCGACATGGGCCGCCTTCAGTGCCCGCCGGCAGCTCAAGGTCACGTGGGACGAGGGCAAGGTCGCCGGCGAAAGCTGGGACACCTTCGTCGCGGAAGCGCGGCAGAAGGCCGCGCAGCCTGGCGGCCGTTCCCTTCGCAAGGACGGCAATCCCGACGCCGCGCTCGCTGGCGCCGCCAAGGTCGTGCAGGCCGAGTACCTGTATCCGTTTATCTCCCACGCCAACCTCGAGCCCCAGAACACGACCGCCCGCTGGAAGGACGGCGTCATGGAAGTCTGGTCGCCCACCCAGGTGCCGGGCGCCGGTGCCAGCATGGTGAGCCGCGTGCTCAAGATTCCGGAGAACAAGATCGTCCTCCACATCACTCGCGCGGGCGGTGGCTTCGGCCGCCGCATCAGCGCCGACTTCCTCGTCGAAGCCGCCGCCATCGCCCAGAAGGTCAACGCGCCGGTGAAGCTCACCTGGTCGCGCGAAGACGATCTGAAGCACGACCACTACCGCCCCGGCGGCATTCACTTCCTCAAGGGTGGAGTCGACGCGAAGGGCAAGGTCGTCGCGTGGAAGAACCACTTCTTCACCTTTGGCGAAGGCGGTTCGCCCGGCAGCGGCGGCAATCTGAGCGGCGACGAGTTCCCGGGCCGCTGGATTCCGAACTTCCAGTCCGAGCAAACGATGTTTGAAACCGGCTGGCCGATGGGACCGTGGCGCGCTCCCGGCAGCTGCGTGTTTGCCTGGGTCTTCCACAGCTTCATCGACGAGCTCGCCCATGCCGGTGGGCGCGATCCGCTCGAGCTGCGACTCGAACTGCTCGGCGACAAGGACATGATGCCCAACTCGGGCGGCGGCACCAAGGGCGGTGCGGCTGGCGGCTACAATGTGGCGCGCATGCGCAATGTGCTGAAGTTCGCCGCCGAAAAATTCGGCTGGGGCAAGAAGAAGTACGCCAAGGGCCAGGGCGCCGGCCTCGCCTTCCACTTCAGCCATCGCGGCTACATCGCGCAGGTGGCGGAGGTCACGGTGTCGAAGGACGGCCAGCTCAAGGTCGATCGCTTCGTGTCCGCGTGCGACATCGGTGCGCAGGTCGTCAACCTCAGTGGCGCCGAGAACCAGGTCGAAGGTTCGGTGGTCGACGGACTCGGCACACTGCTGACACAGGAGCTCAACATCGAACGCGGCCGGGTGACGCAAAGCAACTTCACCGACTACCCGCTGATCCGGATCACGGAGGCGCCGATCAAGATCGAGACGTACTTCTTGAAAACCGACAACCCGACCACGGGCCTCGGTGAACCTGCGCTCCCGCCGGTCGCGCCCGCCATCTGCAACGCGATCTTCGCCGCCACCGGCAAGCGCGTGCGGCAGATGCCACTGTCGCGGACCGACCTGCGCTGGGCCTGAGCGCGCTACGTCGTTTTCTTCCCCGAAGAGGCGGAGGCCATGTGCCTTCGCCTCTTTTTTTCGTGGAGTTCCACGCCGATGATCCACACGCACATCGACGTTACACGTGTGACTTCCAGACGAAGTCCGTGTCTCGGAAAACGGAATTCCGCCCCATTTGCGACGGTTCGGTGACGGACCCGTGACTTTACCGCGCCAGCCGCAGGCGTGCGTTGACGGACCAGCCGGCCCCGGGCTCCGGTGGCTGCGCCCTTCAACCGAACCACGCCCGCCATGTTTTCCTGCTTCGTCCTCTCTCGCCTGCCGCATCGCTCCGCCTGTCTCAGCCGCCTGACCGTCGCGATCTTTCTCACGCTCGCCGGAACCGCTTCCCTGGTCGCTCAGTCCACTGGAGTCCTGGCCGGACGCATCTCGGATGCGCAAGCGAAGCTCGCTCTCGGTGGAGCCCGCGTCTCAGTCGTCGGCACAGCGCTGGAGACGTTCGCGGATCAAGGCGGCGAGTACGTTCTCTTCAACGTGCCCGCAGGGACCCAGACCGTGGAGTTCGGCTATGTCGGGTACGCCGATGCCCGCCAGAATGTGACGGTGGCCGCCAGCGGCACGACGAAGCTGGACTTCGCCTTTGGCGCCGACGTCGTGCGCATGGACCAGTTCGTGATCGCGGGCAGTGTGGTCGGCTCCGCGCGCGCCATCAATCGGCAGCGCGCGGCGGAGACGCTGACCAGCTACGTCGCGGCGGACGACATCGGCCGCTTCCCCGATCAGAACGCCGCCGAGTCGATGCAGCGCATTCCCGGCGTCGCCCTCTACCGCGACCAGGGCGAAGGCCGCTTCATCGTGGTGCGGGGCATCCGGCCTGACTTGAGTAGCGTGCAACTTAACGGGGTGAGTGTCGCCACGCCGGACCGCGGAAACCGCACCCTGCCCCTCGACGTTATTCCGTCCGACGCGCTCGGCGCCGTGGAGGTCGCAAAGGTCGCAACCCCCGACAAGGAAATGGACGGCCTGGGTGGCCGCGTGGACCTGAAAACCCGCAGTGCCTTCGATCTCAACCAGCGTGACCTCCAGTTTTCAGCCCAAGGGCAGTACAACCTCCTGCGCGATCGATTGAGCAGCAAATTCAACGGCACCTACTCCGACGTGCTCAACGGCGGAACGCTCGCCGTGATCTTCGCCCCCACGTGGCAGGATCGCCGCATGGGTTCAGACAACTTCGAGGTGGGCGGGCCCTGGACGCTCCGCGCCGTCCCCGGCGCACCGGGCCAGACGGCGTTTTTCAACAACGACATCAACTATCGCGCGTACGATCTGACGCGCACGCGCTTCGGGGCCAACGGCGCCATTGAATTCAAACCCGGCCGCGATTCGCTCGTCTTCCTGCGCGGACTCTACTCCCGCTTCAAGGACGCCGAGATTCGTCAGATCACCACGATTCCGTTTTCCGAGGGCACGCTCACGGCGCTCACGCCCGTCAGCGCCACCGTCACCGAAGTGCGCCGCGAGTCGAAACAGCTTCGCGTGCGGGCCAAGATCCAGGACCTCTATAATGTGACTGCCGGTGGCGAGCTCACGCGCGGTACCTGGCAGTTCGACGGCCGCGCAGCGTACTCCGAAGGCCAGGAGGACCGGCCCGAGCATACGACGATCTTCCGCAAGGCCGCGCGCGGCACGAGCTGGTCCTATTCCTTCGCGAGTGGAGTCTACGATCCGGTGGTAACGCAGCTCGGTGGCCCGCCGATCAACGACCCGGCGTCCTTCACCGAGTTCAACCGCCTCCGTGCGTCGCCCGCGACCGGTTCCGAAAAGGAACTGAACATCGGCGCCAACGCGCGCAACAGCTTCACCCTCGCGGACGCGAGGCCGGCCTACGTCAAGTTTGGAGCCCAGTTCCGCGCGAAGGAAAAGGAACAGGAAGTCGAGCAGGTGAACTACGCTGCGCTGCCGGGCTACTCGTTCGCCGCGCTGGCGGAGACCCAACGTTCCTCCGACTACGGATTCCTCACGGGACCGCGACTCAGCGCCGCGACGTTCACGCGCGTATTCATCGACAACAAAGCTGCCTTCACCGGCACGCGCGACGTGGTCACGAGCCTGCAGTCCGACTGGGTCACCACCGAGGACGTTGCGGCACTCTACGCGATGGCCGGAGTGACGTTGGGCAAGCTCAACTTTGCTGCCGGCGCACGCTACGAGCGCACTCGTTTCGAGACCAAGGGGAACAGCATCAAGACCACCGGCGCCACCCTCACCGCCACGCCGGCGGCGCGCGGCCGCGACTACGATCACTTTCTACCGGGCGCGTACGTCACCGCGAATCTCTCGCGCCAGACGGTGGCGCGCGCCGCCTGGACCAACACGCTCTCCCGGCCGCAGTACGCGCAGGCTGCACTGTCCCGCAATGTGAACGACGACAGCCGCCTCGTCAGCTCGAGCAACCCGGATCTGAAGCCGCTCACGGCGATGAACTGGGACGCATCCATCGAACACTACTTCGCCTCGCTCGGATTGGTTTCGGCGGCCGTGTTCCACAAGGAGATTCGGAATTTCACGTATCAACGCACGCTCCCCGGCGCGGATGCCGCGACCGGCTACGACCTCAGCACATTCGTGAACGGCAGCAAGGGTGACATCACCGGCCTGGAACTCGCCTACCAGCAGCAGTTCAGATTCCTGCCCGCCCCGCTGGACGGCTTTGGCGTGTTCGCCAATTACACCGTGACCACCTCGTCCGCCGCGTTTCCGTCGCGCCCCGGCGAAAAGCTGTCGTTCATCGGCCAGTCTCGCCGCATCGGCAACCTGGCGCTCACCTGGGAAAAGAACGGGCTCTTCGTCCGTGCAGCGCTCAACTACCGCACTCCGCGCCTGCGGGAGGATGAGCCGCTCGGCGCTTCGGCCGCGGACGATCGGTATGTCGATGACTTCGCGCAACTCGATTTTACCGCGAGCTACAAGCTGGGCCGCAACTGGGAGGTGTTCGGCGAAGTGCTCAACGCGACCAACGCACCCTTCCGCGTGCACTTCGCTCGGGAAGCGGTGCGCTTTGTGCAATTCGAGGAGTACGGAGTGTCGGCGAACTTCGGCGTCCGCTGGAAGCTCTGACGGCCTTCACCCTTGGGGCGCGCGTGCGATCAGCAGACAGCGCGCGTCAGAGGCTTCCCCTCTCGTTGACGAGCGCGGGCCCCGCATTGGCAACCCGCTCCTACAGCAGCAACTCTCCCTGCTCCGTCTGCGGCGGATTCGATTCCCGCAGGAACGCGCCATAGCGCTCGAGCCAGTCGTCGAGTTTACCGGCGTAGTAATCGGGGTCGTACGGGGCATGGTCGTGATCGTACCGGGCGAGCGGTCGGGCCCGCTGCCAGTCGCTTGTCCTGCCCTTGGCTCGCGCGGTGATGTAGTACGTCACCCGCTCCCCCATTCGCGGCCGCGGCTCCATTTGCAATGCCGCCTCCGCGGCCGCCCGGCGCGGCTTGCCGCCCTCCGCCACGAAGCGTTCGTAGGCGTCGGGATTCTGGCTCAGCGTTTCGCTCTTCGCGAGCTCCGCCACCGGCACCGCGCGGGTGGCGAGCCGGCGGCGGTAGTCCTCCACGATAGGCAGCGGCGACTCGGCGGACGCGCCAAGGAGGAAGCGGATCAGCTGATCCGAGAGCCGTTTCAGATACGGCTCAATGCCGCGCGAGCGCAGCGCGCTGCCGCGCAGCGTGATTTTTCGGCCGTCGTACAGCGCATAGTTCTTTGCCTTGTAGCAGAACATCGCGTCATAGCGGCCGTCGTACTCGAGTTCGATGCCCGCGGGCAGGATCGGCGCCACGCGGGCCAGCAGGGTCTCCGGGACAGCAAAGTGCTCCTCGGTGGCTAGGTAGATGCCATCCGTGTCCGCCTCCAGGATCGTGCAGCCATGCCGGGCAAACTCGTCGATCAGGGCCTGCAGCAGCTCGCGGCCGCGCCGCGTCACCTCTGCGGCGAGTTCGCCGTCACCGAAACGCGCCCCGGAGAAACCGAGGTAGCCGTAGAACGAGTTGATCAGGATCTTGAAGTTCGTCTGCCGCGCCTGCGCTTCCGCCCGCTCCTCGGGCGACGGCGCCTGACGCGCGAGCAGCTTGTAGCGGAGGCGATACTCCCGGAGCCGCGCCAGCAGCGGCACGAACACGCCCAGCGTATCGTTTCCGGGATTACGACCGATGCTCAGCAGGAGGCTCGGATAAAGTGAGGCGACGTCGAAATGCAGCACGTGCCGGAACACTCCCTCGCGAAAGCTGCGCGTGTAGCCGCCCTCAAACGGCTTGATCTCCGGCGGCAAGGGACAGGCCTGCCGGGCATGGTAGTATTCCTCCAGAAACAGCAGGTCGATCTTCGCCGTCGCTCCGCGCAGCGTGGCGTCCTGCAGCTGGAGCGGAAATGTCCGGGCCTGCTCGAAATAGGTCGGCAACAGCTGGTCCGCCAGGCCCTGCGTCTCGCGCAGGTCGTCCTCGAGGTAGGCGCAGAAGCGCGCGCGATCCGCGGTGAACGCGTGCTGAATGTCGCCGCCGGCAAGATAGGTGCGGTCGCTCTCCTCGTCGGTGATGCCGAAATAGAGCGCGGATTCCTTCAGCCCGTACGACGTCATTTCGCGCGTCGTGATGTCGTAGAGCTGCACCAGCAGGTAGGTGTCGACCACCGCCCGGCCCGGCAGGTCGGCGCGGGTAAAGTCCACCCAGCGTTCGGCGATCTTCAACCGGCTGTTGCGAAAGGTCGCGTTCCGCCCGTACCGGCCCCAGGCGCACGGAAGCTTGTGCCGGCGGCACCGCTGGCGGAGATAATCGAGGTCGAAGCGGAAGAGGTTGTGCCCCTCGATCACGTCGGGATCCGCGGCCGCGAGGGCGACGGCAAATTCGCCGAGCAAACGTTTCTCCGCTTCGTCAGTGGCGGCGTCCAGCAGCAGCAGCCGGTTCTGTCCCTGGCAGCGCAGCCCGATCGCCAGGATCCGATCCTCGGGTCGCGCCGCGTCGGGGAAACCGCCCTGCGGCGAGGCCACTTCGATGTCGAGCTGGCAGCGGCGCAACCGGCCAAACGTCATTTCCCGGAACAGGCGCGCCCGGGTCTGCATGAGAAACTGGCATTCCAGCGGGCGTATCACATCCGTGGCTACACCCTCGCCCGGGGTCTCCATGAAGGCGTCGAACTCGTCGAGTTGCTCGGCGTGCGCGAGGTGCGCGAAGGGTCCCGCACCGGCCAGCGCCTCGATCGTCACTCCCGCCGGCGGATTTCCGCCGGGCGTGCCCCGCAGCCAGGCGAAGGGGCGAAAGGATGTCAGCTCATCGCGCCGACCGCCCCCGGCGGTTTCGACGGTGGTGTGCACGACGCCGGCGTCGTCGATCCACACGCCGCACAGCGACGGCGCAGACGGGGGCGCGGGGTCCGTCATGCGCAGGTCGCGATGTGTCTTACTGGGGACTGGGCCGCGCCGGACCGAGTCCGCGCGACGGGCCCGGTCGCCGTCAGAACGGCTTCAGGTAGACCATCACGACCGCGACAAACGCGAGGACGAGAGCGATGAGCGCCAGCGCTCCGGCGGCGCCGCGCCGGCGGTAGCCGATGCCGGTCAGGGCCGAAAGTCCGAGCCAGCATACGATCTTCACGATGAGCCAGCCGGGGAAGCCGACGCTCAGCTTGGCCTGCAGGCCAAAGCCCGCGATGAGGGCGAGCAGGCTCGCGATACCGGAGATGGCCAGGGTCCGCTTGCGCGTCGAGGGATCCGCGGCGAACGCGTAGAACGTGAAGCCGGTCATGACCAGCACCGAGAAGACGTGGAGGATGTGATAGAAGGTGGGACTCATGACAGGCCGTCACATCAGCGAGGGTGAACCGGTGGGTCGACTCTTTTTGACGCGAAAAAGCCGGTCCGTGAGGACCGGCTTCCGGTGCAGATCGAAAGAAAGAAGTGACACCCCGCCTGTGCCGTATGCCCAAAGGCTCAAGACCTTTTTTAGTTAAGGTGGGCGCCTCCGTCGCGACCTCTGTCTTCCGATTTACGGCCTGACATCTTTCGCGCCGGTTTGGGCTCCCGTATATTTCCTAAGGCAAAGAGCAGTTATTGAAAGCACCTCGAACACTGCCGGGTGTCGCGATCAACGTAGGTCACTCCCCGGCTCCGTCAAACGCGAATCCCCGATTCACGAGCCCAGAATGCTCTCGTCGAGATGCTGGATGATCAGCTCCTGGATCGTGGCGAGAAAAAGATAGCACATGAACGCCTTGCGCAGGGGCTCGTCGAGGGTCACGAGGTCGATGTCACCACTCTCGAGCGTTTCGTCACCGAGCGGCTTGAGGTAGCGCTCCCGCAGGTGCAGCCGCACCGCGGCGCACGCGCGCACGATCGGTTCCGCGTTGCCCTCGTCGAACGCCACGATGCCTTCGCTGAAGAACTCGTCGTCGAAGAGGCCGAGCAGCGTGGTGATCTCGCCGTTCTGCGCGAGCAGCAGCTCGTCGACCCAGGCAGCCTTGAAATCCGGATCGAGGTCCTGCAGCGCGATCGGCGCGGCCAGGTTCGAGCGCAGGCTGTCGCCTAGCATCTTGATCACGTCCAGCAGCGGCGCGACCACCGGCAGCGCGAGTTTCACCTCAATGCGTTTCATCCGGTTCAAGAATTGCCGTCAGGTGCCATTGCTGCAGCGTGAAGACGTACGCCTCCGCCTTCTCGCGCAGGCCGCTCCAGACGATAGAGCGGCCCTGCTCGTGCACCTCGAGCATCTTCGTCCGCGCCGTCTGTTCGTCGAAGCCGAACACCTTCTTGAAGACGAGCACGACGTACGACATCAGATTGACCGGATCATTCAGCACGACCACGCGCCACACGCCCTCGAGGGCCAGCTCGGTGCGTACCTGCTCTTTCGGGAGCGTATGGGAAGCTCGGGTGGTCACTGGTGGGGAGTGAACGCGCCCCGGGCCGGCGTGCAAATCCGATCGCTGGAGATTTTTTCCAATTTCCTTTGCCGCCACCTGAAGACAAGTGGCGGCAGCTGCAGATTGGGTAAGTCGCGAACCAGCTCAGGCTCCCGCCTTGGCCCGGGCTTCGGCGACCGCCGCCGCCACGCGTGCCGCGGCCTCGGCGAGAGGAATCTTCGCGACGTCTTTCTGGGCCCGCCACTTCAGTTCGATCACGCCTTCCTTCAGGCCCTTGCCCCCCACGGTCAGCCGGAGCGGAATGCCGATCAGGTCGGCGTCCTTGAACTTGATGCCCGGACGCTCGACGCGGTCGTCGACGAGCACATCGGCGCCGGCCTGCTCCGCCGCCGCCGCCAGCGACTTTGCGACGTCCATCGCCTCCGGGAGCTGCGGATCCAACACGCAGACGAGCACCTGGAAGGGCGCGCAGTTCCACGGCCAGATGATGCCGTCGGCATCGTGGCTCTGTTCGATCACGGCCTGCATCGTGCGGCTGACGCCGATGCCGTAGCAGCCCATCACCATCAGGTGCGACTGCTTCTGGTCGTCGGTGAACACCGCGCCGAACTTCTCGGAGTACTTCGTGCCGAGCTTGAAGATGTGCCCGACCTCGATGCCGCGGCGCACTTGCAGCGGCTGGCCGGACTTCGGATCCGGCTCGCCCGGCCGGACACGGCGGAAGTCGCCGAATTTCGTCACGGCGAGGTCGCGCACCACGTTCACGTTGCGCAGGTGAAAGCCGTCGCGGTTCGCGCCGGTCGTGCCGTTGCCGATCAACCGGATCGCATGGTCGGCAAACACGCCGGCCAGGGCCGACGGATTGCGCAGCGTGCCCTTGACCGCGCCGAGGCTGCCGGGCCGGGCGCCCAGCACCGGTTCGATTTCCTCCGGGGTGGCCGGACGGAACAGCGTGAAGCCGAGCGCACCGAGCTTCGCCTCCTCGAGCTCGTCGCAGCCGCGCAGCACGACCAGGAAGGGCTTGCCGTCGCCGATGAACACGAGGGTCTTGAACTGCCTGTCACCGGGAACCGAATACGGCGCCGCCTCCAGCGCCGCGATCGTCACCACGCCGGGCGTGGCGAACTCCTCGACCGCACCCGCGGGCGCGGCGTCGGCGAGATCCGCCGGCACCAGCGCACTCGTGGCCTTCTCGCGATTGGCGGCGTAGCCGCTCGCCTCGTTATAAATCACGTCGTCGTCGCCCACTTCGGCGGGGACCATGAACTCGTGGGAAAAGCTGCCTCCCATGACGCCCGTGTCGGCCTCGACCGCGATCGCGTGCGCGCCGAGACGCCGGAAAAAGCGTTCGTAGGCCGCCTTCATCGCGTGGTAGCTCTTCACCGCGGCATCGTCCGTCGTGTCGAACGAATACGCGTCCATCATGATGAACTCGCGCGCCCGCATCAGGCCGTAGCGGGGCCGGATCTCGTTCCGGAACTTGGTGGCGATCTGATAAAAATTCTTCGGCAGGTCGCGATAGCTGGTGATCTCGGCCTTCACGAGCGGCGTGATGACCTCTTCATGCGTCGGGCCGAGCACGAATTCGGGTTCGCGGCCCGCGCGCTTGCCGTCCCCGGCGCTGTCGGCGCGGAACATGATCTCGCGCGCGGCGTTCCAGCGCGGCCCCTGCTGCCAGAGCTCGACCGGGTGCACATGGGGCATCCACAGCTCGATGGCGCCCGAGGCGTCCAGCTCCTCGCGGCAGATCTGCGTGATCTTCTGGATCGTGCGCAGTCCGAGCGGCATGTACGTGTAGAGTCCGCCGCCGAGCTTGCGCACGAGGCCCGCGCGAACGAGCAGCTTGTGCGACGCGATCTCCGCGTCGGACGGACTTTCCTTCAGCGTGGGGATGAAGAACTGGGACCAGAGTTTCATGCAGCCCGCCAACGAAGCAGCGCCGGAGCCAGGGGGCAAGGCACAAGGCAACGGGATCGGCGGGGCGGGCCGATCGCAGGTGCGGCGTTACGGGGCGACCGGTTGTCGCTTGGTCACGCGGTCGCGGCGAAAGGCCGTTGCTGCCCGGCTGCCGCCGGCTGCGAGGAAATCAGCCTTGCCCCCGGCTCCCCGCTGCCTCCTCCATCTCCCGCATGTCCGCCGCGCCGAAGGAACGCCAGCCCTGGCCCATGAAGTGGATCGTCCTCGCGATCCTCCTCACCGTCGTGCCGTACACCTATATCACGCTGCGCTACCGCAAGCCCGGACCGGCGTTTCAGCCGTACGAGGACATGAAGAACCGGGCCAATGTGGTCCGGTTGCTCGCGGCCGGCTACCAGCGGATTCCCCTGCCCGCCACCCGGCCCGCGGACGGTCCGTCGCCGCGCGGCGGGGCTGCGATCCTGCCCGACGTCGCCGGCGTGCCGGCCGACCTGAAATCCACGCTGGTCGAGCCCCCGCTGCTGCCCGCCGAGATCACCCGCCTCAGCGCCGCGCCGGACACGCCGGCGTCGTCCCCGTACGCGATCGAGCTCACGTGCGTGCTGCCGGACGACCAGCACCAGCTGGCCGGCGCGGAGCTTTTCCTGCGTGGCGACCGCGCGGTCGTCGTGCCCACGTTCGAGCCGGCCGGGAGCAGCCTCGTCGCGCGCTCGCGCGAAACCGTCGTGCGGCTCACGTTTCCCGCCGGCGCGCTCAAGCCCGGCCGCTACATGGTCACGGTGTGCGGTGAACGCGGGTCGCGGTCGTGGCCCCTCGACGTGCGCTGACGGCCGTCACGGGCGTGCGGCACTATTGACGTGTCGCAGCAAGTCGCCGACAAAAGCGCGACCAACCTAGATGAGCACCAGCAACGGCACCGGCCAGTCCTCCCCGTCCGCGCCGAACTCCGCCAACGCGACGACGATCAAGCCGACCGACCTGCGCGGCATCCTGAAGTACGTGCCGCGGTTTCAGGGGCAGATCTTCGTCATCGCCATCGAGGGTTCGATCGTCGCCGACGACAATTTCAGCAATCTGCTGGTCGACCTCGCCGTTCTGCGTTCGCTCGGGATCAAGATCGTGCTCGTCCACGGCATCAGCCATCAGATCAAGGAACTCTCGGTCGCGCGGAAGATCGCGATCTCGAACTCGGACGGGACGGGCGTGACGGATCCCGCCACTCTCGACCTCGCGATCCGGGCCTCGTCGCGCGTCTCGCACGCCGTCGTCGAAGGCCTGACGCAGAACGCCCTGAAGTGCGCCACGACCAATGCGGTCCGGGCGCTGCCGCTCGGCATCATCAAGGGCGTCGACCAGCAACTCACCGGCAAGGTGGAGCGGATCGACAAGGACTTCCTCACCGAGCTAATCGACCGCCAGGTCGTCCCGGTCGTCGCGCCCATCGCGTTCGGACCGGACGGACGTTCGCTGCGCGTGAACTCCGACCTGCTGGCGGCCGAACTCGCCGAAGCGCTGCAGGCGACGAAGATCGTTTACCTCACGCCCGCCCCCGGGCTCGAGATCGACGGTGAGATCCGGCGTGAGATCGCCGTCGACGCCCTGCGCCGGTTGCTGCACGAGCAGCCGGAGCGGATCGGACCCAGCGTGCAGAGCAAGGCGGTGCATGCGATCAAGGCGATCGAGACCGGCACGCCGCGCGTGCACATTCTCGACGGCCGGATCTTCGATGGCCTGCTCAACGAGATCTTCTCGAACGAGGGCGTCGGCTCGCTCGTCTACGGCAACGACTACGCCCAGATCCGCAAGGCCCGGAAGAGCGACGTGCGGATGATCTACAATCTCACCCGCGCCGCGGTCCGGCGCGACGAGCTCATCTTCCGCTCGCAGCAGGCCCTCGAGAAGAACATCGACCAGTTCTTCGTCTTCGAGATCGACGAGAACATCATCGCGTGTGTCACACTGTACTTCTACCCCGACAAACCGCAGATGGCAGAGGTCGGCTCGCTGTACGTCATGCCTTTCTATCACAACCGCGGCATCGGCCGGAAGATGGTCGATTACGCCTGCATGGTCGCGAAGGAACGCGGCGCGACGACCGTCATCGCCCTGTCGACCCAGAGCTTCGGCTTCTTTTCCAACGTGCTCGGCTTCGAGGAGGCGACGAAGGACATCCTCCCCGAAGCCCGCCTCAAGCTCTACGAGGAGAGCGGGCGCAACGCGAAGGTGCTGCTGAAACGCGTGGGCTGAGCCCAGGCCGGGCGCGCAGCGGGCCGGCCCGGTTCGACTACGCCTTCAATTCCACCACGACCTGCACTTCCGCGGTCGAACCGCGCGGGAGTCCATTGACGGCCACGGCCGCACGGGCGTGTTTGCCGGCCTCGCCAAAGACCTTCAGGAAAAGTTCGCTCGCGCCGTTGATGACCGCGGGGCTGTCGGAGAACCGATCGACTGCGTTCACGTATCCACTCACGAAGACGATGCGCGACACGCGGTCGAGCGATCCGAGCGCCGCCTTGATGTTCGCCAGGGTGTTGAGCGCACAGATCTCGGCCGCCTTGTACCCGGTCTCCACTGTCTGCTCCTTGCCCACCTGACCCGTGTGCGTCATCTGGCCGTTGAAGGCGCAGACGGTGCCGGCACAATAGAGCAGGTTGCCCGTGCGCACCGTGGGCACATAGCTGCCCGCGGCGACGGGCGGATTGGGGAGCGTGATACCGAGTTCGGCGAGTCGGGCTTCAGGATTCATGCGGCAGGAACGCTGGCGCGAGTTGATCCGCTCGTCGAACGAACTTTCAAGCGTCGCCGGGTTTTTCGCCACCCGATCGTGGGAGCGGCGTTACACCGCGACCAGGCCAGCCTTCGCCGGCGCGGTGGCAGTCCGAACCGATTCCGGCCGCCACAGGGATCCGACCTCCCCGCGTGGTTGCACGGCGCCCACCGATCCAGCTCAGGGGATTGCCGGCAAAAACTCCGTCGTCATCGCATCCGCCACCGCGATGCGCCGCTCCAGGATCTTCAGTTGCAGCAGTGTCTCGAGCTGGGCGGCCAGCCGCGTCGGCGAAAGCTGTCCGATCCCCTCCCCCCGCGCCGGGTCACCGTGCACGTAGGCGCCGCGGATCAGCTCGCGGCGCGAGAAGGCGAGCAGGGCGCGGGTCATGTCGGGATTGCGCTGCAGGATGAGATCGTCCGCCGGCGCAGGATCCTGCTCGAGGTAGTCCCGCCAGCCGCGAATCGACGCCTGCACGAAGCGGCGCACCATGTCGGGCGACCGGCGGATGACTTCGCGGCGCGTGAAGAGGGCCTGGTAGCAGTCGTAACCGGCGGACACCAGCGGCAGGGTCCGGACCTGGTGTCCGTTCTGCGCTGCGAAGAACGGCTCATTGGTCACCATGCACTGCTGGATCGTGTCCGGGTTGGCGAAGAACTCCCCCAGCCCATAGGTGTTCTGCCGCCGGATCAGCCGGATGCCGTACTTGGATTCCAGATACGGATAGAACACCATGCCGACATTGCCGATCACGGCGCGGCCGTCGAGGTCGCTGAACGTGCGCACCGGACTGGAGGCATGCACCATCAGGGCCTGCGGGTCGTGCTGCATCGTCGCGGCGACCATCACCAGCGGCATGTCGCGGGCCACGGACAGGATCAGATCGTCGCTGCGCAGCAGACCGAAGTCCGCGTCGCCGCGAGCCACCTTCAACTTGATGCCGGAGCCGGGTCCGCCCGGCCACACCTCCACGTCGAGTCCCGCCTCGCGATAGAAACCGCGGGCCAGGGCCTGATAGTAGCCGCCGTGTTCGGCCTGGGGAAACCAGTCCGTCTGCAGCACCACGCGCCGCAGCGCCGGCCCGGCACCCTTCTCCGCTTCGCCGTCCCGGCGGGCACAGCCGAGCGCCGCCGCCAGGGGCAGGAGCAGGACGAGGGCGAGGCAGTCGCGACGGCGCATTCCCGGAGATGGTAGCCGTCCAACGCGCCGGGGCAACCTCCGCGAGGATTGCGTCATTCCGAAAAACCGCCCGTATTTTTCCCCATGACTTTTCGCGACTGGCAGGAGCTTTCACCGGCCGCCGCGGCGCGCGAGTTCCAGCGCCGGGCCGAAGCACGCCTTTCCCCCGGACAGCAACGGGCCGTGTTCGCCGTGCGCCGCTCCGAGGAGGAACTGGCGGCGGCCCTGGCGGCGGTCCCTGCGGGCTCACCGCTGGCACGCGTGCCTTACCTCGCCAAGGACCTTTTCGATGTCGCCGGCCTGCCGACGTACGCCGGCTCGGATTTCCTGCCGGAAGTGCGCCCCACCCCCGCGCGAGACGGGGCGATCATCACGGCCCTGGCGCGGTCCGGCGCCGTGCTGGCGGGAAAGACGCATCTGCACGAGTTCGCCTACGGGATCACCGGGGAGAACATCCACTACGGGGACTGCGAGCGGCCGGGGTTCCCGGAGCGCACCACGGGAGGCTCGAGCAGCGGATCGGCCGCGGCCGTCGCGGCGGGGGTCGTACCGCTCGCGCTGGGCAGCGACACCGGAGGTTCGGTGCGTGTGCCGGCCGCATTTTGCGGCCTCTACGGATTTCGTCTCACGCCGCGGGACGCGTGGATCAGCGACGCCGTGCCGCTCGCGCGGAGTTACGACACGGCCGGCTGGTTCACCGCAAACGCCGCGGACATGCGCGCGGCGATTCACGCGCTCGTCGGCCTGGGCCGCACGCAGGGCGCGCCGCGGGGCTGCTACCTGGAGATGCCGGGCCTCGATCCCGCCGTCGCGACCGCCTGCGAGCACGCGGCCCTGGCGTTCACATCGCGCGCCGAGCCGGCGGTACGCGATGCGCTCCGGCGGGGATTTGCGCCCAGCGCGGACACGTACAACACCATCGTCGCCCTGGAAGCCTGGGAGGTCCATCGCCCGTGGGCCGAAAAGTATCGCACGCACTACAGCCCGGGCGTCTGGCAACGTCTGAACCGGGCCCACGGCATCACCCCCGAAATGTCCCGTGCCGCCACCGCGCACACCGCCGAGGTGCACGCGCTCTGGGCCGAGTATTTCCGCGGTCATGATTTCCTCGTCCTGGCCGCGTCGCCGGCGCCGGCGTTCACCCGCGAGGAATTCACGCTCGAGAACCGGATGCGCGTCCTGACCCTGACCGCTCCCGCCAGTATCGGCGGCCTGCCCGTCTTGACCATTCCCGTTCCACTTCCCTCCGGGTTGAC
>JAEUHA010000669.1 GCA_016793535.1 Opitutaceae bacterium | reverse complement strand
AGCGAGCGCAGCGGAGACGCGCAGCGCGTCCCGGAGGTGTTGGTTTGCATCAGGGGGTGTTCGGTAGGGTTGGCTGGGCACGCCCGACAAGGGTCCAATCAGGGCAATCCGAGGGGTCGGGCGAGGGTACGATCGGGGGAGACGGAAAGAGGGAATTTTCCGATGCCGGCCGAGGCAAGTGCGAACTGGCAACAGCGAGGTGAAATGTTTCCGGGCGGAGATAATTCTCCGTTCAGTTACGACGCGGCGAGCGCGGAATTCCCGCTCGCTGGGAGCGCGGGCGTCCCCGTCCGCATCCGCGGCCCGGAGCAGGATGCTCCGTTCACGTTGAAGTCTGCCCTCGCGAGAGCGGGCGAAGGAAGCTGCGTCGTCCGCGCTCTCGAATCCCGCCGGACTCACCCGGCCTTCACGCAAACAGCGGGTGGATCGCTTTCCCCTTGCCGTCGAGGGTCACGTAGAAGGGCCGCTTTTCGATATCGTAGCCGTGGTTCGCGGGGATGCCGAGCGCATGGTACATCGAGGCGTGCAGGTCCGGGATGGTGACCGGATCCTTGAGCGTCCGGCACGGCCGCTCGTCGGCAGTGATGCCGTGCACGTAGCCGCGCTTCATGCCGCCGCCGAACAGGAGCACGCTGCCGGCCGCCGTGAAGTGACGATGCATGCCGTAGTGTTTCGGGTCCGTGATGACGTCCGGCACCTGCACCTGGTCCTTCACGCCCTTCTCGGGTTTGCCCTCCACCATCATGTCGCGGCTGAACTCGCTCGCGAGAATGATGAGCGTGCGATCCAGCAGGCCGCGTTCCTCCAGATCGCGCACGAGCTGGGCGATGGGAGCGTCGATCATCTTCTTCATGCCGACGAGACGGGAATGGCCGTTCTCGTGCGTGTCCCAGTTGAGGAACGGGATGTACTCGGTCGTGACCTCGATGAAACGCGCCCCGACCTCGCACAGCCGGCGGGCGAGCAGGCAACCGAGGCCGAACCGGCCGATCATGCCTTCCTCGTACTTGCCGCCAAACCGGTCCCGCGGGGCGTCGAAACGCATGCCCGGCTCGTAGCCCGGAAAATACCGGCGTGCGCTTTCCAGCGGCTCGAGCGCGAGATCGAAGGCCTTGGCCGCCGGCGAACTCAGCAGCCGGTGGGCGTTGTCCATTGCGCGGAGCAGCGAGTCCTTCTGGTAGCCGCTGCCGTGCTGCCCGATCGGGCTGGCGTCGAGCAGTTCGCGGTAGAATTTGTTGCGGTCCGCGAAGCGCCCCGGGCTCATCCCGGCCGGCGGGCGCACGGCATCGGCGGCCTGTTCGGGGAACGGGACGTTGAACGGCCCGTATTCGCTGCCGAGGAATCCCGCCGTGGTGAACGCCTTCAGCTCCTCGCCTTCGCCGAGGTCGAAGCGCTGCCCGATGTTGATGAAGGCGGGCACCGCGGGATCGAGCGGGCCCAGCGTGCGGGAGATCCAGGCCCCGAGGTGCGGGGCGGCGACCGTCTGCGGCGGGATGTAGCCGGTGTGCCAGTGAAACTGGTGCCGCGAGTGGAGGATGAACCCGAGGTCCGCGCCCTGCATCCCACGGATGAGCGTGCCGCGATCCATAACCTGCCCGATCTGCTCCAGGCCCTCGGAAAACCGCACGCCGTCAACCTTGGTCGGGACCGACGGAAACGTGCTCAGCACGTCGTTCGGATTCAGGCCGGTCGCATACGGCGTGTAGCGTTTCGGATCGAAGGTCTCCGTGTGCGCCATGCCGCCGCCCATCCAGAGCACGATCACGCGGTCGGCGGTCGGCTTGATCGGCGCGGGCTTCTCGCTCGCACCGAGGGGTCGCGGGGCGCCGGCGGCGAGGGCGGCGAGGGTGGCCGCGGACGCGGTCTTCAGGAAATCGCGGCGACTCCAGCGGTCCGGATCACTCCGGCGGAGGGCGTGCTGGAGCGTGAGGTGTTTGAGGTTCATGACCGGTCAGTGGATCAGTTGAAATTCGGGCAGCATGGTCAGCGCCCACAGGAAGTCTTCGATGCCGTCGCGCCGGGCGGGTGAACCGACGATGGCGGCGGCAAGCGTGGCCTCGCGCGCCGTCGGCGGCCGGCCCACCGCCTGGCGGTACAACACGTCGATCAGTCCCGCCGGGTTCAGGGGCGACTGCACGAACCGCCGGTCGGCGCCTTCCTTGAGCAGCGCGGCGAGCGTGCCGCCGTTGGTGAGTTCGAGGGCCTGCAGCGTCGTCGCGGTCGACTGGCGGACGGTCACGACCTGTTCGCGGTTCGGCCGGCCGAGGGCGGTCATCAGCGGATCGGCGGCGACGAGCGCGGCGCGTTCGACCGGAAACGGGTCGCGGTTCGCCCGCGCCACGTCGAGAAAATGTTCCCCGAGCCGCCACGGCGAAAGCTCGATCCCGCCCAGAGCCACCGCGGGGCGCGTGCGCTCGGCCGGGTCGGCGGCGGCGGCGTCCGCCCGCGGGGTCACCGCCTGCCAGCTCGCGTCCGAGACGAAATCCATCACCGTGTCCGCTTTCCGGATACGGGCGTAGAGGATCAGGCCGGCCGGGCTCGCGGTCGCGGGCTTCGGGCCCTGGGGGTCGATCCGGCCGTCGTCCGGCGGCAGGTTGGCGACGGTCACCTCGACGAGGTTCTCGCCGGCCTTCCAGTGCGCCTTCACATCGAGGAAGTCCGCCATCGTGCTGTTCCGGCGGCCGGAGCTGCCGGCGGCCTTGCCGTTGATGCGGAGCGCGTAGTTGTCGTCGGCCGCGATCGCGATCACGGCCTCGTCCGGCGCTTCCGGCAGCGTGACGGTGCGGCGGAAGACGAGCGTGGCGGGCGCGGCCTGGTGCTGGGCGCCGGGGGCGTTCCAGATCCACTGCGGCGTGAGCGGCAGCGGCTTCGCGCGCTGCGGCACGAGCGCGGTCTGGCGGTTGAAGCGGGCGTCGGACCTGGGGTACTTGGCCTGCGTGAGCGCCATGATCGCGTCGGAAAACTGCTCGGCGCTCAACCGCCGGATCGCCGGCCCGCGGAAGACGTATTGTTCCTCGGTCTCGCCGACGTTCACCGCCGGGAGCTGGTAGGCGCGCGACGTGAGGATGCGGGCCATCGTGTGCTTCAGGTCGTAGCCATGCGCGACCAGGTCCTCGGCGAGCCAGTGCAGCACGTCGGGCGACCAGGCGGGTTTGTCCATTTCGTCGACCGGCTCGACGAGCCCGTAGCCGAGGAAACGCTGCCAGAGCCGGTTCACGATCGTGCGGGGCAGGCGGCCGTTCTTCCGGCCGGTGATGATCTCGACCAGCTGCTCCTTGCGTCCGGCCGGGCTCGCGTTGGCGTCGATCGCGCCGATCTCCTCGTAGAGAAACTTCACGCGAGCGTTGTGCCCAGTCGGCTTGTCGCACTCGGCGATCTCGAGCGGCCCGTCGGCGTAGAGGCTCGCGAGCCCGTAGGCGTCGGCGAGCGTGTACTCGTTGATGAAGCTGTCGTGGCACGAGGCGCACTTGAGGTTCACGCCGAGGAAGACCTGCGCCACGCTCTGCGCCGCCTGCATCGGCGGCACCATGCTGGCGTTGACCGCACCGCGCCAGAGGATGCCCTTGGTGAAGCCCTCGGCCTCGGCGCCCGGATTCACGAGTTCCGCGACGAAGCGGTCATACGGCAGGTTTTGCGCAAGCGCGGTGTAGAGCCAGCCCGTGATCTGCTTGCGGCCACCGTCGATGTAGCCGGTGCCCTTGTAGTCGTTTCGAAGCAGGTCGTTCCAGAAGGAGAGCCAGTGCTCGGCGTAGCTTTGCCGGTCCGCGAGCAGCTGGTGCACGAGCCGCGCGCGCTTGTCGGGCGTCGGGTCGCCGACGAATCCCTGGAGTACCGCGGGATCCGGCAACAGGCCGATGGTATCGAGCCAGACGCGCCGCGCGAACGTGCGGTCGTCGACCGGCTGGGGCCACGCGATTCCCTGACGGGCGAAGTACGCGTCGATCAGGCGGTCGAGCGGATGGTCGAGACCGGGCTTGGCTGGCGGCGGGGTCACGGCGACCGGCCGCAGGTTGGCGGGCTCATGCCGCAGGAAGGTGATCTCGGCGGGCCAGGGCATGCCCTGGTCGATCCACGCGCGAAAGAGCCCGACCTGCTCGGGCGTGAGCCTCTTGCCCTTTTGCGGCATGATGTTGTCGGGGTTGAGCCCGGAAATCATCTCGACCACCAGGCTGGCCGCACTCCGGCCTGCCACCACCGCCGGGCCGGCGTCGCCGCCCGCCAGAAAGTCCGCGCGGGTCTCCAGGCTGAAGCTGCCCTTGGCTTTCCCGCGCCCGTGGCATTGCACGCAGCTCGCCTCGAAGATCGGCTGGATGTCCCGGACAAAATCGACCGGGCGCGCCGCGGCCGGCGGCAGCTGCGCCAGCTTGTCGGGTGGGAGGGCGGCGTCGGTGCGGACGGCTGCGAAGGTCAGCAAAGCGGTAACGAGGGAGGCAGCGGGGCGAAGCATCGAGGTCAGGAAATGCGGGTCGATCCGGAATGCAATGGGAAGCGGCAGGGGGATGGAGCGGGGGAGTGGGGTCTATCCCGCGACCCGCCGGGGCGTAAAGCTTCTCCCACCGTGAACGCGCGACGTGGGATTGCGGCTCGTCTGCCGGGCGGCGGCTGCTAGCCTGCCAGACCTCGTTCATCCGCGCCGCACGTGTCCCTGCCACTCCTCCTTCCTCTCCTCGCCGGCATCGGCTACGCGGCATCCGCGCTCGTGATCAAGCGGGCGGCGGAGCTCGGCGTGGGCGTGTGGCGGACGGCGTTCGTGGCCAACGTCGTCGGCGCTCTGATCTTCCAGCCGCTCTGGCTGCTGGGCGGCAACCTGCCGGCCGACCGGTGGTGGCAGCCGCTGGTCGTGGGGGTGCTGTTCACCATCGGGCAGTGGCTGTCGTTCACCGCGATTGATCGCGGCGACGTCTCGATCGTGGCGCCCGTGCTCGGCCTGAAGATCCTGCTGGTGGCGATTCTCGTCACCGCGTTTGCCGGGGAACGGTTGCGGTGGCAGCTCTGGGCTGCGGCGGTGCTGGCCAGCCTTGGCATCGCCTTGCTGAACCAATCGGGTGGCCGCGCGGCGCATCACAACGTGGGGCGCACGATTCTCACCGCCGGTCTCTCTGCGGCCGTGTTCGCGGTCTTCGACGTGCTCGTGCAGCAGTGGTCACCGGCCTGGGGACTCGGGCGTTTCATTCCGCTCGTGATGGGCATCTCCGGGGTGCTCTCGATTGCGTTCGTGCCGCGCTTCCGTGCGCCGCTGTCGGCGATTCCGCGGCCGGCGTGGCCCTGGCTCCTGATCGGCTCCGCGGCGCTCGGCGTGCAGTCGATCCTGTTTGTGTCGACCGTGGCCAAGTGGGGCCAGGCCGCGCCGGCCAACGTGCTCTATAGTTCCCGCGGACTCTGGACCGTCCTGCTCGTGTGGGCGTTCGGGCATTGGGTGAAAAGCCGCGAACAACACCTCGGGCGCCGGGTGCTGACCTGGCGGCTTTCGGGCGCGATCCTCATGATGTCAGCCATCGTGCTGGTGGTGCTGTAGCGGGTCGATGAGAGCCCGGACGTCCTCGTCCGCATTTAGAACGTTGCAGCCGGGGAGGGCCGCGCTCCCACTTGCCGCGTTCCCGCTTTCCCCATGCGCTGTTTCTCCTGCCGTCTGGTTACCCTCGTCGTTCTCCTGGTTTCGCTCACCACCGGCGCTCTCGCCGCCGCTCCGGCTGTTGCGACCATTCCGGACAATGTCCGCCGGATCGTTTTCCTTGGCGACAGCATCACGTATGGCGGCGGTTATGTGAATGCGTTCGCGGCGTATTTCGCCACGCGTCACCCCGGGCGTCCGCTCGAGATCCTCAATGTCGGGCTTTCCAGCGAAACCGTCTCGGGCCTTTCCGAGGAGGGCCACGCGAAGGGCGCCTTCCCCCGACCCGACTTGCATGAACGCCTGGGCCGCGTGCTCGCGGCGACGAAGCCCGACCTCGTCGTCGCCTGCTATGGCATGAACGACGGGATCTACCTGCCGCTCGAGGCGGAGCGGTTCCGGCGTTACCAGGACGGCCTGAAACGCCTCCGGGCCGCCGTCGCGGCCGTGGGCGCCCGGATCGTGCACGCCACGCCCGCGCCCTACGACGATGGGCGCGGCGGCAAGGCGGGGTACGGAGCCGTGCTCGAACGCTACGCGGCGTGGCTGCTCGAACAGCGGGCGGCCGGGTGGGAGGTGATCGACCTGAACGGCCCGATGCGGGCCGCGCTGGCCGCCCACCGGAAACAGGAGCCCGATTTCTATCTCTCGAAGGACGGCGTGCATCCGGGCGACTACGGCCACTGGCTGATGGCGCGCGAGATCCTCCGTCACTTTGGCGCCCGTGACCTGGAGGGCGTCGAAAGCGCGGCCGCGATGGTGGCGACCCTGCCGCGCGGGCCGGAGATTCTCGATCTCGTGACCCGGCGACAAACGCTGCTGCGTGATGCCTGGCTGACGGCGACGGGGCACCAGCGTCCGGGCGTACGCGCCGGACTGCCGCTGACCGAGGCCGAGGCGCAGGCGCGGGCGATCGACGTGAAATTGGCGGCGCTGCGTTAGCGGGAGATTCGATTCGCGACGTAATGGAGGCGGGGTGCCCTCACCCCGCGGGTTGGAGAGCGCGTGACGCTCCGTGCGGGGTGGGGGCACCCCGCCGACACAAAAATTTCTCCGGTCGGAAAAAGATTCCTGCTCGCCCGGACCGATCGTGTCGTTAATCTGCTGACCGACGGCCCGGCGTCACGCCGGTCCGCGGCTTCAACCTCAACCCGACCCCGAAGGGTGCGCCTCCCCCGCGCCATTCTCCCGTTCCGCCTGATTCTGGCGGTCATCCTGCTGGCCGTGCCGGCGGGTGCCGCCGATCCCGCTGTGCGTCTCAGCGCCGCGGATACCACGTTCCTCGACGACCTGCAGCGGCGGGCGGTGCGGTATTTTGAGGAGCAGGCCGACCCGTTGACGGGGCTGGTCCGGGACCGGGCACCGGTGAACGGCGGGATTTCAGCCGTGCCGTCGAGCGTGGCGGCGACGGGTTTCGGGCTTTCCGCCTGGTGCGTGGCCGAGTCGCGCGGATGGATGACCCGCGACGAAGTGCTGCGCCGCGTGCGCGGCACGCTGCGCTTCGTGCTGGCGGGACATGCCCAGGAGCGCGGGTGGTACTACCATTTCGTCGATGCCGCGACGGGGCGGCGCGCATGGGACAGCGAGGCGTCGACGATCGACACCGCGCTGTTGCTGAAGGGGGCGTTGCTGGCCCGGGAACACCTGCGCGACCCCGAGGTGACTCGGCTGGTGGATCAACTCTATGCGCGGATCGACTGGCCGTGGGCGTTGAACGGCGGCGCGACGCTGTCGCACGGCTGGCGGCCGGAGACCGGGTTCATTCCCCATCGCTGGGACAGTTATGCCGAGCTGCTCGGCTTGTACCTGCTGGGCATCGGTGCGCCGACCGGCGCGCTCCCGGAAACGGCGTGGCGCGCGTGGCGCCGCGAGCCGTGGGTCAATCACGCCGGGCGGGACTTCATCCAGTGCGGACCGCTCTTCACGCACCAGTATGCGCAGGCCTGGTTCGATTTCCGCGGCCGGCGCGACGGGCAGGGATTGGATTACTGGCAGAACTCGGTCGACGCCACGCTCGCGCAGCGGGAGTGGTCCGCGGCGCAGCGGCACCGGTTTCCGCACTGGTCGCGGGACTTCTGGGGCCTGACCGCCTCGGACAGTGCGCACGGTTACCAGGCCTGGGGCACACCGCTGCCGGGTGGGGCCGCCGATGACCTGAGCGACGGCACGGTGGTCCCGAGCGCGCCCGGCGGATCACTGCCCTTCGCGCCCACCGAGTGCCTCGCGGCCCTGCGGCGGATGAAGGCGGTGGGCGGCGACCAGGTCTGGGGGCGTTACGGCTTTGTCGATGCGTTCAACCCGGAGACCCGCTGGGCCTCGCCCGACGTCATCGGTATCAGCGTGGGCATTACCCTGCTGATGGCGGAAAACCTGCGCAGCGGCCTCGTGTGGCGCACCTTCATGCGAGCGCCCGAGGTGCAGCGCGGGATGAAGCGGGCGGGATTCCACGAGCCCGAACCGAGGTCTCGCCAGCCGGTGATGGCGACGGTCGGAGGAAGCGTGCGGTAGAACCGTCTCTGTAGGCGGGGTGCCCTCACCCCGCTTTAGATGCAGGGAAGCGGGGTGGGGGCACCCCGCCTACAGGGTTCAGATCAGCCCCAGCTTCATCTTCCCCTCTTCGGAGATCATCTGCTGGTTCCAGGGTGGTTCCCAGGTGATGCGGACGTCGGCGTCGGTGACGCCCGGGACGCAGAGAATCTTGGACTTCGCGTCTTCGGCGATCGCCGGTCCCATCCCACAGCCGGGCGCGGTCAGCGTCATGGCCACGTTCACCCGGTAACCCGGCGGGTTGGCCTCGCCGAGTTTCTCGATGTCCATGGAATAGACGAGGCCGAGATCGACGATGTTGACCGGAATCTCCGGGTCGAAGACCTGGCGGAGTTGCGCCCACACCGCCTCGGGGTCCGGCGCGCCATCGGCGAGCGTCGAGGCTGCCACGGTGTTGTCCGCCACCTTCTCGCCGAGAGCGTCGCCGTCCTTGCCGTCGATGCGAAAGAGGCCGAAGTCCGTCTGGACCGTGTAGCTCCCGCCCAGGGTTTGGTGGATGAATACCCGCGAGCCCGAGGGCAGCGTCTGCTTGTCGCCGGAGGGAATCTGGGTCGCGGCGACTTCGCGGGAGAGGGTGCGTTCGCGATTCATGGAAGCGTTAGGAGCGAAGAGAGAGATGCCGGTGGCGGGTAGGGCGGGTGGGTCGAGATTGAAA